>JASHQB010000005.1 GCA_030037775.1 Candidatus Acidiferrales bacterium
TTCGCAACATGGCTGCATCAATGAGGCTGAAGATGGCGGTGTTGGCGCCGATGCCGAGGGCGAGAGTGAGCACCGCGACTGCGGTGAAGCCGGGGGACTTGCGCAGCATGCGCAGGGCGAAGCGAAGGTCTTGCGCGAGGTCCTGGAGCCAGGTGACGCGGCGCGTGTCACGGCAGCGCTCTTTGGTCTGGTCCAGGCCGCGCAGGTCGATGAGGGCCTGGCGGCGGGCTTCGCGCGGGGTCAGGCCGCCTGCTACGTAGGATTCCGTTTTTTGCTCGATATGGTCGCGAAGCTCGGCGTCGAGGTCTTCATCGGCGCGACGGCGGCGGAAGAGCGCGCGCAGCCGAAGAGGAATGGTGTAGAGCCAATTGCCGGGGCGCATAATCAACTCCCTCCTTCACTCATAGCGCAAGGCCACCATGGGATCGACGCGCATGGCGCGGCGCGCGGGAATGTAGCAGGCGAGCAGGGCGACCAGAGTGATGGTGAGCGTGGTGCCGGCGATGAGCAGGCCCCATTGATGAAGTCCCAAGCCGCTGAGAACCGCGCCGACGGCACGCGGCAGCGCCAGCGAAACCAGAGCTCCCGCGCCGACGCCGATGGAGATCAAAACGACCCCATTGCGCATGACCAGTCCGAGCACGTCGCGACGCTCCGCGCCGAGGGCCATGCGAATGCCGATTTCACGAGTGCGCTGCGCGACGAGATAGGAAAGCACTCCGTAGATGCCCGCGGCGGCCATCAAGAGAGCGACCAGAGCGAACGAGCCCATCAGTTCGGCCATGATGTTGTCGCCCTGGCCGGAATCGGCGATGACGCGGTCCATGGTTTTCACGTCGCTGACCGCCTGGCCGCTATCGACGGCCCAGACAGCCTGACGCAGTGAGCCGGAAAAAGAAGTGGGTTCGGTGCGGATGCGAATGACGAAGTTCATGTCGCCCACGGGATGAGCGAGGAACGGCTCGAACAAATGTGGCCTTGGGTGAGTTTCACCCAGAAATTCATTGACGTTCCCGACGACGCCGACAATTTCGCTCCACTGGTTTGCCGGACGCTTTTGGCTGTCAATCAGGAGATGGCGGCCCAGCGGGTTCTGGTTTGGGAAATAGCGGCGAGCGAATGCTTCGTTGACAATGGCGACGGGAGGGGCAGCGGGGCCGTCGGAAGGCTCAAATTCGCGGCCCTGCAAGAGGGGAATTTGCAAGGCCCGGAAATATCCGGGGCTGACCAGGAAATATTCGCTCGTCGGCTGGTCGGCGGGCTTCGAGACCGGGTGGCCCTCGAGGACGAAAGGCACGGAGGTCAAGCCTCGAAATTCAAACGGCAAGGCGCTCGAGAGAACCACCGATTCTACCTCGGGAGATTGTTGGATCTGGTGCAAGGCGTTCTGGAAAAAAGAGGATTGGCGCTGCGCTGCACCGTAATAGTCAAGACCACGCAAGGAAACAGAGGCGGTGAGGACGTTGTGGGAATTGAAGTCCGTGGCGGCGCGCGTCTCGGCGATGAAATCCTGAACGAAGAGGCCGGCTCCGGTCAACAGAATCAGCGAGAGGGTGAGCTGACCGATCACGAGCAGACGTTGCAGGCGGTGATGCTGGCGCGCGGAAGTGGCTCCGCGGGCGGCCTGCTTCAGACGTTCACCCGGGTCGCGGCGGGAAAGGCGAATGGCCGGCGCGATTCCGACAACGAGCGCGACGAAGAGGGAAATTGCCGCGGTGAAGAGGAGCACGCGTGTGTCAATGCCAATCGTTCTGCCTATTGCAGCGACCGTTTCGTTCCAATTGAACTGCGCCAGAGTGACGCGGAGGCTCCAGTAAGCGAAGAGGGTCCCCAGGGCGCCGCCGGCGACGGCGAGCAGCAGGCATTCGGTGAGCAGCTGCCGGGCGAGGCGAAACCGGCCCGCGCCGAGAACGGCGCGAATGGAAAATTCCTGCGCGCGGCCGGAGTTGCGCGCCAAAAGCATGCTGGCCACATTGGCGCAGGCGACCAACAGGACAAGAAAGACAGCCATCATGAGCAGAAACAGGGCATTCTCGACGTTCCAGTCGCTGATGTTGTACTGCTGCTCGGTCATGACACGCGCGCCCCAATTCTTGTTGGTGTCAAGATGCGCGGCGGCGATGCGCGCGGCGATCGTGTTCATCTGCGCAGAGGCCTCAGAGATATGAACGCCATGCTTGAGGCGGGCGAAAACGCGCAGGAAACGGAAGCTGCGCTTTCCCGGGCCCAGCTCATCCGGCGAAAAAACCAGCGGAAACCAAAGCTGCGCGGGCGAATCGTAGACGCTGAAGGCTCCGGGCATCACTCCCACGATGGTGTAAGAGTTGCCGTTGATTTTGATCGATTGGCCGAGGACGTGCGGATCGCCGGCGAACTTTGAGTTCCAGAGCTGGGTGCTGAGCAGGACGGCGTGGTCCTTGCCAGGCTGGTCTTCGCCAGGGAGAAGCGGACGACCAATGACCGGCTGGATTTCCATGACCTGAAAAAAATTCGCCGAAACGCGCGCGCCCGGGACAAATTCGGGAGTGAAATCGCCGCCGCTGACGGTGAAGTCGTCGAAATCGGCGGCGGCCATGCTGCTGAAATCGTTGCCTTGTTCTTGCCAATCAAGATAATCCGCGGCCGAAACAGAAGAAAGGTCCGCACCGAAGACGTTCGCGGGATTCTTGCTGGTGATGGCGAGCAGCCCGTTGGGATCGCGCACCGGCGGTTTGCGTAGTATCAGGCCGCTGACCACGCTCAGGACGGTAGTATTTGCGCCGATGCCGAGGGCGAGGGTGAGGACGGCGACGGCGGTGAAGCCGGGGGATTTGCCCAGCATGCGAAGCGCGTAGCGAAGGTCTTGCGCGAGGTCCTGCAGCCAGGTGACGCGGCGGGCGTCGCGGCAGCGCTCTTTGGTCTGGTCCAGGCCGCGCAGATCGATGAGGGCCTGGCGGCGGGCTTCGCGCGGGGTCAGGCCGCCTGCCACGTAGGATTCCGTTTTTTGCTCGAGGTGGTCGCGAAGTTCGGCGTCGAGGTCGGCCTCAGCACGGCGGCGGCGAAAGAGCGAGCGGAAGCGCAGAGGAATGGTGTAGAGCCAATTGCCAGGGCGCATGGCTCAGGCCTCCTTGAGTTTCACGACGCGAGAAATGGCCGTGGAGAGACGGCCCCAGTCATGCGCTTCCCTTTCGAGCTGGCGGCGGCCCAGGCGCGTGAGGGAATAGTATTTCGCGCGGCGATTGTTGCCGGTGGTTTTCCAAGTAGCGGCGATCCAGCCTTCCTGCTCGAGTTTGTGGAGAGCGGGATAGAGCGAGCCGTCACTGACCTGGAGAATTTCGCCGGAGACTTGCTTGAGGCGCTGGCTGATGGCGAAGCCGTTCATGGGTTCGAGGGCGAGAATTTTCAGCAGCAGCATGTCGAGCGTGCCTTGCACCAGATCGGAAGGTCTGCTCATG
>JASHQB010000086.1 GCA_030037775.1 Candidatus Acidiferrales bacterium
CGAGAGGCTCGAACGCCTGGCGCAAGCCGCCGACCGCGTGCGAGACCGCTTCGGTTTCTCGAAGCTGCAGCTCGGTGGCTCGCTGCGCTCGCCGCGCGACCGCTAATTCCCCTCGTTAAAGACCGGCGTGTTCTTCTTCCGTACCGTATAATTTCGCCATGGCTTCCCCTGGAACAAACTATTCCGTTCCGCCCCCAGGCAATCCACCGGGTGAGGGACGAAAACAAGGCGGATTGCACGAATATTGGACGCGCGTGACGGAAGGGCTGGCTATCGACCAACTGTGGGGTCAGATGAAAGCCGACGCACAATCCACCTACTCGTTCTATGCGCGCGATGTGGATTGGCAGGCTATGGGCACGGGAAAGAACTGGAAACGCCCGTTCCGCATCGCGTGGGCGCTGTTCCAGGCCATGTTGATGAAGCTGACGCCCGCGCGGCGAGTGCTGCTGCTGATTGCTTGTGTGCTGCTTCTTATTCAGCCGAATTTTCGCTTTGGGGATGGGCAGCAGTACTCGTTTGAGTGGGGCGGCGTCGGCTCCGCGATTTTATTTCTTCTGCTGGCGTTGGAGCTTGCCGATCGCGTGACAATGAAGCGCGACTTGGAGATCGCCCGAGAAATCCAGCACTGGTTGGTCCCGGAACATCCTCCGGTCGTACCAGGAGTCGATCTTGCATTTGCCACGCGACCGCAGAATACCGTTGCGGGTGATTATTACGATGCGTTCTTGCGCGCAGGGCCCGAAGGTCATGCCGGGCAATCCTTGCTGATGGTTGTCGCCGATGTAGCCGGCAAGAGCGTGCCCGCGGCGCTGCTAATGGCGACGTTCCAGGCAAGCATCCATGCTCTAGCCGCGCGTCCCGGCACTCTGGACGAGCTGGCGCGCGACCTGAATCGCTACGCCTGCGACCATAGCCTCTCTGGCATGCGCTTCACCACGGCATTCATTGCGGAATACGATGCCTCTTCAGGGCGGATTGGCTACATCAATGCCGGGCACAACGCGCCATTTTTGCGGCGCGCCTCGGGAGCGATGCTGCGACTTTCCGAGGGCACAGTCCCTTTCGGCATCGATTCCGCAGCGGAGTATCGCTCTTCCGCGGTCTCCATCGAGCCGGGAGATCTGCTGGTGATTTTCACGGACGGACTGCCGGAAGCCGTCAACACCGCTGGCGAAGAATACGGCGAGGTGCGGCTGCAGAATCGGGTGGAGCACTTCGCGACTGAATCGGCCGCCGGGGTGCTTGCCGCAGTGATGGCAGACGTCGATGCTTATGTGGGGCCGGCGCGGCAGCATGACGACATCACTTGCATGGCGGTGCGCTTCCTCTGATAGCGCTACGGAAACCGACCTCTGCGAACCTTGCGATTTGCTCGGTGCGCCTTCGAGCGTCATAATTCCCCTATGAATGCACGGGAACAGGCGGAGCGGATTTGTGCGCGACTGCGTGATGCCGGCTACCAGGCGCTTTTCAATGGCGGCTGTGTACGCGACATCATACTGGGCCGCGAGCCTTCCGATTACGACGTTTCCACCGATGCAAGGCCTGAGCGTGTCCAGCAGCTTTTTCCGGGAAGCATTCCGGTGGGGGCGCAATTCGGCGTGGTGATCGTCGTCAAAGACGGCGTGCAAGTAGAAGTGGCGACGTTTCGCTCGGATATTGGCTCTGCGGATGGGCGCCATCCAGTTCGCGTGGAGTTTTCGAACTCGCCAGACGAGGACGTGCGGCGGCGGGATTTCACGATCAATGGCCTATTGATGGACCCTCGGGACGGCAACGTTCTTGACTTCGTTGGCGGCCAGGCAGACATCAAAGCGCGCATCGTTCGCGCGATCGGCGAGCCGGAGCTGCGCTTTGTAGAAGACAAGCTGCGGATGCTGCGCGCAGTACGGTTCGCGGCGCGCTTCGACTATTCCATTGAACCGCGGACTTTCGCGGCGATTCGGAAGCTCGCTTCGCAGATCGAGCAGGTGTCGAAGGAGCGCGTTCGCGATGAGCTGAGCAGAATGCTCACCGAAGGCGCGGCGCGCCGTGCTTTCGAGTTGCTCGATGAAACGGGGCTCTTGCGCGAGGTGCTGCCCGAGGTAGCACGCATGAAGGGTGTTCAGCAACCAGCGCAGTTCCATCCTGAGGGGGATGTGTGGACGCACACTCTGCTTATGATAGAAAAACTTCCCGCTGGCGCGCCGCGTACGCTTGCCTGGGGCGTTCTGTTGCATGATGTGGGCAAGCCGCCGACGTTTAGGGCGCCTGCGGGGCCGAGTGATCGAATACGGTTTGACGACCACGTCGAAGTCGGCGTGCGCATCACCGAAGAGATATGCCGGCGACTGCGCTTTTCGAACGAGGATACCGAGCAAATTGTCTCGCTGGTGGCGAATCACATGCGCTTCAAAGACGTGCCGAATATGCGTGACTCAACGCGAAAGCGTTTCGCGCGGCTTCCGCACTTTGAGCAGCATCTTGAACTGCATCGGCTCGACTGCCTTTCAAGCCATGGGAGCCTCTCGAGCTATGACTTCGTCCGCGGCTTCCTGGCCGAAACTCCCCCCGAAGCGGTGCATCCAGCGCGGCTCGTAACTGGCGAAGACTTGAAGAACATGGGCTTTCAGCCCGGCCCGCAGTTCAAGGAAATTCTTTCCGCCGTCGAGGACGCACAGCTTGAGGGCAAGATAGCGTCTCGCACAGAAGCGCTGGATTTCGTTCGCTTGCAATTCTCCGGGAAATCCGTCTAACCACGCGCACTTGACTTGGTTGCCACAGCAGATCGCCTGGGGAAGGTCTATCAGCTATCATGTAAGCGATTCATAATAATGATATTACATACCTGTTGCAAGAGTGAGCGTTATATGCTAAGGTCTCATAACAATGATGGTGTAATGGCCGTAACTCGATCGGGCTTACTTGCATCTAACTGAATGGTGTTTCGACCTTATGGGTTTATTTCATCGGGCCGAAGGGGGAATACGAAATGGCTAAGGCTTTGTACAGCTTGCCGCCAGAACTACCGATTCTGCCGCTGCGCGATACGGTCCTGTTCCCAGGAGCCGTGATCCCGCTGACCGTAGGGCGCGATAGCTCGCTGGCGCTGCTGGACTCCCTGCAAGGGGAAGAAAAGGTTTTGGGGGTGGTGGCGCAGCTCGACCCGCGAATCGAGGATCCTGTTGGTACGGACCTGCACGCGGTGGGCACGGTCGGCAAAGTGCACAAGATGGTGCGCACGCCCAATGGCAACGTGGTCGTCTTTCTCGAAGGATTGCGACGAATGCGAGTCGCTGAAGTCATCGGGCTAAAGCCGTTTCTGCGTGCCAGCGTAGAGGATTTACCAGATACTGAAAATGAACCCGGGCCGGAATTAACGGCGCTTTACCGGAATACACAGGAACTCTTCCGCGAGGTTGTGTCCCGCTCGCCGCAACTGTCCGACGATCTGCAGGGAGCGGCCAACAATATGGAATCGCCGAGCCAGCTTGCGGATTTCGTGGCCGGCACGTTGCCATCGCTGAACACCCTGTTGCGGCAAGAGCTGCTGGAAACGCCGAGTGTACGAAAGCGTCTGGAGATCTTGATTCGCGAGCTCACGAAAGAAAAAGAAGTGCTCGAGCTGCGGGCCAAGATTCACGAGCAGGTACAGGAACAGGTGAATCAGTCGCAGCGCGAATTCTTGCTTCGCGAGCAGATGAAGGCGATTCAGAAGGAGCTTGGCGACGGAGACGACACCCAGGCAGAAGTGGCGGAGCTGCGCGAAAAGGTGGAGTCCTCCGGGATGTCGGCGGAAGCAAAGAAAGAGTGCGAGCGGGAACTGAAGCGGCTGACACGCATGACTCCGGCCTCGGCCGAATACATGGTTTCGCGGACGTATCTGGAATGGATGACCTCGCTGCCGTGGGCGAAATCTTCAGGCACCGAAGATATCAATATCGCCAAGGCGCAAGGCATCTTGGATGAAGACCATTACGACCTGGAAAAAGTGAAGCAGCGAATTCTGGATTACCTAGCGGTGAAAAAGCTTCAACCCTCGATGAAGGGTCCGATTCTGTGCTTCTTGGGGCCTCCGGGAGTTGGAAAAACCTCGCTCGGTAAATCGATCGCCCGGGCGTTGGGACGCAAGTTCGTCCGTATTTCACTGGGCGGCATGCACGACGAAGCGGAAATTCGGGGCCATCGGCGCACGTATATCGGCGCACTTCCTGGACAAATCATCCAGGGCATTCGACGAGCGGAGACGAATGATCCGGTTTGCATGCTCGACGAAGTGGACAAGTTGGGCCGCGATTTTCGCGGCGACCCTTCGGCGGCTTTGATGGAGGTGCTCGATCCGGAGCAGAACGCGACGTTCCGCGATCATTATCTGGACGTACCGTTCGACCTATCGAAGGTTCTCTTCATCGCCACGGCGAACTGGATGGATCCGATTCCGGAGCCGCTGCGCGACCGCATGGAAATTCTCGAGCTTCCCGGCTATACGGAGGAAGAGAAAATCCACATCGCGAAACGCTTCTTGATTCCCCGGCAGTGTTCGGAAAATGGACTAAAAGCCGAGGAGCAGATTGAATTCACCGACGATGGCTTGCGCGAAATCATTCACGGCTATACACGTGAAGCTGGGGTTCGCAGTCTGGAGCGTGAGATCGCCACACTGGTCCGCAAACAGGCGCGGCGCATTGCTAACGGCAAAACGGACAAGCTCGTCATCACGCCCGAGGTGGTTCGCGAAACGCTCGGCGTGCCGAAAGTGCGCGCGGAACGCGAAGTTGAAGAGCGCGTGGCACGACCCGGCGTTTCCGTGGGCCTGGTGTGGACGCCGGCTGGCGGCGATATTGTTTTTATCGAAGCCAGCAGTATGCGCGGCGGAAAGCAGTTCACGATGACCGGACACCTGGGCGAGGTGATGCAGGAGTCCATGCGGGCCGCGCTCTCGTGGGTGCGCGCGAATGCGGCGACCTATGGCATCGATCCGGATTTCTTCCGCAAGCAGGACTTGCACATTCACGTCCCGTCCGGAGCGATTCCCAAGGATGGGCCCTCGGCGGGCGTGGCAATGGTCACGGCGCTGGTGAGCCTGCTGAGCGGCCATGCGATTCGTCCGCGAGTAGCAATGACCGGGGAGATTTCTCTGAGCGGCGTCGTGCTGCCGGTGGGAGGAATCAAGGAAAAGGTCCTCGGCGCGAAGCGAGCGGGAATCCGCGAAGTTATCCTTCCCGCGGACAACGAGCCGAACGTGAAAGAGGACTTGCCGGAGAGCCTGCTCGGCGACCTGAAAGTACATTTCGTCCACAACGTGGACGAAGCGCTGCGCATCGCGCTCGGGAACATCGAGGCGTGGCGCAAGCCGATGGGACGCCCGGTGCGCGAAGAGCGGCCCCTTGCGAGCCCGATTCACTGAGGAACTGACAACGCGAGGATGTATCATGAGGAGCCCGGCGGAGTTTTGCCGGGCTTTTTCATTTGCATGACCCGGAGCCAGATCGTTGGCCGAGAAAAAGAAGAGTCCGGCCCGAAAGCCTAGACGCGGCGCGTCAAGGCTTTCCCGTCGACGCAAAATCCATGGTAGGAAACCTAAGGCCCGCGCAAGGGTCAGGCGACGTACCCATGCAACGCTGATGGCGCCCCGGCAAGTCGCCGTGCGCGCGCAAGAAACGGCTTTTCAACTTCTGGTGGCAGTGGATCGCGGCGGAATGATTCACCGATTTCTTCGCTGGTACGCCAGTGAGCGAAAACGCCCGGGGCGCATCGCGAATCCCTGGCGCTACCGCGAGCTTGTCGAGACCATCCGCCGCGAAGCGTTCCTTGTACTGGCGCTGCAAGTCGAAGCGGAAGCGCCGCATCGCCTTGGCACTCGCTCGCCGGAAAAGATGAGTCCAGCCCAATCCGAATTGGTCAGCCTATTTCACGACGAATTCTACGTAGCACTTGGGCGCAGCCTGGATTTTTCCGGCGACGACTTCAATGATTTCTGCCGCGACCTCGACCTCTATCGCAGCCTTCTCGGCCGGACCCGCAGTTCACAGACCCGCAGGAATTTGGTTTCGGCACCCGCGGGCCCGTTCGTCGATCGATGCGGCTTTCTTCTGGATTCACCGATGCTGGATGAGGGCCGTCGCGCGGCGGCGAAGTTCGAATCCGAACTGCACACCACCGCTTCGGCCGTCCTCCGAAAGGTCTTTTCCCGCCGTACTTACTTCTGATGCGATGCCGAAGCTTTCTTTTCCTTCTACGGGTTCGATTTGGGGCTGGCCGTCGCCTGATGCTCTCGTGCGAGTTCGAGGACGTCCGGACCGGTCTCCGACGAACCGAGCAGCCAGCGGCAGAAATAATTGGCGCGCATCCAAAAAACATACTCGGCTTCGGGCATGTAGCTATGACGCAGTCCCGGGAAAACGAACATGTCGAAGCGTTTGTCGGCTTTGATTAGGGCGTTGGCCAACCGCATGGTGTTGGCCATGTGAACGTTGTTGTCCATGTCGCCGGTCGTGAGCATCAAGTGGCCTTTGAGATTCTTTGCAAGCTCGGAATTTTTCTCGATGTCGTAGAGGAATTTTACGGTGCCGTCCTTCTCGTCTACTTCCTTGATGCCATGATATTTCTCGCTCCAGTATTTGTTATAAACGTTGTTTTCATGGTTGCCGGATTCCGACCAGCCCACTTTGAAAAAATCCGGATACTGAAGCAGCGCCGCGGCGGTCATGAATCCACCGCCGGAGTGGCCCCAGATTCCGACACGATCGATGTCGATGTAGGGGTGAATCGCGGCCAATTCCTCAGCGGCGGCCTTTTTGTCGGCCAAGCCGTAATCGCGCAGATTGCCGTATCCGTAGGCGTCGTACCATTTATCACGCTGCGGGCTCCCTCCGCGATTGCCCACCTGGATGACGATGAAGCCGAGCTGGGCGAGGGCGATGTTCTGATCTTTGGCGTTGAAGGACTTGTCGACGCTTTCGGTCTGCGGGCCGGGATAAACATACTCGACGACCGGGTATTTGCGCGAAGGATCGAAGTCGAATGGCTTGAACATAACGCCATAGAGATCGGTAACCCCGTCGGCGGCTTTGACGTGAAACGTCTCCGGATACTTGAATCCTGCGGCAAGCAGGCGCGAGACGTCGGTGGTTTCGAGATTGACAAGCAACGCGCCTTCATCGTCGTAGAGCGCTGATTTCGGCGCTGTGTCGACGCGCGAAACGGTGTCGATAAAATACTTGCCGGAATCGGAGGCGCTCAGGGTGCCGTCGAAATTGCCGGGAGTGAGGAGCTTCAAACCGGAACCATCGACATTCACCCGATAAAGATGCGTGTAGTAAGGATCTTCGCCGGTTTCGCGGCCGTTGGCGGTGAAATACATTACGCGAGCCTTGTCGTCTATGGCGAGGATCTCGCCGGTCATATATTCACCGGAAGTAATTTGATTTTTCAGGTGCCCGGTGGAGTCATAAAGATAATAGTGGCCCCAACCGTCCCGCTCGGACCACCAAATCAGTTCCTGCCCATTTCCGATCTGGCGAAGGGGCTGAGTGTCGAGATAAACGTTGGAGCGTTCCTCGATCAGTGCTTTTGAGGCGCCGCTGGTTGTATCCGCGACGCAAACGTCAATGCGGTGCAGGTCGCGGCTGGAGCGCAGAAAATAGATCTTGTCGGAAGTATCCGAGAGCCACGGACCGAACATAAATGGGCCGAAGCCGCCGAGGTTCTGGCGTTCCCCTTGCAACAGCTGCAGCTCATGTTCACGGTCGCGCGCAAGAATACGGTCCGTAGCGATTGTAAGGGACTGGTCTTTGAACGCGGCCGTTTGAATCAAAATGTGCTGCTTGCTGGCAACGTCGAATACCTGAAGCTCTTCCTGCGGGACGTTGACATCGCCGGCCATGGCGTAGCTGTAGGTTTCGAGCGTCGGACGGGGATTCGCGAGGGTGTGAATGACCCACAGGTCGGCAACTTTGCGCTCATCGGAGCGGATCAAGGCGAATTTCTTTGAATCTTTTGACCAGACAATCGGAATGGCAGGAGTGCGCGAGCCGGCCTGATTGGTGTCGCCCTTCTGCGATTTTTTCAGCTGCTCGATTTCTTCGTCCACAAGAACGCGAGCATAGCTGTACTTGTCGACGCCGTCGGTAGTGAGCTGGGCCTCGACGACGGACTTGTCGCCGGGATTCTTGGCCGCTTTAGCGTAATTCGTGGCGTCCATCATGTAAAGATTGTAGCCTCGGGCGAAAACGACAGTCTTCTCGTCGGGGGAAATGGAGGCCCACATCGGCTTCACGGGAGGAGCTTCGAAACCATCAAGGCGCGAGAGTTTCTCAGTCGCTAGATCGTATTCGAAATAGATCTTCCGCGTTTCTGGCTTCGCTTGGGTCTCCGCGTTCTGATCGTTTTCCTGCTGGCGCTGGCCCGTTCGCTGGGTTTGCTGGTGCTCGGTGTCTTCTTGGATCGTTTCCTCAGTGTCTTGCTGTTTCTTCTGTTCGTTAGGGATTACAGCATCCTTCGAAACTTCGATCTCAAATTGCAGCGCACTGTCTTTGTTGACGAGCTTCAAATTCTTGATGGGCAGGTGTTGCGCGTCGTAGGGGAAATTCGTCAGCGTCGAAAGCTGGGCAGCCAGCTTGGCGTTGTCAAAGAGCGGAGCCTTCAATCTGCGAAGCGGGTCGACGACCCAATAGTGGACGCCCTCGGGCGTTTCGTAGCTATACCAGAAACGGTCAGAGAGCTCAAACCAATGCGGCATAACGTCCGTATCGAAAACGAGCTTGCTGACCTCTGAAGGAACAAAGCGCGCCGCGAGCGTGTAGTTCGGCTCGGCAGGAGCCGCCGTCGCATTCGCGGGTTGCGCGTGCTGTTGCAACGGCGCCTGCGCAAGAACGTTGCCGACAAGAATGGCGGAAAGAAGAATCGCGAAGCAAGAACTCATCCAGAAAACACGCGGAGTTGGACGGGACTGGCGCGCCGAACACTTCATCAATGTTCCTCCATCCGCTAACGCTGCGGGAAGCGCCGGCGGCCTATCAGGTGCAGCGCGGCGAATCATAGAACTAAACACGGAAAAATAACAGTGGCAGTGTTTGAGGGCGATTGTCGTAACTGAGCCGAAAAACGGCGTGAATAGTTTTGCCTCGCGAGAACCGCACGTTAACGCCCGTTACTTGCACGAAGAAGAACGAGAGATCTCTCCAGGAGCGTTATGGATTCTCCTGCACGTACCGATTTTCCAGATTTTTCAAAGGCAGTATTCCGAGTATCGATCACGAATTCCCATTTGCGATCGGATTCGAGTTCCGGGATCGAGAAATCGACGGGCTCGTAGTAACAGTTGAGCAGCAAAAGGAAATCATCATCCGTCACCGGCTGTGCGCTGAGATTGACGTCGCCTAGGGTGCGCCCGTTGAGGAACACGCCCAAGCACCTCTGCCAGCCCTGATCCCACTCCTCGTCGGCCATTTGCTTGCCATCGGGGCGGAGCCACAGCACATCGGCGTCTTCCGGGTGACGGATGCTGCGATCCTGGAAGAACTTGCGGCGGTGAAAATTGGGATGATCGAGTCTGAATTTAATCAGATTTGATGTGAACTCCAAGAAAGCTTGCTTGCACTCAGTGAGGTTCCAGTCAAGCCAACTGATCTCATTGTCCTGGCAGTAGGCATTATTGTTGCCGTTTTGGGTGCGGCTGATTTCCATGCCGCCAGATAACATGGGCACTCCCTGTGAAAGAAAAAGGGTAGCCAGGAAATTTCGCTTTTGCCGTTCGCGCATTGCGTTAATTTTTGGATCGTCCGTGGCGCCTTCTACACTCATATTCCATGAGTAGTTGTCGTTGGCGCCATCGCGATTGTCTTCGCCGTTCGCTTCATTGTGCTTTTCGTTGTAGCTGACGAGGTCGTTGAGAGTGAATCCATCATGGGCCGTGACAAAGTTGATGCTGGCGAAAGGACGCCGGCCATCGTGCTGATATAGATCACTCGAACCCATCAGGCGGTGAGCCAAGTCAGAAAGCTGGCCGGCATCGCCCTTCCAGTAGCGACGGACCGTGTCGCGATATTTTCCGTTCCACTCGGCCCACAAAACAGGGAATTTGCCGACTTGATATCCCCCCTCGCCGACATCCCATGGCTCGGCGATAAGTTTCAATTGAGAAAGAATGGGATCCTGATAGATCACGTCGAAGAAAGCAGACAGACGATCGACGTCATGCAGCTCACGCGCCAGGGCGGCAGCGAGATCGAAACGAAAGCCGTCGACGTGCATTTCCGTGGCCCAGTAGCGCAGGCTATCCATAATCAAACGGAGCACCTGGGGATGGCGAACATTGAGAGTGTTTCCCGTGCCGGTGTAGTCCATATAAAATCGAG
Source organism: Candidatus Acidiferrales bacterium (assembly GCA_030037775.1). Lineage (GTDB taxonomy): Bacteria > Acidobacteriota > Terriglobia > Acidiferrales > UBA7541 > DAHUXN01. The sequence continues at coordinate 10,341 of JASHQB010000086.1, forward strand.
GATTGTCGGCAGTGACGCGGTAGTAGGTTAAATTGTCCACGCCGCGAAAACTCAACATGGGTCCCAAGTGATTGCCTTCGGAAGTGTGGTTGTAAACGACATCCAGAATCACCTCGAGGCCGTGACGATGCAGGGTTTTGACCGCGGACTTGAATTCGGCGACTTGACTGCCGGAATCACCGGAAGCGGAATAACGCGCTGCCGGCGAGAAGAAATTGGTGGTGTTATATCCCCAATAGTTTTTCAAGCCGCGATCGACGAGATGCTTGTCATCCAGGAAGTCGTGGATCGGCATCAATTCGACTGCTGTGACGCCCAGGGATTTGAAGTGCCTGATGCTCGCCTCGGAAGCCAGGCCGGCATATGTGCCGCGAAGTTCGGGCGGCACGTCGGGCTTTCGGAAACTGAATCCCTTGACGTGAACTTCATAAATGACGGAGTCGCTGAGAGGAATCTTCAGGGGGCGGTCGCCCTCCCAGTCAAAATGCGGGTTGCCAACAATGCACTTCGGCATACCCCATGCACTGTCGCGTTTGTCGGGCTTCAGATCTTCTTCCGCCGCGCCGATCTGGTAAGGAAAAATCGGCGCCTTCCAATTGACCGCGCCACAGATAGCAACGGCGTAGGGATCAATGAGCAGCTTGGCCGGATTAAATCGGAGGCCTTTGGACGGTTCGTAGAGTCCATATACGCGATACGCGTAAAGTTGGCCAGCCTGCACACCTGGGAGATAGCAGTGCCACACAAAAGAGGTTTGTTCGGGAAGTCTGATGACCTCTGGATTCTTGTCGTCAAGAGATGAAAACAAACACAGCTCCACGGCCGTGGCGTTTTCGGAGTAAAGAGCAAAGTTCACTCCGGAGCCGTCCCAAGTGGCGCCTTGGGGATAGGGTTTCCCGAGAAGAATCGCGCGGGCCATCTTAACCTTCCTAAGAAAGTAGGCGCACCAGCGGCTTCCTATTATCGACAAAAGTTGTCTTCTAAGAAGAAAAAGACGAAACCAGGCCACGCATGGAGTGCACTTGGTTCGATGATTTACAAAGGGAGGCCGTCACAGAAAAATCCAACGCTGAGTCCGAAAGTCACATTCACCATTGCTCGCCTTACGATGTGAAAAGCGAGTAGAATGTGCGCGATTTGTGGGATATGAGGAGGAGCGATGACGAGGATTCGTGCGTATGCGCTGATGATTTGCATGCTTGTGGTCCTGCCCACGGCGGCGCAGGCCCCGAGCCTTACCGACGTGTACGGGCAGATTCGGGCGGAAGAAACCAACAATTCGAAAATCATGTGGATCATCCACGAAATCGCGGATGTGTATGGCCCACGCCTCACCGGGACGCCGAATTTGAAAGCGGCGGATGACTGGGCGGTGCGCACCATGACTTCATGGGGGCTTTCCAACGTGCACCTGGAACCGTGGACCTTCCAGCCGCCCACAGCGGCGACACCCGTGCCGGGTTGGGCAAATATGGAGCTCACCGCCGAAGCGGTCGCGCCGTTTCACGGCCCGCTTATGGTCGAGCCGCTGGCTTGGACGCCGAGCACGAAGGGCGAGGTTACGGCCGAAGTGGTCACGATCGACCCGCCGGGATTAACCGTGCCTGCGGGCGTGTTTGGTTTCGGGGCAGCAGCACCGGCTGCCGCAGCGCAACCATCCGGCACGCCGCCGCCGATGCCCGCACCTCCGGCAACAGAAACTACAAAGCAGCCGACACAGGAGGAGCTGGACGCCTATTTGAATTCGGTGAAGGACGAAGTACGTGGGCGCATCGTGCTGGTCGGTAAACACGTCGAAGTCCCGGAGGATTTTACTCCCGCGCCGCTGCGGCGCTCCGACAGCCAGTGGGCGGAGTTGTTCGATCCGAATAACACGACCTTTCAGCGATTCGGCAATCGCCCTGCACCACAGCTACCTCCTGGCGAGTTGACGAGGGCAGAAGTCATGAGGCAAGTGGATCAATTCTTGGTGGACAACGGAGCTCTCGTGCGGATTAACGACGCAGGCCGGGCGCACGGCGTTATCGTGGCGCAGCAGAACTATACCTATGATTGGACACGAGCTGTTCCCACGTTGGTGATGCGGAACGAGGACTATGGTCGTATTACGCGCGTCCTGGCCGATGGCACGCCAGTGACACTGCGAATCAATATTCAAAACACGGAGTATCCGAGCGGAACGACAGTCTACAACGCGATTGGAGAAATTCCCGGGACGGACAAAGCAGATGAAGTCGTCATGCTCGGCGGACACTACGATTCGTGGCACGACGCGACCGGGGCCACAGACAACGGCATCGGCGCTTCCATGATGCTGGAAGCGATCCGGCTCCTGTCAGCGTTGCACGTGCAGCCGCGGCGAACGATCCGCGTCGCTCTGTGGTGCGGCGAAGAAGAAGGGCTACTCGGTTCGCTGGCCTACGTGAAGCAGCACTTCGGGAGCTTCGAGGATCCTAAGCCGGAGTACACAAAGCTGGACGCGTACTTCAACATTGATTCCGGAACGGGCAAGCCGCGGGGCGCGAGCGTGTTTGGACCACCGGACGCCGCCGGGATTGTTCGCGACGCACTGATGCCGTTCAAGGACTGGGGATTCACAGGAGTGCGGACCACCGATAGCCGCAGGACCGGCGGTACAGACAGCACATCGTTCAATAACGCCGGACTGCCGGGTATCGGCTTAATGCAGGACGCGTTCGACTACGGCAGCTTCACGCACCACACCAATCTCGACACCTATGAACGGATTTATGAGGAAGACGTGCGCGAAGGCGCTGTGGAAATTGCGTCGGCAGTATACGCCGTGGCGATGGCCGATCAGATGGTACCGCGCTTCGCGGCATCGGACATGCCCAAGCCAGAGCCAGAACCCGGGCCGGGATCGCAAGCTTCGCCTGTGCGTCACCTCCCAGCGGCTAGTGGCAGCGGACGAAACTAGGAACTACTCGCGGTCGGCGAGTTCGAGGGCGAATCCTTTCGAAGCGAATCTCCAGGTTTTAGGGGTTCTGTTCCACCCCGGTTGCTTCGGTTTCGTTCTTCGTATAGGCAAACCGAATCACCCATTCACTTGGGACACTCTTGCCACTAACGCTAGGGGGATTGAATTTCCACCCTTGCGCAGCGGCCATAGATAATCTGGCGAAATATCGGCTCGGCCCCGCTGAATCAAAGTTTGCTGCGACTACATTGCCCAATGTATCCACGGCAACTCGCACTCGAACGCGAACCGTTCCCCAAATCGTGCTGCTGGCATCGCGAGGCACATCCGGCAGCTGACGGTGAACAGCCTCGCCTCGGACGAGGCCGCCGGGCGCCGCTGAATGCAATGCCGGGGACGTGCCGGAGCTCCCGTTATCGAGGCGAGGGATCTGCGTCGTCGAAGAGCCCTGCGCTTTCGCGGGCACGACCTTTAGGCCTTCAGCACCCGATTCACGTCCCGCCGAGCGGATCCGCCCCTTATTCGGGCCGTGGTTGGGTAATGCCAATCCCAGAAGGATTGCTGCCACAATCAGGCCGACCGCAGTTAAGGCGGTGAAAACGTAACGTTTCTTCGGTGATTCATTCTGGCGAACCGGGGTGATCACTTCCTGTTCGGCAAAAGGATCCCGCTGCAGGCGCGCCTTTAACTCTGCTACATTCCAGCGGCGTTGAGGGTCCGGATTCAGGCAATGGCGTACCAGGGTACGAAATGACGCAGGCAAGTTCGCAAGGAAGGAAACGTCTTCCCTGGATGATTGCTCCGCGTTCGGCAAATGCGCGCCCAGGCATTCGACGAGCGTTACGCCCAGCGACCACACGTCGCTCGCTGGCGAGATGACACCCAAAGCGCGCTCGGGTGCGCAATAATGGCTCTGTCCACTCTGCAGTCCTACGGATTCGTCAATGCGGCAAATGCCGTCGCTGGAGAGTTTCACCTGGTCGCCGATGGCCATAATGTTCGATGGCCGAATATGCCCGTGCACGAAGCCCTTGCTGTGAATATAGCTAAGCGCTTCCAGGATTGGGCCGAGCGAATCACGCGTTTCCAGCGGCGAAAGAGGCCGCTCCCGCAGGATATCGGACAGGTTTTCGTCGGCGCAGTCCATGACCACATAAAGCATAGCTGCGTTGTCCAGCTCGCAGCGATCCATCTCGAAGATGCGCAGCAGGTGCGGATGCGAAAGCCTCGCGGCCAGCCTCCAGCGGATAAGTTGCGTCTCGGCATTTCCGGGCGGCGCCTCAACCAATTTGATCGCCGCCCGCTGGTTTTTGCCTCCTGCATATTCCGTCAAGAACACTGCACTGTGCTCGGTGCCACCGAGGTACTGCACGAGAGGGAATCGCCCATCGACGACTTGGCCTTGCAAATACTCCTGGACTTCGATCATCGCATTCTCCCGATGCCCACTCTGTTGAGCGAGCGCGGATTTGCACGCTCATCGATGCAAAGTGGCAATCCTTAACAGGCGCCAGCAGATTCAGCGCACGTGATGGGCCTTAAACCGATGTGTCGATCAAGGGCTCTGCGACGCGCGCCGATCCGCACGATTACTCTGATTGTTGGCTGGGACTTCGCCGCTCTCGAAAGGCTATTTTCTTCTTGCCTCTCGATCTCCTTAGAGGAACTGCCCGCATTATACCCGTATCGGTGAGAGAGAAAAGCAGAGAGTTGCAGCGCACGGGGGTTGCAGCCGCCCGGGGTCGCCTCCTGAACCATCGCTTACGGGTATTTCTCTGGTTCAGTCACTGCGAGGATTCGCCCAAGCCGTCTGCGAGACACTTCACCCTCCGCGTGATTTCACCCGCATACTCTTTGGTTGGCTGCATTCCGATCGAGGAGACATAGCCGTCGGGCCGAACCAGAATGCGGACACCTTTTTGTGTTACCACCTCCGTGGCGTAGATCCCGCGCATCTGGTCAAACAAATTTGCTCCATCGGCGAGCCGCACGTTCGGCATCCTGTCTCCTGGATGCAATCTCCCCATTGGCGCGCCCGAGGACAAGCTGCTCATTCTATAGTGCAGGGCCAGTTGATTCGTGGCATCCCCTCGTTTCAGCGAACGAGTCTTATATAGCCGGCTGCTCAGGCCGAGCACAGCTGCCGCAACCGGCAAACGTTCTTCCTGGTAGGTGTCGAGTAGCGCCTCCGGACCGCCACGGAGAACGTGTGCAAGTTTCCATCCCAGATTGTAGGCATCCTGTACGCCCGTGTTTAAGCCTTGGCCTCCGGTCGGAGGATGCACATGCGCCGCGTCGCCGGCGAGGAAGACTCTTCCAATTCTGTAACGATCGACCATACGCGACGCAGGCCGATAGGTCGAGCTCCATCGGACGCGCACGGCGCGCCAACCGGATACCTTCTCAAGGACTTTCTCAATGCCTTCCGCTGACGCTCGCGGCACTGTCAATTGAAATAGAAACTGCTCGGGCAGCGGGCAAAGGGCGACAGGTCCTCCGCGCGCCAGCGGCCACACGTGCCAGACGGTGTGGTCCAGTTCCTCAATCTCAACATCGCCGACAAGCAAGACTTGTTCAGAGAGTGACTTGCCATTCAGGCTCAATCCCACGGCTTTTCTGACTGCGCTGTGGCCGCCATCGCAACCGATGAGATATTTCGTTGTGAGCGATTCTCCTGTTGCCAGGCGAACTCTGACCCCACCGTCATCCTGAGACAACGATCCGAACGCCGTTCCGAGCTCGACTTTTCCGCCCAACTCGGCCAATCGTTCCCGCAGAATCGCTTCTGTATGGTTTTGCGGAACCAGCCACAGATTGGGATAGGGAGTGCTTTCCGTCGCCTGGCGTTGCCCGCCCATAGGACTTAACCGCAAGGAAAACGGCCCCAGGTGCACGCGCAAAGGCGGGTAAGGCATACCGGAATTCAACATTTTCCTGATGACTCCAAGGTCATCGAAAATTTCCAGTGTCCGCGGCTGAATGCCTTTCCCGCGCGATCCCGCGAAGGGCCCCGTTGCCGTTTCAATCAGGCGAAAATCGATCGACCGTCGGGCAAGCTCAATCGCCAGGGTTAGCCCGGTGGGACCGGCTCCGGCAATCAGGACTTCGGTATCGAGCATGGGCGTCTCCGTTTCGTACAATGTACGACGACATTTTAATAGTACACTGTACGAATGTCAAGCACCCGTCTGAGCCGCGAAAAAATCGCCGCCGCTGCCCTGGCTATCGCCGATGCGGAAGGGTTCGCATCCGTCTCCATGCGGCGGGTGGCGCAGAAACTCCGCGTCGGGACCATGACTCTTTACTACTACGTGAAAACCAAGGCGGAGCTCATCGCCGCCATGGACGACGCGCTCATGGCTGACTTGGTGGCTCCCTTCCTGCCAAAGGATTGGCGCAAGGCCCTGACCGTGATTGCGCTCCGTACACGCGAAGTGTTCATGCGCCATCCATGGGCGCTCGCCTCCTTACAATCCGCGCCGCCGGGTGTGAATGCCATGCGCCATATGGAGCAATGCCTTCAGGCGCTTTCTGAAACCGGCATGACGGCGCGACAAAAGTTCACGCTGCTGGCGCTCATCGATGACTTTGTTTTCGGTTATGCCCTGCGTGAAACCGCCGGCGATCCTGATGTGGATATCGATCTCGTGCGCAAACAGCTCGCGACCGGCGTATTCCCGCGGTTGGCCGAGACGTTCGGTGAAGGCCGAGTCCCTGCGACGCCGGACCGATTCAGGCTCGGTCTGGAGGCACTTTTCACTTCCGCGACAAAGCGAACGATCGGCCGAGCCGCTCGCACGCGAGCTAACTAACTTTAAAACTGTCGAGCACCTACCCCAATACCGCTGGAATGTATGGTGCCCAAGAGAGGACTCGAACCTCCACGACCTTGCGGCCACTAGACCCTGAATCTAGCGCGTCTGCCAATTCCGCCACTTGGGCAAAGCAAGAAACGAGGCAATGCAGGAGAATTCATTCTGCCGCCGGGCATAGGCTTTGTCAACGACGGGCAAAGGACACTGGCGACGCTGGACTACAAGTCCCGGAATCACCATTGCACTCTGGGGGTGCTATAATCGCGGTAATTAAGGGCCCGGCGGGCCGGTTGCTTGTGAGTGGAATTGCTGGCCTCTCGGGCGAGGAGGCAGCGATGGATACGTTCCACGTAACCCTTTTTGCCTTTTTGATCGCCAGCGGCGTCGTTCTCGCCGCGTGGTTCTGCCTGATCATCTACCGAGGAACGCTCGAATCCCATGAGGATGACCAACTGTATCTCGCCGATCCAATGTTGGCGGCAGAGCAGCGCGAAGTGGTCGCGCGGATTGAGCGCATTAACCCAGTCATCCGGAAGGTAATGATCGCGTGGATCCTATTGGCTGCGGTGAGCGCGGGCTTGTGGATCTGGGAGGGGTTCAAGAGCTTCTGAACGCGGGCCGGCACGAGAAGAGTGGCCTCCGCGATTGGAAGCTGCTGAGACATGCAAGGACGAAGGATCGGAGCAGCAGAAGTGGTCGTGTGCGCGAGGCGCTTTGCAGTTTCAATGCCCTATCAAGCGAACTGGAACCAGCAGTCGCATGAATGGGTTACATGCCGGGGCATATTTGCGACGTGTGGTTGTGAACGATAAGCCACTGATCCCCTTGTTTTACGAAAACGAGAGTGGTCTGGCCGCGAGCGGTCGTCGGTTTTCCTTCGACCAAGCCGTCAAACTCCCACTGGTAACAGGCCCACGCGGTGTCACCGTAATGGAAGACATTCGTGTTTTTGCGGATGAGCTGGCCGTTGCTGAACTCCTTGCGCTGCTGTAGATATTTCTGAAGGTAATTCTGCCAGCCGACGATGGGCATGTCGTACGTGCCAGAAACCCATGTAGCGTCATCGGCGTAGTATTTGTGCATCGCCTCGACGTCGCCCACTTGCCAGGCGCCCAGCATTTCGCCGATGTCGTGGTCGATTTCGTCGGACACGGACAGGAACGTTGAAGTAGAGGCGGCAGGATTGGTTTTCTGTTGCTTCTGCGGTCTTGCCCATCCGATCGAAATTGCGAAGCAGCCAATCCAACAGCATAGAATGAAGAGTTTTCTCATCTTTTCTCCCTGCCAAGAGCGCGCGCCTTGGAAAAATTCACCGACTTCGCGGGATGCGAAACGAGGATAGCACGAATATTTTTGGCAACCTGTTCGCTGAGAACCCTGTTCTCCTAGAGTAAACCGAGCAGGCCAACGAGGCGCAAAGCAGTTCTGGCGCGGCTTGGATACGGAAGATTGCCGCGCCTACCGGAGCGACGATTTTCTTGCGCTAATGCGCGGCGGCCTCAGCCTGCGAGGCGCTCAAGAGGTTCACGAATAGGCGATATGCGCCCGGAACACCGGCGGGAAGTTGGCGGAAAAACGCCAAGCCGGTATAAATGTAAATGCCTTTGCCGTCGCGAGCCCATACTAAACCGCCCAGAGCATCGGATTCTCCGGGATCGTGCATGGCGAGGACCGTTTGATAACGAGAGTCCCACTGACCCCAGAAATAGAGGCCGCGCTCCTGAATCCATCCCTGAAAATCATCCGCGGTAATGTGATTGGGAAAATTGAGCAAAGGGCTGTTCGGGTCAACGAAGCGAACCGGTGAATTTTCGTCGGTGATGCGTTCGGCCTGCTGGTCCATGGTGGCGCGAAACGGCGCTGGCAACAGCTGATTCCAAGCGAAGTCGCGTTGGTACTGAACGATAAGAGCGCCTCCATGATCTACGTAATCGAGGAGGCGGTGATTTGCGCTCATCAGGTCGGGCCGAAGCTCGTAGGCGCGAATACCGACTACGATCGCGTCGTAATGGCTCAGATCGCCGAATGCCAGCGCAGTTTCGTCGAGCATGGTGACGTCGATTCCCAGTTGCTGCAAGGATTGCGGAACAGGATCGATTCCCGCGGCGATGTAACCCACGCGCAGGTGCGCCGGAAGGATTAGATTCAGAACGTGCGCCTGGGCAGTAGCAGGCTCGCTCACGTGGCGGGACGGAAGCGACGGCAGCTCTTCATAAGAAGTGCTGAAGGTTTGCGACCCGAGGCGGGCATAGGGCTTCAGATCGTAAGAGCCCTCGGAAGCGCCGGCCGGCGGGGTGACGGCGAAACGCGCCAAGCGGTCGCCGGAATCGGGAAAATCGATGGGAGCAACGGGAGTCACGCTCCAGCCTTCGGGCACGCCAAGCCCGACCTCAACCCGCGCCGCGGCATGCCCGTGATAATGAATGCGAGCCAGGAGTTCGAACGCTCGCGATTCGCGGCTGACCGGAAGGATAATCTGTTCTGGATCGACAGAGAGGGTGACCGCGGGAACGAGATCGAGCGGCATGGTCTCGACGGTGGTTGACGTGTACTCGTTGGCGATGACCGGCGTCTCGAATGAGAACTTGTATCCGTTCGCCGTGCCAGATATGCGCGCCCCGACCAGCGGGGCCGGCCAAGGAAGAATGGCATCTTGCGGAGAGGTTGGCGGCGTTGCGCCTGCGGGAACCTGCACGCTAAAAGATACCTCCGTCGCGGAGGCTTCTGCGCCCGGCTTAGGAGTCTCCGGCACGGCTGTCCATCCCGGTGGCAACTGGAGAGAGGGCTGATCGAGGTCAACCGCAACATTGGGACGCCTTTTCCAGCTGACGCGAACGGAAAAACTCTCGCCAGCGACCAAGGCGCTCTGGTCGGATTCGGCATTGAGGTGTAGAGCTGCCGCTTCTGCCAGTGCGGCGTCAATTCTGCCTTGTTCCTGCTGCAGTGCCCAAATTACATCCCTGTCGGTCGCTGGATCCGACTGACCCTGACTGAGTGCGCTCTCGATTTGCTTTCCCGCGGTGGCCAAGTATTTCACTGCGTTTGGCCAGTCGAGGCGCAGAGCAGCCTCGCGAGCGGCGACGAGCGCGCCATCGGCAGTGCCGAGCGAAACTTCCAGCGCGTTCGAGCCAGCACTGAGATAGAAGAGTGATTGCGCGAGGTCTTCGGACGTCATTTTGTCCCCCTGGACGACGGTCAGAGTTACCGGGCGGCGGAGAAAAGGAGAGTCAAGGACGCGAGTGATGCCCTGCGAGCGATGGTTGGCAAAGCCTACCAAGCTCAGGTCATAATAGCTTTCACCCCACAAGGGAGAAATATCACCCACCGGCAGCTGTATCTCGTTCTGCTGATCCCCTGCTCCATTAAACACAAACTGGAGAATGCGATCGACATGCCAGGGCCGCAAGCCCTCCTTGAGCTGATCGGAATAAGCGGAAGGGTCCTCGGCCGCCTCGGCAGCTTGCGGGACAATGATTCCCGTCGCTTGATGCTGGCCATGCCCGGTATGAACGCCGCCCCATTGGTTGATGATGATGTTGGGGCGAAACGTGCGGATGACACGCACCAAGTCCTCTTTGCCGATGCCATGCCAAATGTTGAGAGTCTCTTCGGCGCTTTTCGAATATCCAAAGTCCGGCGCCCGTGTGAAGAAGAGTTGCACTTCATAAGCCTGCGTCGCGCGGTAGAGTTCATCGGTGCGCAGAATTTCAAGCGCAGGACCCAGTTCGGGTCCGATGGCGTTCTGGCCGCCTTCACCGCGGGTGGTGGAACAGAGAGCAACGGTATCGCCCAGGCCGCGAGAAAGATAGGTGAGGACGCTGGCACGCTCATCGTCAGGATGCGCGGTAACATAGAGGATGCGGGTCGCGATGCGCGCGTGGTCAATCGCCTCGACGACTTGGGCGACCGATTGCGCACGCGCCGGGCGCCCCGCAAAAAGAATTGCGGTCGACGCTGCCAAAATTGCGAATTTCCTCGTCATCGAACCCCCTCCACAAACGGCCACTGCTTGAGCCCTTTCGAACGTATCAGAAAAACAACTACTCCGGCGGCGATGGCGACCACGCCGAACAGCATTCGCTTGCCGGTGGCAATGAACAACGCAAGCCAGAGAATTATAGCCAGGACGGCCGGAATCGGGAAAAGCCACATTCGGAACGGCAGGCGTTCGCGCGGCCACCGGCGTCGCAATAAGATTACGCCGACGGCCTGGCCGACAAACTGTACCAGGATGCGCATCGCGGCAATCGCAGCGATGACCGTTTCCAGGCGAAAGAGCAGGCTAAAAACGAAGGCCGCCGCGCATAGCGTCAGAAGCGACACGTGAGGGAAGTGCTTGGTGGGATGGACGCGGCCAAAAATGGAAAAAAAATTGCCGTCACGCGCCGCCGCGTAAGGAATTCTGGAATAGCCCAGGGTGAGCGAAAAAAGCGATGCAAAAGCGATCCAAAGAATCAGCACGGTGGCGAATCGGGCGATTTGCGTTCCGTAGATGCGCTGAAAAAACGTGCTGACGATGAACTCAGAGCGCTGCGCCTCCTGCCAGGGCACCACACCCAGCACGCACGTTTGCATCACCAGATACAAAATCGCAATTGCGATGATAGAAAGAAAGATGGTGCGGGGGATGTTGCGCTCGGGCTGTTTGACTTCGCCACCGAGAAAACAGACGTTGTAGTAGCCCCAATACGTGTAGATCGTCTGCACTGTCGCGCTGCCGAGCGCGGCGAAGAAAAGCCAATTGAGAGACCACACGCCCGCCGGATAGTCGAAGGCAAGTGCCGGATGAAAATGAGTAGCGCCCGCGACGATGAGCCATAGAATCGTGCCGAACACACCGATCCATAACAGCATCGAGATCTTTCCGATATCCGCGATGCGGCGATAAAGCAACACGGCGAGAACAATGACAACAGCCCCGGCAACAGCTTTCTGTCCGTAACGGCCAAGCCGATGCAGATAGCCGAAATATTCCGCGAATCCAATGGCGCCCGAGGCCATCACCAAGGGAGCTTGAAAAATCGTCTGCCAGATGACCAGGAAAGATAGTAGCCGCCCCCACTTGGCAGGCCCATAAGCCTCACGCAAATAAACGTAGCTGCCGCCGGCCTCAGGCATGGCCGCGCCCAGTTCTGCCCAGACGCAGCCGTCGATGAGCGCCAGCGCAGCGCCAACAGCCCAGGCCAGCAAGCATTGCGGCCCGCCCATGCTGCGGATGACCAAGGGAATCACGATGAACGGGCCGATGCCGACCATGTCGATCATGTTGAGCGCGACGGCCTCTTTCAGACCCAAGCCGCGTTCGAGATTTCCCAAGTGATTCATTGGCGAGCGGAAAGCGAGGCCAAAGAATAGCAAAGAACGGGAAACGGCCCACGATAAAGTTCGCGCAAACTGGGTTACACTCTGCCCGGCATGACCAAGCTCGGCGTGATCGTCACCGCAGCCACCATCACCATCGTTTGCCTCGAATTCTGGCGGCGCCGGAAGCATTTTTTCCCATATGCGGGCTGGCTTGGACTGGCGGCCCTGGTCGGCGCGGAATGGCTGATGTTTCGCGGCATCGAGCCTGTGTCAACATATTTCACCCCGATCGCCTGGTCGGCCTACTTGCTCATTTGCGATTCGGCCGTTTTTGCCATCACCGGCAGATCACGCTTACGCAATGCGCCGCGGGATTTTTTCCAGATGTCGCTCCTCTCCATTCCGCTGTGGCTGATATTCGAGGCCTACAACCTGCGCTTACAAAACTGGACGTACGTAGGAGTGCCTACATCACTCGTCTGGGGCCTGCTTGGTTATTGCTGGTCCTTCGCAACGATAACGCCGGCAATCTTGGAGACAGCCGAGCTGGTTGAATCATTCGGCTGGTTCAAACAAGGTGCCGACAGAATGATTCCGCCTGCCCTGTGTCGCAACATGATGGTCTTAGGGGCGCTGTGCGTGATTGTTCCCGCAGTCTTGCCTCGGCACGTTGCAGCGCTCTCGTTCGGGCTCCTGTGGATCGGGTTTTACCTGGTTTTGGATCCTCTCAATTATCGGTTGGGCTTGCCGTCATTGCTTGGCGATATTTCTTATGGACGATGGAGCCGTTTCTGTTCGCTGCTCGTCTCGGGGTGGATTTGCGGGTGGCTTTGGGAATTCTGGAACTATTGGGCCGCCGCGAAGTGGCACTATGTTTTTCCCATGTTCCAGAAGTGGAAGATTTTCGAAATGCCGGTGCCCGGTTATCTGGGATTCTTGCCGTTCGCGCTGGAATGTTTCGTAATGTATGTCACGGCAGCATGGCTGGTGCGCTGGATTCCGCGCTCCCAGGACCCGCGGATCATGGAGTAGCAAATCGGCGGGCTTGCGCTAACCGCGGGCAGCTTCTTCCTGTTCAAACGCGTGATAAGAGGAACGCACGAGCGGGCCGGATTCGACGTGCTTGAATCCCATTTTTTCGCCCGTGCACTTGTATTCTGCGAATTCATCCGGATGGACGAAACGGACGACGGGCAAATGCTCACGCGTGGGCTGGAGATACTGCCCGAGCGTCAAAATATCCACGCCCTGCCCGACAATGTCCTGCATCGCGCGAAGAACTTCATCGCGCTCTTCGCCGAGACCCAGCATCATGCCAGTCTTGGTCGGCATTTCCGGGGACATTTGCCTGGCACGGCGAAGCAATTCAAGCGAGCGCTCGTAGACGGCTCCCTTGCGCACGCGGCGATAGAGACGCGGCACCGTCTCCATGTTGTGGTTCAACACTTCGGGTCGGGCGCGCACGACCGTCTCTAAGGCTCGCCAGTTACCGCGGAAATCGGGAATCAGGACTTCCACCTTGCAACCAGGCACGCGCTGGCGGATTTCAAAAATAGTGCGCGCGAAGATTTTCGCGCCGCCGTCGGGCTGGTCGTCGCGATTGACGGAAGTAACCACCGCATAGCGCAACCCCATCTTCTGAGCGGCTTCGCCAACGCGCTGCGGTTCGTCCTGTTCGGGGGGGGCAATCGGCTTGCCGGATGGGACGGCACAAAATCCGCAAGCCCGCGTGCAAATGTTACCAAGAATCATGAAGGTTGCGGTGCGATGATCCCAGCATTCCCCCATGTTCGGGCAGCGCGCGCTTTCGCAAACCGTGTGCAAATCGAGGGTGCGCATAATGCGCTTCAGATCCTGATAATTCTCGCCACCAAAGAATTTCACGCGCAGCCAAGAAGGACGCGGATGGGACGCGGGTTCAGACAAAGCGACTGGCGAGTTCGACAGGATGGGAAATGGAGTCTGCACGGTGTCTACTTGAGCTCCCATTCTACCCGCCGGGCGGATGTCGCACAAGTCGCCATCACCCAACGAAGCTGGCGTAAATTGGGAGCCCCGAGCATCCGAAAGCGTACCAAGATGGCAACGACGGAGGGTCAATATTGTTGTTTTATTGCAACACAAGTGGCGACCTGTGAACATTCACGCGAAATAAAGGCAGGATTTACTGTTAGTTAGATTATTCTTGCTAGGCACGCAAAATGCTTACAGAGGGCGCGTTGGGCTTCCAAAACACCATAAAGCGAGCGGTCGAAGCTGAGGGCATTGGCCTGCACACCGCCGTGCAGTCTCGCATTCGCTTGGCGCCCGCACCCGCAGACACGGGCGTTGTCTTTCGCCGTACCGACCTGGACAACTTCGAAATTGAAGCGCACGGGAAAAATGTTGCGCGCGTGAGCTACGCAACAAGCCTGATGAAAAACGGCGTATTGCTGTCGACGACAGAACACTTGCTCGCGGCACTCTACTCCTGTGGCATTGACAACGTCTACGTCGAGATCGACGCGCTGGAACTGCCCATTCTCGACGGCTCAGCGCAGCCTTTTATCCAGATGCTGGAAGCGGCCGGCGTTCGGCAGCTTCGCAAGCGGCGAAAGTATTTGAAAGTCGTGAAGCCGCTGGAGATTTCCGAGGGCGACCGGCACATCGGAATCTACCCGGCTGATGAATTTCGCGTGCGCTGCTTCATCGATTTCCCCCATCCGTTGATTCGTTGCCAAGAAACGGAAATTACCGTGGGAAGCGAATCGTTTTGCCAGCAACTCGCTCCGGCGCGAACGTTTACTTTCATCGATGAGATCGAAAAGCTGCGCGCGATGGGTTTGATTCGTGGCGGGTCGCTTGAAAATGCCATCGTGCTGACGGCGGATGGGCTGATGCAAGGCGAACTGCGATTCGCCGATGAATTCAGCCGTCATAAAGCGCTCGACTTGATCGGAGACTTGGCTCTGCTGGGCCGGCCTCTCAAGGCCCTCGTTGTGGCGCACAAAGCAGGACACGCGCTGCATACACGGCTTGTGACACGCTTGCTTGCCGAACAGTCCCATTGGGTCGAAACATTTGACGACGCGTTCGTCGAGAAGAGCGCCGCGGTTGCCTTGGATGTCTCCTCGGTCCACGCAGACTGAACTTCGCTGATTGCAAGCCGTGACGGATTTCAGCTCGCGAACCTCGTTCATGTCTGTCCGATTGCCAAACTACGGATGGAAAGAGACAATAATCAACTTATGGCTGCGAAGGACCTCATTTGCATCGTTCTGGCGGCAGGCAAAGGCACGCGACTGAAGTCTGAAGTCGCCAAAGTGCTCCATCGCGCGGGCGGGAGAACCCTTATCGAGCATGTGGTTACCGCTTGTCAGCCGCTCGGCGGCAACATCTTGGTGGTCGTTGGGCATCAGGCGGAGAATGTCCGCGCCGCGGTCACACCGTTCAAAGCCACAACCGTATTGCAGCGACCACAAAACGGTACAGGTCATGCGATGCTCATCGCGCGCAACGCGATTGGCCCCAAAGCGCGTCTGGCGGTTGTTCTTCCCGGCGACGCACCGCTGATTCGCACAGAAATGCTCAGTGCTCTAATCGACGCACACCGCAGAGGCGGTGCGGCAGCGACGGTTCTTACTGCCCAACTGGACGATCCGACGGGATATGGGCGCATCATACGCAACAGAGATGGCAGCGTGGCGGCTATTGCAGAAGAAAAGTCTGCGACCGAAGCCGAACGGAAAATCCATGAAGTGAATTCCAGCATTTATTGCTTCACGCTCGAAAAACTCTGGCCATGCCTCGCCGAAGTGCGGCCGGAGAATGCCCATCACGAACTTTACTTGACCGACGCGATTGCACAGTTGAACAAGCGAAAAGAGCGGGTACTGGCGGTCATGGCCGGAAGCGCCAGAGAGATCCTTGGATGCAACACGCGCGGCGAACTGGCTGAAGCGGATCGCGTGTTCCGCGCACGCAAGGCAGCGGCACTGATGGATGACGGCGTGACGATTTACCTTCCGGAGACCGTACTGATTGATGGGGAGGTCGAGGTGGGAAGCGATTCGGTGATCGAGCCCGGGGTGCAGTTGCTGGGCAAGACGCGCATCGGGCCGCATTGCCGGATTCAATCGGGCAGCGTGCTAACGGATGCCGCCCTCGAACATCACGTTCTGGTGCGGCAACACTCGGTGATTACCGCGACTTTACTCAGCGCAGGCGCGATCGTAGGACCGTTCGCGCACCTTCGCGAAGGCACCGAGCTGCGTGCGGGCGCGCGTGTGGGCAACTTTGTCGAGGTAAAGAAAAGCGTCCTCGGCGAAGGCGTCAAGGCCATGCACTTAACTTACATCGGAGACGCGACCGTCGGGCGCGAATCGAATATCGGCGCTGGCACGATTACCTGTAATTACGACGGCGTTAAAAAGAACCCCACGATTATCGGCGAGAGGGTGTTCGTAGGCAGCGACTCGGCGCTGGTAGCGCCGGTTCGCGTCGGCGATGGAGCGTATATCGCCGCCGGCTCGACCGTCACCGAAGATGTTCCCGCTGACGCGCTCGCGATTGCGCGCGGCCGCCAGGTCAACAAGGCAGGATGGGCCGCCGAGCGGCGACGCAAGATGAGCGAGGAAAACACCGTGGCCTCGGACGGCGGCAAAACCGCGGACGAAACCCGCGGCAGGCGGAGCGCCGCAAGAGCCCTTCGGAAACGCAACCCTCAGCGCCAGCAAGGAAAGAAATCCTCTCGAAAATGATGGCCAGACGGCCGCCCGTAGCGCCGCGTGCCGCGCCGACAAGACGTTAAGATCAGCCTGGCCGATGTGTTAGAATCGATGCGGAGATTCCACGCGATGAAATTCGGCGTCGTAGTGTTCCCCGGCTCGAATTGCGACCATGACGCTTGCCACGCTGTTGGCACAGTGCTTCACCAGCCGGTCGAGTTCCTGTGGCATGGCACCGAGGATCTTGCCGGTTGCGATGCCATCATTCTTCCGGGCGGCTTCGCGTTCGGCGATTATCTGCGCACGGGGGCGATCGCGCGCTTTTCCCCGGTGATGCGGTCAATCGAACGCTTCGCGCGCCAGGGCGGACTGGTGCTCGGCATCTGCAACGGATTCCAAATCCTCTTGGAAGCGGGTTTGCTGCCGGGCGCGATGCTGCGCAACCAGGGCCTGCGTTTTCTTTGCCGGTACGTTCACGTGCGCGTGGAGACCACCAACACACCCTTTACGTGTGCGGCGCGGAGCGGACAGGTTTTGAAAATCCCCATTGCCCATATGGAAGGAAATTATTTTTGCGACGGTCGCATGTTGGCTGAGCTGGAGCGCAACGATCAAGTCGTGCTGCGCTACACGACGCCTGCCGGCGAGATCGATGAGGCCGCAAATCCAAACGGAGCCTTAGCGGCGATTGCCGGCATTTGCAATCGCGAACGCAACGTGTTCGGAATGATGCCGCATCCGGAGCGAGCGGTCGAAACGCCGCTCGGCTCGGCAGACGGCCTGGTCATTTTCAAATCCATGCTCAACAGTCTGGAGCAATCCGCAGGAAACGATGCCGAGGCCAAGGTCTCGGCACCGGCCTAGCGGCGTGTTTTTCCGGGAGGATTTTGGTGCGACGCTTCTCTCTCTGCCCGATCCTTGTCTTGCTCGCCCTGTTTGCGCTCGCTTCGCAAGCCAGGGCGCAATCCTCGGCCGCGTCTCCAGATTGGCACGCGCTCGAAAACGAAGCCATTCAGAAGCTCTCGGCTTATGTGCGTGTGGATACGACGAATCCGCCGGGCAATGAGATCCGCGCCGCACAGTGGTACGCAAGAATCTTTCAGGCGGAAGGCATCTCCTACCAGATCGCGGAGTCAGCGCCCGGCCGCGGAAACATCGTCGCGCGGCTAAAAGGAAACGGCTCTGGGCCCGCGCTGATCCTGCTCAACCACATGGATGTGGTGCCGGTGAGCCGCGCCTATTGGACCGTGGATCCGTTCGCCGGCCTGATTCGCGACGGATATCTTTGGGGCCGTGGCTCGATCGACATGAAGTCCCTCGGTATCGTTGAGTTGCTTACGTTTCTCGAACTGCATCGCCTGCGCGTGCCTCTTCAACGGGATGTGATATTTGTCGGCACAGCGGACGAAGAGGCGGGAGGGAATTTCGGCGCGGGCTGGGTGGTGAAGGACCGCCCGCAGTGGATCGCCGGCGCAGGCTTCATGCTCACCGAAGGAGCCGGCTCGCTCGCCGATGATTCCGGCAAGCCAATTTATTTCGGCGTCGGTCCAACGGAAAAAACTCCGGCGTGGCTTAGGCTGACGGCCACGGGCCGCTCGGGGCACGCATCTGTTCCCATCACAGACTCGGCGCCGAATCACCTGATCGCCGCGCTCGACCGCCTGCGGCAATATCACCCGCCCATTGAGTTGACGCCGCCCGTTGAAGCCATGCTCCGCACGCACGCCCCTTATGAGCCTGAGCCGTGGGGCAGCCGGTTCGCGAATCCCAAGGAATTTCTGACCCAGCCCGGTGCCTATGATGACTTGCTCGCCAAGCGGCCCGAAATCCTCGCTCGCCTCACGAACACGGTTTCCATCACCAGCCTCAAAGGCTCGAACAAAACCAACATCATTCCGTCCGAGGCCAGCGCGGAATTGGACTGCCGCTTGCTGCCCGGATGGACCATTGACCGCTGGGTCGCGCAGATTCGCAGCATCATCAATGATCCGTCAATTCGCATCGACGTAATTCTCAATTTTCCGCC
>JASHQB010000087.1 GCA_030037775.1 Candidatus Acidiferrales bacterium
TTGTTTTCGCCCACGTAACTCGCAATCATCTTTTTCACTTGCTTCGATTCCAGCAGCCAGCCGATGCCGTAGTTGTCCGTTCCGGCGTTGTTCGAGACCAGCGTCAAATCCCTCGTTCCTTTCGCCCGCAGCGCACGCAACAGGTGCTCCGGTACGCCGCACATTCCAAAGCCGCCCACCAAGATCGTCGCGCCGTCTTGGACGCGCTCGATGGCCACCTCCGCATTGGCCACGCGTTTATCCATTGCTCTTCGCTTTGCCCGCAGGTTTGCCGGTTTGCGTTTCATCGGCGCGCGGCGCCGAATCCGTTTCACGAAGCGCCCTGTACACTTCATTTGCGCCGGCAAATTCCTGCTCCAGTTCCCTGCTGGTTAAATGCGTCCGCAGAAAATCAATCGCCTGTGCCGCGCGATCCAGCGAACGCGCAATGTTTTCCGTATTGGTCATGCAGATATCCCGCCAGACCTCGTATGGGCTTCCCGCCGTCCGCAGCAAATCGTGCAACCCGGTACCCGCGAGCGAGGCTGGCAAGCCAGTTTCGTCTGTTTCCTCCGCAATCACTCGCGCCAGGGCAATCGCAGCCAGCTGTGGCATCTGCGAAACCACCGCCATCGCCCAATCGTGGGTTTCCGCGTCGCTCCACACTGGCTCGGCGCCAATCGCGCGCAGCAGCTCTACAAATCGCTGCACTCTGAAATCGCTTTCGTCCTTTCCACGCCCATCACGAATCACAACATAGCGCTTGCCGCGAAATAATTCCGCGTCGGCATGCTCGAATCCGCTCACTTCCCTGCCTGCTATGGGATGCCCGCCCAGAAACTTCGCCCGGTCGGCAAACACCTTCGCCGCCGCCTTGCACATCCGCGTCTTTGTGCTGCCCGCGTCCGTCACCAGCGCCTGCCGCTCGCATTGCGCGGCAATCCCCGGCAGCATTTCTATCGCGGCGCCAACCGGCAACGCCATATAAATCAAATCCGCGCCGCGGACCGCGCTGGCCAAATCCTCGCACGTTTCCCAGTTAAACTTGGCTCGCAGCTTGCGCAAGACCTCCGGCCGATCGTATGCAACAATCGAAAGGCCCGCCCGCGCGTTTTCCAGTGCCGCGCCAAACGATGCGCCGATCAGGCCCACACCCAGGATCGCCACGCGGCGAAATTCGCCCACCTCGCTCATGCGTTAGCCTCTGCGGCTCACTCCGTGTTTCGCGGCGTCCTTCAACAGCCGCACCCGCGCCGCCGCGTTATCCGCCGCTTCATTCACCGACCTCGCCTTCTGAATCTCCCCAACCAGCGACGACCCCACCACCACGGCGTCCGCGATTCCTCCGAGGATGGTCACCTGCGCCGCCACCGAAATCCCAAATCCCACGGCAATCGGTAATCGGGTGAACTTTCGCGCTCGCCGCACCATGGCCGGCAGCTCCTCCGGTAGCGAATCCTTCGCGCCAGTCACGCCGGTACGCGAGATCACGTACAAAAATCCGCTCGATGCGTCGGCAATGCGTTTCAACCGTTCATCCGTTGACGTCGGCGCAGCCAGAAAAATCGTGTCTAGCCCGTTCGCATGCATCGTGCTGCGATATTCGCTCGATTCCTCCGGAGTCATGTCCGTCACCAGTACTCCGTCCGCGCCCGCTGCAGAGGCCTTCCTCGCAAAATCGGTGAGTCCCCTCTGCAAGATCGGATTGAAATAGCCGAACAGCACCAGCGGGACTTCTGTCTTCTTTCGCAGCGTCGCCACCAACCCGAGCACCTTTTCAAGCGTTGTGCCCGCTCGCAGTGCCCGCTCGCTCGCGCGCTGAATCGTCGGGCCATCCGCCACCGGATCGCTGAACGGAATCCCCAACTCGATCACGTCCGCGCCACTTTCGGCAGCGCGCAAAACAATCGCTTCGGTGCCCTCGATCGACGGATCGCCCGCTGTGAAATACGTGACCAGGCCCAGCTCGGTTTTGCGCGCGAGCTCCTCGAATTTTCGCCCGATCCTCGTTTTCAGTTGCGCCGTGGTGCTCGCCGGTTCAGACATACTTGGCCAAAATCTCCATATCTTTGTCGCCGCGCCCGGACAAATTCACGATGATCACTTCGTCCTGCTTCATCTTGGGCGTGCGCTTGATCACCTCGGCCACCGCATGCGCCGACTCGAGCGCCGGAATAATTCCCTCCAACCTCGCGAGCGTGCGCAGCGCCTCCACGGCTTCGTCGTCGTGCACCGCCGTGTATTCGGCGCGAACTTGCTCCGCCAGCCACGCATGCTCAGGGCCCACGGCCGGATAATCGAGCCCCGCAGACACTGAATGCGTCGTCGCGATCTGTCCATCCGCGTTTTGCAGAACGTACGTATGCGTCCCTTGCAACACTCCTGGCCTTGCTCCGGCAAATCCCGAGGCGGCAGCGAGCCGCGCCGCGTGTTCACCGAGCGTTCCTCCGCGCCCGCCTGCCTCCACGCCGACCATTTTCACGTTCGCGTCGCCGAGAAACTCGTAGAACAGCCCAATCGCGTTCGATCCTCCTCCCACGCATGCAAAAAGCCAGCCCGGCAGGCGGCCTTCCGCCTCCAGAATTTGCGCGCGCGCCTCTTTGCCGATCACACGATGAAAATCCCGCACCATCATGGGGTACGGATGCGCGCCGAGCACTGAGCCCAGCAGGTAGTGCGTCGTCCGCACATTCGTCACCCAATCGCGCATCGCTTCGTTGATCGCGTCCTTGAGCGTCTTGCTGCCCGAATCCACGCCCACCACTTCCGCGCCCAGCAGCTTCATGCGGAAAACGTTCAGCCGCTGGCGCGCCATGTCCTCCGTGCCCATGTACACCGTGCACTCAAGTCCCAGCCGCGCCGCCACCGTCGCGGTCGCTACTCCATGCTGACCCGCGCCCGTTTCCGCAATCACCCGCTTTTTGCCCATGCGCACCGCAAGCAATCCCTGCCCAATGCAGTTGTTGATCTTGTGCGCCCCCGTGTGCAGCAAATCCTCGCGCTTCAAGTAAATTGTCGCTCCGCCCAGATGCTCGGTAAGCCGCGGAGCAAATTGCAGCGGCGTTGGCCGCCCGGCAAAATTCTTGAGCAGTTCGTCGAGCTGCGTCTGAAATTTCCCGTCCGCGCGCGCTTCTTCGTAGGCGCGCTCCAGCTCCTCCAGCGGCGCCATCAGCGTTTCCGGAACGTAGCGCCCGCCGTACGCACCAAACCGCCCTCGCCCGTCCGGCATTTTTTCCGTCATCACTCTCTTCACGCTCTTTTCCTGCGTTCTTTCTCGACCGTGGCCATAAACGCTCGGACTTTCTTCGCGTCTTTCTTTCCCGGCGACGCTTCCACGCCGCTGCAAACATCGATCGCGAACGGCTTTGCCGTGCGCATCGCTTTTACCGCGTTCCCTTCCGTCAGCCCGCCGGCCAAGACCACCGGAGCGAAGCGTTTCGCCTGCTTGGCGATGCGCCAATCGAAGCTCTTCCCTGTTCCGCCGTGCAGTTTGCCGTCGAATCCGTCCAGCAGAAAAGCCGCTGCGCCCGAATATTTCTCGAGCTCGTTCACCCGAAATCGCGGCCCCACTCGGAACGCCTTTATCACCGGAAATTCGCGCGCCAGTCGCTCCACCATGTTCGGGCTTTCGTCGCCGTGCAGTTGCAAAACGCCCAATTTCACTGCGTGCGCGATCTTTAATACCTCCGCCGCCGAAGCATCTACAAAAACGCCTACGGCACTCACATTCCGCGGCAAATGCCGGATAATTTCACGCGCATGAGAAACGCTGATCCTCCGCGGGCTCTTCGCGCAAAAATTAAACCCCAACGCATCCGCGCCCGCGTCGATGGCCACCTTCGCATCGGTCCAATTTGTAATTCCACAGATCTTCACCTTCACCATTTCCGCACCTCAGCGGCCCTGTTCCGTCAGCAGTTTCGCCAATCCCGCCCCCGCGTCCGGCGCAGTCATCAGATGTTCGCCAACCAGAAATGCGTCAAATCCTGCCCGCTGCATCCGCACCAGGTCCGCGTGGCTCCGAATGCCCGACTCGCTCACCGCCACGCACTCCTCGGGAATTATTTCCGCCAGCTCCAGCGACGTTTCCACCCGCACCTCGAGCGTCTTCAAGTCTCGGTTGTTCACGCCGATGATTTTTGCTTCCGCGCTTATCGCGCGGCTCACTTCCTCGCGCGAATGCGCTTCCACCAGCGCTTCCATGCCCAGCTTTCGCCCCAACGCAAGCAAAGCACGCAAAGTCTCATCGTCCAGAATCGCCACGATCAGTAAAAACGCGTCCGCGTTCGCCGCGCGCGTCTCCCACACCTGCCACGGGTCCACAATAAAGTCCTTCCGCAGGATGGGAATTTTCGTCGCCTTCGACACTTCCTTCAAATCCGCGAGCGACCCCTGAAAAAAATCCTCCTCCGTCAGCACCGACAGCGCCGCTGCGCCGCTCGCTTCCAGTTCCGGAGCAATCGTCGACGGCCGATAGTCCGCGCGCAGAAGCCCTCGTGATGGCGACGCTTTCTTCAGTTCCGCGATGATGTTCAATCCCGGCCGCGTTAGCGCCCCCACAAAATCCCGCACCGGCGTGGATTTTTTCTCCACCGCCAGCTTCAGCGCCACGTCCGGCAGCACGCGCTTTCGATGGGCAATCGCCTCGCGCCGCCGCTCCACGATGCGCGCCAGAACATTCTTCGGCTCAGTTTTCGTTTCCATCGCCCGGCAAACACTCTCTTGATTACAGCGGCCTGCAGAGTCCCCGAAGCAGGCAGGGAAAATCGCTGCAAGTATGCTAGTCTGCGCGTTGCCGCCGTGTCAATTTTTCGCGGCGAATCCCCGGCCCATTTGAGCCGTAATGAACGGCGCCAAGAATCTGTTGAAAATTCTCAACGGCAAGATTGTATCCTGCCGCAAATGTCCTCGCCTGGTGCGCTACCGCGAATCCGTGGCTCGCACCAAGCGCCGCGCTTTTCTCGATTGGGACTACTGGGGCAAGCCCGTTCCCGGCTTCGGCGATCCAAATGCGCAGCTTCTCATCGTCGGACTCGCCCCCGCTGCGCATGGCGGAAATCGCACCGGCCGCACTTTCACCGGCGATCGCTCCGGCGATTTTCTCTTCGGCGCGCTTCATCGCACCGGCTTTGCCAGTCAAGCCGCATCCGTCAGCCGCGACGACGGGCTCGCGCTTCATAATGCCTACGTTGGCGTCGCTGTGCGCTGCGCTCCGCCGGCAAACAAACCGCTTCCCTCCGAATTTGCGAACTGCCGCCCTTATCTCGAGACCGAGCTGCACATCCTGAAACCAAAGGCCGTCCTCGCGCTAGGCGGCATCGCCCTGCGCGCCTATCTCCAAATCCTCAAGGATCAAAAGCTCATCTCGAGCCACACCGCTTATCCGTTCGCTCACGGCGCCACCTATCAGCTTCCCGGAACTCTTCCGCGTCTCTTCGCCTCTTACCATCCCAGCCAGCAAAATACCTTCACCGGCCGTCTGACGCCCGCCATGCTCGCCCAGGTCCTTCGCAATATCCGTGCTTACCTAAGTACATAAAGGTCTCGCTTTTACCGCGGCAGGGCAAAAACGAGGCCGGTTTGCCCCGTTCCAAGAATTCTCACCCTGGACGACTTTTCGTTACAAAGAAAAGTACTTGCCTTATTTGTACCGCTGTGATAAATACATTTGCTGTAAGCTCGATTTCTCTGTCCCGCCTACTCCTGGCACTCGAATCAAGTGTTTGACTTATCGACCCGGTCGTCACCGAAGCAAAATGTATCGCCCGCCATCGGTAACGACGATCATGATGCACATCACGATGATCATCAGTTCGTAGTCCCATCCGTGGCCGCCTTTGCCCCAGAAACCGGTGTGCCACTCGAAGACTTTCTTCTGGATGACGCCCAGCATTATCAAAATCAATCCCAGCGCCGCCGCTTGAGGCAACACGCCGGCGATAACGCCCAAACCGCCGGCAGTCTCCGCCGCGCCCAGAAATATCGTGAAGCCCTTGCTCATCCCGATGCTCTTGCTGCGGCCCGCGGGATCTTTCAGGTGGTTCCACCCACTGGACAGGAAAATCGCACCGACCATCAGCCGTAACAGTAGGACTCCGACGTCCTGAAACCGCATGAGGTAGGGAATCATGTTTCCCCTCGCGCGTGAAATATAGAGCGTGCCACCAAAGCAAACGGCGCGCCGCCAACTCGCCAACCGCGTACGCCGAGTTTACGCCTTCTTGCATCGATGCGAGCGCCCATTCACGTTAGAATCAGCGCATGCCCGAAACGCACGCTAAAGCCGCCATCGAGTTTCGCCAGGCCGAGTTCCGCCACGGTGACCGTCCCATTCTGAAAGGCTTGTCCCTCGAAGTTCGCGAGGGAGAAACCCTCATCTTGCTTGGCCGCAGCGGCTCCGGAAAAACGACCGCCTTGAAATTGGTCAATCGCCTGCTCGAACCAAACAGCGGCGAAGTTCTGGTCGACGGCCGTGCTACCGCCGATTGGGATCCGATTCGTTTGCGCCGGCAAATCGGCTACGTGATTCAGGACGCGGGCCTCTTTCCGCATTTCACCGTCGAGCGCAACGTCGGCCTCGTTCCGGAGCTGGAGCATTGGCCGGAAAATCGCCGCAAGGAACGCGTCGCCGATGTGCTGCGCATCGTCGGGCTCGAGCCCGCGCAATTCGCCGCGCGCCATCCCGGTGAGCTTTCCGGCGGTCAGAAGCAGCGCGTCGGCGTCGCCCGCGCTCTCGCCGCCGATCCGCCGTTTCTGCTGATGGACGAGCCCTTTGGCGCGCTCGATCCGCTTACGCGCGCGGAAATCCAAAAAGAGTTCCTCGCGATTCAGCAGCAACTGAACAAAACGATTATTTTCGTCACCCACGATCTTCGCGAAGCTTTGCTCTTTGGCGCGCGGATCGCCCTGCTCGAGGCCGGCGAGCTCGCCGGCACCTATGAACCCCAAGCTTTCCTTCGCACCACCGAGCCGCTGGCCGCCGCTTATGTAGCTACGCTCGGCCGGGGCGCGGCGCGGCCCACTCTTGAAAAAAGCCCCGAGAAACGAGGCGCGTGATGAATCTCATCCAGTTTTTTTCGGCGCATCGCATGGAAATCCTCCAAGCCACGGGCGAGCATCTCTGGCTCGTGGTCATCGCCATGCTTCTGGCCGTCGCGGTGGGAATCCCCCTCGGCATCGCCGTCACGCGCAAGCCGTGGCTTTCCAAACCGATTCTCGGCAGCGCCAACGTCGCCGAGACCATTCCGAGCCTCGCGCTCTTCGGTTTTCTGCTGCCGGTACCCTGGCTCGGCTCCCGCGCCGACCGCCTCGCCGTCGCCGCCCTCGCGGTCTATGCGCTCCTGCCCATAATTCGCAACACTATCGCCGGCATACAAGGAATTGACCCCAACGTGCGCGAAGCCGCGCGCGCCATGGGTATGACCGATTCGCAAATCCTCTTTCGCGTCGAGCTGCCGCTTTCCGTGCCTGTGCTGCTCGCCGGAATCCGCGTGGCCACCGTCTGGACCATCGGCATCGCCACCATTGCTGCGGCCGTTGGCGCGGGAGGCTTGGGCGAATTCATTTTTCGCGGCCTCGCCATGGTTGATAACCGCGTGATTCTCGCCGGCGCGATCCCCGCGGCGATTCTTGCGCTCTTCGCGGATATTATTCTTGGCTTCTTCGAACGCCGCATGCGCCACGCGCGCTGACTCCATGCGCTGGCCCATTCTCACTTTCATCGTCGCAGCGCTCGTCTTCCCCGCAGCGGGCTGCGCCAATCGCCAAACAACGATCGTCGTTGGCTCGAAGAATTTCCCAGAGCAGGCCATCCTCGGCGAATTGCTTGCGCAGCAGATCGAAGCAAAAACAAACCTGCACGTGGAGCGTCGTTTCTATCTCGCCGGCACTTACATCTGCCAGCAGGCCATGCTCGCCGGCCGCATCGATATGTACGTGGAATACACCGGCACGGCGCTCACCGCTGTGCTGAAGGAACCTCCACAAGCAGATCCTCACGCCGTCTTCGAGCGCGTTCGCGGCGATTATGCCCATCGCTTCAACTTCGTCGTCGAGCCGCCTCTGGGCTTCAACGACAGCTTCGCCATCGTGATTCGCGGAGAGGACGCGCGGAAGGATCAGCTCCGCACGATTTCGCAAGGCGCGAAATACTCGCCTGGCTGGCGCGCCGGCTTCGGCTACGAATTCATGGAACGCCCCGACGGCTATGACGGATTCGTGAAAAGCTACGGCCTGAAATTCGCCGCCGAGCCGCGCATCATGGACTTGAATCTTCTCTATCGCGCGCTGCTCGCGCACCAGGTGGACATCATCGCCGGGAACACCACCGACGGCCAGTTGCTCTCGGGCGATTTCACCGTGCTCGCTGACGACAAACACTACTTCCCGCCCTATCAGGCGGTCACCGTCGTGCGAAACCAGATTGCAAGCGAACATCCCGAGGTCATCGCAGCCATCGCCGAATTGTCGGGGAAAATTTCAGATCACGACATGCAGCAGATGAACTACCAGGCCACCGCCCAGCATCGCGACATCAGCGTCATCGTTCGCGAATTTTTCGCCTCGCAGCATCCAGCGGCGCCGCGCTAGCGCTTGATGGATCGCCCGTTTTCAATCTCTTCCGCGAGTTCTTCGCTGGTGGTCACGCCTTTCTTGATCAGCAGGCGCAACAGTGCCTCAAGAAACTCTGGGGCGGACGCGGAAGCTGCCGCGCTCGCCTCCGCAACAGGCGACATTTCGGATATGTCGGGAACGATCTCTTGCAGTTTTTTGAATTTGTCGGCGCTGAGCGCGTCGAAAGCCACTCCCATACCCATTCCGGAAACCGAATTGCGGACCACGCCCCGGCACACCAGTCCGTTTGCCGGCGGATCAAAGTGGACGACTACGTGAGTATCGGCGGGGAGCGGTGTGAACATCTCAACGTAACAGCCGCCTGGACTGATGTCTGTAATCGTGCCGTCGATGCTAAGGTCCGAACCGGTGACGGTAACGGTCACCTTCACCCGGCAGGGAGTCCGCTCAAATCTCCTGCGGTCCACGCCGGTACGGCGTTCCTTCGATGGGTGCTGAGCGTTGGGGCTGGAGTTGTTCATCACCACCTCGCGGTGGTTCGGCCACGAGCTGAAAGAGGTCGGCTCCTATACCGGCCCCGGGAGTTAAGCCTTGTGATCATGATAGGGGCACAGGGTCACCCAGGTCAACGAGGCCTGCGCCGCCTGCATCTTTCGAGTTACTATATCGCTAAGTACTTCAGATAGAGTAATTTGCCGATTGCTTCACTCCGCTTCCTGCAGTGTCCGCATGTGCGACTCGAGTGAGGCCACATACTGCCTCTCCGCTTCCAGCTCCGACTGCAGCTTCTTCACCAGCATTTCCAACCGCTGCACCTCAAACCGCAGCCTCTGGATTTCCGTCGAACTAGCCGCCGGGACGCCCGGCGCGGGATTTCCATTGGGACGCACCGCAGGCCGCGGCGAAGCATACGCCGGGGCCGAAGGCGCGGGCCGCTGGCTAGCAGTGGGAGGCATCGGCCGGGCTGGCTGTGCCGGCGCCCCCTCGGCCGGCATGGCGAAGATTCCCGAAAGCGCCGCCGGCCGGGGCTCCGCGCTGGCGGATGGCTCCTGTGCGTGCGGGATGGCCGGTTTGGGATGGAGCAAATTCTTCACGCGCGCGATCAATTCCTGCGGCTGAAACGGCTTGCGGATCAGCTCATCGGCCTTCGCAGCAATCGCTTTTTCCGCCACCGCGCGATCCACCACGCCGGACATCAAAATCACCGGCGTGCTCGCCAGATTGGCATCCTTCTTGATGAACTGGCAGACTTCGTAACCATCCTTGCCCGGCATGATCACATCGGTGATCACGGCATCGGGAGCTTTTTCGCTGAACTGCTCCATGGCCGACGCCGCATCGTGGCAGGTGATCACGTTGATCGACTCGCGGCGAAATGCGATCTTGATCACTTCGCGCATTGTCGCGCTGTCGTCGATGAAGTAAACCGTGGGGATTTTTCCTGCAACCGTTTCAGGCGTTTCGCTCATGGCCGCTCCAATTCGATTTTATTGGGGCCGCTGTCTGATGCACTCTCGTTCTCCGATTCCGATCCTTCCTCGCCGCTGTCATTCGACTCCGCTTCGTGCGCCGCTTCATCCAGCTCGCGCATCGCGTCGAGCATCAGGTCCGTCGCCGAACGCAATACGGTATGCTGCGTGGAGGTGGTGCCGTACACAAATTTGTAAACGCCCCGACCGGCGCCTTCGCATGACTTCAGAATATGAATCACCGCTTCATCGCCGAAGAGCACGCCGCACTCTGCGTGCGAAAGCTCGCCGCCGTCGAAATAAATCACGCCGTCGGTGTCTCCCGAATTGATATTCAGCGCGCCCGTCTGTCTCGCTTGATTCAACATTTGAATCACGCCGGGCAAATCCATCCGCGACAGGTCGCCGGTCAGCGTGGCCATCGAGCTCGGAACCATCTGCGTCGGCTGAAAACCTTCCTGCCGGCTCACCAGAAATGCCCGCACATGCGCGGCGATGTCGTCCGGCGCGCGCCGCCGGTCCACGTAATCGTCGCAGCCGGAGCGAAACGCTTCCATCAGCGCTTGCTCTCCGCCATTGCCCACCGCAATGATCGGAATCGCCGCGGTTTTCGCGTCCGCGCGCAGGATCGGCGCAATCTCGTAAGCGCTCATCTCGCGCAGGTTCGTCGCGCACAGCACCGCCGCCGGCCGGTTCCATTCGAGCATGGTCAGCGCGTACGCCGCCTGCGGGCTGGTAATCACGTCGAAGCCTTCCGTCTTTAGAGCATCGCTCAGCTTCTTCGAGAAATAAACGTTGCTGTCGATCAGCAGAATCCTCGGCTGCGCTGCGGCCACGTTCATGACGCAGGCTCCGCATGGGGAATTTCCAGCGCCACCCGCCGCTCTTGAATCAGCTTGCTCAAATCGACGACCTCGATCTCTTCAGCGCCAACGGGTATCAGCCCGCTGACGAATGCCGGCCGCGGTCCCGTCCGCGGATCCACCGGCCCCACGGGCAGTACCGATTCTGCCGACGCCAGCTCGCATTCGCCGGCCACCGGAATCGCGCACCAATCGCGCACGCCGCGCTCCTGCCATTCCGCGATCAGGTAGAAGCGCCCGGTTACCGGCGCCTCTTCGCCGAACAACTTGCCGACGTCGCACACCGGAACCACGCGGTTGCGGCGCACCAGCACGCCGGCAATCCACGGCGTCCGGTGCGGAAAGCTTTGCAGCTTTTCAAACGCCGTCAGCTCGATTACTGAGTCCGCCGCAAAAGCGATGCGCCGGCCGCCCAGCGGCACCAGCACAAACGACCTGGTCGGCGCCTCCACCGCGACGCTCATTGCGCTTGCTCCGCGGACGCCCGATTGGTCCCCTCGGTGCCGATCGTTGAGGCAACATCAGGTTCGGCCGCTGCTGCCGCATCCAACTGCATGAGTTCCTGCTCCGTCAAAAACCCCGACGGGTTCACCACGGGAACCACGTTTTCCGCGACCAGCGTGATTCCGCGATACCACAAGCGCTCCGGGCCCAAGAATCCCGGCGGCAACGCCATTAGAAACGTCATCGTCTCCATGCGGTCAATCGAGTCCACCAGGACGGCGATGCGATAGTTCCGCAGCACCACCACCTGCGTCGGGCGCGACATCGGCAGCCCAAAATGCACGCAACCGTTGACCACGTGGAAAAACTTCCTTCCGCGGCGCAAGCGATGCCGCACTTTCGCGATGCCCGCCGGTGCAATCTCCGTGGCCGCTGCAGAAATGCTGTCCGTGGTGCGAATCTCCTGAATCGCGTTCGCGTTGATCGCAAAGGCCTGGCCTGCAATGGAAAAAAGGATCACTGGCTCGCTGCGGGAAGAGCGGCGGCCTTGTCGCGGTTCGCTCGGCGCTATTTTCATGGCAGCACGGCCTGTGGCGCGCTCGCCAGTTGCCGGACGCGCTTCTCGATCGCCGCGGCGATTTGCTCCAACGGAAGAACTTGCGTCACAAACCCGCTCTTGATCACCTCTGCGGGCATTCCAAAAATCACCGACGTCGTCTCGTCCTGCACCAGCACCGTGCCGGCGGCGGAATAAATCGCCTTGGCGCCGCGCGATCCGTCGTTACCCATGCCCGTCAGCACCACACCTGTGGCCAGCGGCCCCGCCCACGCCGCCGCCGTTTCCATCGCCACGTCCGCGCATGGACGGTATCCGGAAATTCGGGCGCCACTGTCGAGCACGACGCGTCCTTTCGGCGAAACGCGCAGGTGGTGCGAGCCCGGGCACACGTAGAAAACGCCGGGCGCGAGCGCCTCATTCGCCGCCGCTTCTTTCACTGCCATTTCCGTCGCGTTGGCCAATTGGATCGCGTATTGGCTCGTAAAACTCGCGGGCATGTGTTGCACCAGCACCACCGCCGCGGGAAGATCCTTCGGCAAACCCGGCGCCAGACGCATCACCGCCGCCGGCCCGCCTGTGGAAGCGGCAATCACTACCACCGGGAATCGGCTGCCCTCCGCGAGTGTCGAACCGGAGGAGTCCGTCGCCGCAGTCGGCGCCGTAGACCGGTGCGCCGTCCCTGCGGCGGTCTTCGGCCGCGCCGCGGTGCGCACCACGTGAACCTTCGCCGCCATTTTCAGTTTGCGATTCAGCTCCGCGCCCACTGAATTCATGTCCAGATCGATGCCGCTCGAGGGTTTGGAAATAAAATCGATCGCGCCCAGTTCCAGTGCCACCAGCGTGCTGGCCGCGCCCTCGCGCGTCTCCGAACTGACAATCACAATCGGCCTCGGGCTCTGCGACATGATCTGTTCAGTCGCCTGCAAGCCGTCCAGATGCGGCATGTTGATGTCCATGGTGATCACGTCGGGCTTGAGCGCTTGTGCCATGGCCACCGCTTCGTTTCCGTCCTTGGCTTGCCCGACCACTTCCATCTGCGGATCGGCGCTCACGATTCCTTGCAGCACTTTGCGCATGAACGACGAATCGTCCACCAGCAGCACGCGAATTTTCTTGGCAGCGGCGTTCATCTCAGCTCACAGGCACGGGCCGCCGGCGCTGCCCCGCCTTCTCCACTCCGAGAATCGACGCCACCGCCGCCAGCAGCTGCTCCTCTTGCACGGGCTTGGTGAGGAACGCCACCGCGCCTTCTTTCAACGCGCGCTCGCGGTGTTTCGCTCCGGCGCGTGAAGTAACCACCATCGTCGGAATGCGCCGCGTCTCCGGGTTCTGCCGCAAGTGCGCCATCAGCTCGTAGCCGTTCATGCGCGGCATTTCCAGGTCGGTGATAATCAGATGCGCACCGGATTGCGCCACCAGTTCCGTCGCTTCCAAACCGTCCGACGCCAGCAGCACGCGATACCCGGCCTTCTCCAGCATCCTGCCGACGAATTTGCGCACGCTGATCGAGTCGTCCACCACGATCACTGCGCGCTCGGCCTGAATTTCGTCAATCGCCTCTGTGGGGATGCTGCCCGCCGCAACCGCCGCCGCTCCCGGCGCAAACACGCGCGCTGCCGCGGCCGTGGCGTTGATCGAAGCGTGCTCGGAAAGCTCCTGCGCCACCAAACGGTGTAAATCGATGGCAAGGATCAAGCTCCCATCCGGGGCGATCGTCGCGCCGGGGAAAAGCTTGATATTGCGCAGGAATCCGCCCAGGTTCTTGATCACCACTTCGTCTTTTCTCAGTACTTCATCCACCACCAAGCCCACGCGCCGGCCTGCGACCTTGACGATAACCATGCGGAAATAGCCGTTCACCGTTTCCAGCAGCGGGAGGCTCAGCCGCGCATCCATGCGCACCACGTCGATGATTTCGTCGCGAACTTTCGTCAGCAGCTTGCCGCCGACGTCCTCGATCTCCTCGGGACGCAACCGCCGGATCTCCTCGATGAAACCGAGCGGCAAGGCGAAGAGCGTTGGGCCGCAGCGCACGAAGAGCGCCTGCGAGATGATCAGCGTCAGCGGAACCTTCAGCGTGAAACACGAGCCTTGCCCGGCTTCGCTGCGTATCTCCACCTCGCCGTTCAACGCGTCGAGATTGGACTTCACCACGTCCAGACCCACGCCGCGTCCGGCCAATTCCGTCTTTTCGTGTGCCGTGGAGAATCCCGGCAAGAAAAGCAGGTTGCGCAAATCGCGCTCGTTCATCTGCCGCACTTGCTCGGCGGAAACGAAGCCGGATTCGATGGCGCGTCCGCGAATCTTTTCGGAATCGATGCCGCAGCCGTCGTCCTCTACCTCGATGAAGATGTGATTGCCGCGGTGATAGGCGCGCACCGCGATGCGTCCTCGCGGATTCTTGCCTTGCTGCGCACGCGCTTCCGGCGTTTCCAGTCCGTGCGCCACCGCGTTGCGTACGATATGAATCAGCGGGTCGGAAATCTGCTGGATGATGTTGTTATCCAGTTCGGTCGAGGCCCCGTCCAAAGCGAAGTCGACTTCCTTGCCGGAAATCTTCGCCGCATCCCGCACCGTGCGCGACAGTCGCGTATACAGATTGCCGATGGGCACCATGCGCGCCTGGGTGATCTGATCCTGCAGGTGATGCGCCAGCTTCGTGAATTCATCGATGTC
Organism: Candidatus Acidiferrales bacterium; assembly: GCA_030037775.1. Lineage (GTDB taxonomy): Bacteria > Acidobacteriota > Terriglobia > Acidiferrales > UBA7541 > DAHUXN01. Next base: position 14,565 of record JASHQB010000087.1, read on the forward strand.
TGCGTCCACGCGGCCCATGAACCCGCCGAGCTGCGCCAGCACCTCGTTCACGTCTGCGGATATCTCCACCAGCGAACGCGACAATATGCTGAAGTCATCGTACCGGTCCATCTCCAGTTCGCTGAATTCGCTGAACGGATCGTGCCGCCCCTCGGCCGGCAGTGCAGGAGCAGAGCGTTGTGGCTCCGCGCTCGCAGACGGCGAAGTGAATTGCTGGCCAATCCAGCTGAATTCGTACTTGTCCTGGAATCCGGAAATTTTCTCGCCCAGCCGCGACTTCGAAAAATTCAAAATTTCCACCAGCTTTTCCAGCTCCGCCAGGCGCCCGATCATTCGCGTGCGGTTGATCACCAGCTCTCCGACCGCGTTCATCATTTTGTCCAAACGCTCCAGCGAAATGCGCACCGAATGCAGCTGCGGCGCATTGGAATGCGGAGCCTTGGGTGCCGCGGCGAGCACGCCGTCGGTGTGGGTGGAGACAGGCGCATGCACCAGGCCCGCGCCTTCCGCCGCGGCCTGAATCATCGCGCTTTCCACCGATTCTCCCGCCATCGGGGCGGCCGTTTCCTCGGGCAGGAATTCCGCGACGCGTGAAAGCAGCATATCGACCGCCGTGCGCGCGTCCGCCTCGCTCGCCCATTCGTGGTGCAGGAACTTCTTCAGAATGTCTGCCGATTCCAGGCACAGGTCCGTCAGTTCTGCGCTCGGAGCCAGGATGCCGTCGCGAATCTGGCCCACCAGGTCCTCCACGCGGTGCGCAATCGCGGCGATGCGATGCAAACCGACCTGCGCCGCCGATCCCTTCACCGTATGCATCGCGCGGAACAGCCGGTTCACATCCTCGGGATTGAAGTTTGTTTCCAGCGCCAGCAGGCACTCCGTCACCGCCTGCAGATGCTCTTCCGCTTCCGGAACGAAGAATTGCAGCACCTCGTCCGCCACGTCGTCATCGAGCGGCAACCGGTCGTAATACGAAGCCGCTTCTTGCGGCAAATGCTGCGACGGCCCTTCTTCCCGTGCGGCGTCGGCCGCGGCCGCATCGGCCGGCGCTGCCGAACCGGTCGGAGGAAACGCGAATGCATACCGCTGCTTGAACGCTTGAATATCCGACGCCACTTCCGTGGCCGAGTCGCTGATCTCCAGCAGATCGAATTCCAGAACGGAGATCGCGTCCGACAGAAACTCGGTCAGCGGCGCGATCGTGTCGGAATTGAGCGGAGCGTTGCGCGTGTACTGAAAAATGTGCGCCAGCTTGCCGGAGATCTCCGAGAACAGGGGAAATCCGTACGTCGCCGAGGTGCCCGAGAGCGTGTGCGCGGCGATGTACAGCCGCTCCAGGTCTTCCGGATTCGGCTGTGGCTCCTGAAGAATGCTCGCGTACTCCCGCAGGAATTGCAGGTGTTCGGACGCTTCCTGCAGGAAGAGTTCGATCGCGCCTTTTCCCAGATCGCTCACAAAGCACCTTCAACCAGCGCCGCGCCGCGATAAATCATCTCGCCCGCCGGTTTGCGATAGAGAATGCAGTCCCCGCACACCACCGACTCGAATTTCACCGGAACGTTGGAAACCGATTCCGAATGGCCCAGGAACAAGTAGCCGCCCGGCTCGAGGTATTCATAGAAGTGCTGGATCAGCGAATTCCGCCGCGCTTCCGAAAAATAAATCATCACGTTCATGCAGAAAATGCAGTCCAGGCGCCCCAGATAGACCGCCTGCGCCAGATTCATCGGCGCGAACGAAACCATGCGCCGGATGCGTGGCTTGATCACGTGCTCATTTCCCGACGCCGAAAAATAAGCGTCCAGTTGTCGTGGGGAAATATGTCCAAGGCTTCGCCGGTGATACGCGCCTTGCTGCGCATTTTTCAAAGCGTTCTTGCTGATGTCCGTCGCCAGGATCTCCACGTTCCACGCCTCGGAAAACATCAGCGCATCCGCCACGGAAATGGCGATCGAATACGGCTCTTCTCCCGTGGCGCAGCCCGCGCTCCAGATGCGCAAAGACCGCGGATTCTCCCAGAACTTTTTCATGTGCAATTCGGGCAGGACTTTTCTCTGAAAGGCCTCGAACACCGCAGGGTAACGGAAAAACGAAGTTTCCTGCGTCAGCAGGCGCTCCACCATCGCGTCATATTCCACGGTGGACGCGTGCAATTTGCGCAGCAAATCCGTTCCGTTCGCCAGATGCTTTGCCGCCATATGTTCGCGAATGCGCGTCGAGAAAAATCGCTCGCGCGACGCATCGAACAATATGCCGGACCGCCGCTCGATGAGTGTGCGAATCTCGTCGAGCTCGTATTCTGTAATCGAAACGGCTACAAGATGTTTCATTTTCCGCCCGCGTCAGTGCGTGATGATCGCTTCTTTACCGGCGTGCGCCCATCGGCACCGCTTCGGGCCGGGATTCCTCGGCCGCCGCGGCCTCTGAGCCATTCTTCGAACCGGAGCGGAACTGTGCGAGAGCCTCATTCAATTGTTCAGACAGCTTGACCATGTCGCCGACCGTTGCCACGGTTTGCCGTGCGCCCTGCGAAGTCTGCCGCGTGATGCCGGAAATAATCTGCATCGCGTTGGCCACGCCTTCTGTGCCGCGCACTTGCTGCTTCGACGCGAGCGAGATTTCCTGTACGAGTTCGGCCGACTGTCGCACCACGCTGGAGATCGCTTCCAGCGCTTTTCCGGCTTGATCCGCCAGGCTGGCGCCGACTTCCACTTCTTTTGTGCCTTCTTCCATCACCACCACGGCTTCGTTCGTCTCGGCCTGAATTGCCTTGATGAGCGCCGCGATGTCTTTCGTCGCGCTGCGCGAGTGCTCGGCGAGTTTGCGGACCTCGTCCGCGACCACCGCGAACCCGCGTCCCGCCTCGCCCGCTCGCGCCGCTTCGATCGCTGCGTTCAGCGCCAGCAAGTTGGTCTGTTCGGTAATGTCGTTGATCACGTTGATGATTTCAGAGATTTCCAGTGACCGGTCGCCCAGCGACTTGATTTTCTTCGCCGTCGCTTGCACCGACGCGCGAATGCGCTGCATGCCCTCGAGCGTGTCGCGCACGGCGCGGTTGCCTTGTTCGGCGGCGTCCAGCGCGCGTCGCGCGGCTTCCGCGCTCGCTTCCGCGTTGTTGGACACCTGCTTCATCGACACTGTCAGCTCTTCCACGGCCGACGAAGTATTGGTGATTTCCTGGTCCTGTTGGGTCGCGCCGGTGGTCATTTCATCCGCGGCAAACAGGATGTGGCCGGCGCTGTTGTTGACGTCAATCGCCGCCTTGCGAACGCGCTCGATAACCTTGGTGAAGTTGTCGAGCATCAAGTTCACTGAGTCGGTCACGTTGCCCAGCGCGTCATTCGTCACCTTGCCCCGCATCGTCAAATCGCCACGTGACACCTGATTGATCAGGTTCAGCAGGTCCGTGATGCTGCGCTGCAGGGATTCCGACGCTTCCTGGCTCACCGACGAGCGCGCCACTTTCGCCGCGCTCCGATTCAAGTTTTCGGCGATCAGCCCGAACTCGTCTGTCGACGTGATTTCCGCTTTCGCACGCGCGTCGCCGGCGGCGAGCTTCTCCGAAAAACTGGCGAGCTCCGTAAGCGGCGCAATTACGCGCTTCGGAAGCAGAATCACGTGTAGCAGAAACGTCGCAATGGTCAGCCCCGCGGCGCAGAGCAGGCTGGACGACGCTCCGCTCGGCAACGCCCCGAAATTGGCGAGCGATTGTCCGTTCGCCAAAGCGCCGGCGTGGAAGGCGAGGCCCAGAACACCCCCGAGCGCGGCCACATCCCACAAAATCAAAGTCCAGATCGTCGAGCTAAGACGCGATTTCATAACATCCTCCAAAATCAAAACTCGGAATGGCCGCACCCGCAGCGGCGTTCTTCACCACGATGATTCCTTGCAAATTCATATGACCGGCACCGGAAACACTTCGATCATTTTGTTCAAGTCGAGCACCAGCGCCAGACGGTCGTCATGGCGCAGCATGCCGCGGCAATGCGGAATCTCGCTCGGCATTTGGTCCAACAGCGAATCATCCGCCGCGGTGTACGTCCCGATCACTTCGTCGGCCGCGATGCCCAACCGCACGTTGGTTGCGCTGGCATCATCGCGCAATGCGGCGACCACCACGTGTCGGGGAAGCAGCCCGGCCCGTCGCCCCTCGGTAAACGCAATGTCCACCAGCGGAACAATCGAGCCGCGCAAATTGAAAACGCCCATCAGGAACGACGGCGCCAGTGGCACTCGCGTCACGGGCGGCCAGTCCACAACTTCCTCAATTGTCAGCACGGAAAGGCAAAATCGTTCGCGCCCCGCGCGAAAAACGCAGTACTGGCTTTCGGGCGTACGCTCGCTCAACGAATCCGCATCCAGCGCCTCGATGGTCTCCGCAAAATCGAGCATCTCGCTGTTATCGGGTTCGATCGCCGCCAGTTCGGCTTCTGGTTCGACGCCGCGCTCCGGTTTGTGCTCGTCAAACATCACGCAAATTTCCTCACCGTTTCCAAGAGCTCTTCGGGAGTAAAAGGCTTGGCGATATACGCATCCGCGCCCTGCTGTTGTCCCCAGAATTTGTCGCTCGTCGAATTTTTCGAGCTCACCAGAATCACCGGAATGCCGTCGTACAAGGCGTTCCCTTTCAGGTCACGGCAGATTTGAAAACCGTTGCGCTGGGGCATCACCACATCCAGCAGAATCACGCCCGGATGTTCCGTCGTGATGGCTTCTTCGATTCGCAGCGGGTCGCTCAGCCCGACGGACAAATATCCGCCCTGCTCGAGTATCCCCTGCATCATTTTCACCGCTGCCACCGAGTCATCGACTACAAGAACCTTTTTCAACACGCCGTCCTCCTACATCCGAAACAAATGAGACCTTTGCGCGTCTACAACTGCGCTTCTTCGATCGTGGAAAGCAGACGCCTCGCGCTGATCCCCAGATTCACCGCCGCTTCCGTATTCTTCGTTCGCTGCGCTTGATCCACGCGCCCTTGCAGATACTTCATCTCCTCGCGGCCCAGTGCGATCGCATCATTGAGCTGCGTGCGGTCGCCGGACGCCTTCTGCTCCTCGCGGGCCAGCGCCACCAGCGCGCGCGCCGCCACCGCCCGGCGCAGATCTTCCGAAAGCTGCCCGCCGTCGCTGACGAACGCATTCACCTCCCATGCCGAGAGCAAAATTCTCGCGGCGCCCAGCGTTACGGTGCTCATCGAACGACCCCTCGCCGGCGGCGCCTCGATCAGCTGCTCCCAGATTCCTTCCAGGCACTTCTCGAGCGTCGGCGAAAGCACGTTGCTCGATGGCGGCGCGGAACGAGCCTCGGGAATCGCTGTCTGCTCCACGGGTGGCGCCGGTGGCCCTGCGGGTGCCGCGGGCGCAGGTCGCAAACTCGACGCGAGCGGCGGCCTGGTTGCCACCGCCGGCGGTGCACTCGGTTTCGCCGGTGCCATGGGCACGGTCGGAGTTCGAATCGGCTGCTCCACGGCAGGCGCGCTTGCGTGAATTTCGGGTGCCGGCGCTGGAGCGGGCTTGGGCAGCGTGACCACTCGCGGTTTCGGCGCCACCGGCGTCGGCGGCGCAGGCGGCTCGCTCATTTCTCGCACACGCGTCGGTTGCGGCGCAGGCTGCCGTGCGGCCGGAGGCGCAACGGCCTGCGGCCTCTCCTGCGCAGGAATCGAGCCGATCGTCGGCACGCGAATTTCCGCCGGTGCAATCCCTAGCGCGCGCTCCACAGCGGCGCGAATCGCCAGCAGTTGCTCAAAAGTCCGGTTCGCGGACTCCGCCGCGTAGTCGGCGGATATCGGCTGCCGCCACGCCAGCGAAATTTCTCGCAAATGCGCCACGGGCTCCTGCTGCGTCAGTCCCGCGCCGCGGCAATCCACGGTGGAAATTCCACGCCGCTCCAGTTCGGTCAGCCCTTCGCGAATCGCCCGCAGGTCTGCGTGCAGCAGCCGGAAAAACGAGCGCCGCACCAAAAAATTGAATCGCGTGAACGCCACCAGCGCCGCCGGATCATAGAACATGAAGCCCGCCGCATCCTTCAGTTCGCGCCCCTTTTCCAGGAGTTTCGCGGCGAACACTTCGTGCAGCCCTCGGCACTCTTTCATCGCATCCAGCACTTGATCGAGCGGCCCGCACCATTCCAGCTCTGTGGGATCGGCGTCCGCGAGCACGCTCTGCAGCACCTGCGCCACGTCGGCCAGCGTGATTTCACAGGAATACAGGTCTTCCGGAGCGCACAGCGCGAAATATGTCGCTAGCAGCAAGTCGATGTTGTCGCGGTCGGTGGGCGTTTTTTCCGTATGGCGGAGCAGGCGCAAAATCAGCGCGCGCAAGTTCTCCGGCTTTACTTCTTTCAGAGAATGCAAAAGCTGCCGCAGCTGGTTGGTCCGGATCTGCGCGTCCATTTCGTCCAGCCAGCCAATCACTTGCGCGAAAAGATCCGAGGCAGGACATGCGACCGGAAGCTCGGCATCTTGCACCGGTGGAACTGCCAAGTGGAAATGCGTGGCCAGATAGAAATAGAGCGGATAGACAAGCCGTGCTTCGGCCCACGCCTCTGCGATCGCCGCCGCCTTTTGGCTCAGCGAAACCGTCGAAGGGGGCACCGGCTTTCCAGCTAACTTGCTCATCGCAATCAGAACCCTTTGTGCAAAGTGCTATCCAGCCGAAGTACACCCTCGGCTTGAGGAAGGGAGGAAAGCACGCCTGCGGCCAAAGCGCGGCCTTGGAGGAGAAACTCAACTTATTGGAATTAGAGCGATTACGGACCGTGCCGCACTGAGAATTTCCCGGATGTCTCACCCTGCGACGATTTTGTCTCACCGCCCGCCGAGTCGCGCCGACCGTCGTGAGACAACGTCTTCGAGAAAATACTACTGTTCCGGTGTCACCGCCGCCACGGCTTTCCGCGACTGTCTCAGTGGAATTTGATACTGCTTCAGTTTGCGATACAGCGTCGCCCGGCTGATTCCCAGCATTTTGCCGGCCAGCGCTTTATCGCCTCCCGCCTGCTCGAAAACGCGAAGAATGGTCATGCGCTCCATATCCGCCAGCGCTGTCGAAGCAAGCACCTGCGAATCCTCGCTCGCAAAGTCCGCTTCTTCGGTGGCGCGAAGCGCCGGCGGCAGATCGTTCACCCCGATCGACTGCCGGTCGCCCAGCGCCAGCGCGCGAGCGATGCAATTCTCCAGCTCCCGTATGTTGCCCGGCCAATCGTATTGCAGGAACGCTTTCATCACCGCGGAGCTCACCTGCACATTCTCGCCCGCGGCGTGGCGCTCCAGGAAACATCGCACCAGCACAGGAATATCGGAACGCCGCTCGCGGAGAGCGGGCATATGCACGATCACCACATTCAACCGGAAGAACAAATCCTTTCGAAACGCTCCCGCGCGATACGCCGCTTCCAGGTCCCGATTGGTCGCCGCGATCACGCGCACGTCCACCGGCACCTTTTCGTTGCTGCCCACCGGCCGCACCTCTTTCTCTTGCAGCACGCGCAGCAGCTTGGCCTGCATTTCCAGCGGCAATTCTCCAATCTCGTCCAGAAATATCGTTCCGCCATTCGCCGCCTGGAAGAGGCCCGCCTTCGACTTGACTGCTCCGGTGAACGCCCCTTTTTCGTGCCCGAAAAGCTCGCTTTCCATCAACGTCGGCACCAGCGCGCCGCAATCCACGGCCACGAATGGCCTCTGTGCCAGCGGCCCGCGAAAATGGATCGCCCGCGCGACCAGTTCCTTGCCCGTGCCGCTTTCGCCGACGATCAAAACAGGCGTCGGCGAATCTTTCAGCCGCGCAACCATGCGCAGCACGTCTTGGATTTTCGCCGATGTCCCGACAATCCCATCGAGGCGCGTCTCCGCTTCCATGCGGTCCCGCAAAAACTCGTTCTCGGCCACCAGCCGCACTTTTTCCGCCATGCGCTGCAGCAGCGATCGCATCTTCTCCACGCGGAAAGGCTTCTCGATGTAATCGTATGCGCCCAGTTTCATCGCATCGACCGCTGACTCCACCGTGCCATGCCCGGTCATGATCGCCACTTCCGTCGCCGGAAGCAGTTGCTTGATCTGCCGCAGCAGTTCCACGCCGCTCATCTGCGGCAACTTCAAATCCGCGATCACCACTTCCGGCAGCTGTGCCTCCGCCAGAGCCAGCGCCGCTTCCGCGTTTTCCGCTTGCGAAACCGCGAAGCCCAGCCGTTCGCCGATGGTCATGCACAGCTTCCGTATGGAAGCTTCATCGTCGACCACCAAAAATCTTATACGCAAGTCGTTCGACATGAACTCCTCTTCAATTTCCCGAATCTTCGCCGCCCTCGCGGCCCGTGCCGTGCTAACGCGTCGTTCCCGCCACCGAAGCCGTCTCTGCCCCGACCTTCGCCGCCGGAAGCTGCACAAAGAACGTGCATCCCGCTCCCTCGGCGTTGTTCTCGCAAATCACGTCGCCGCCGTGTTCCCTCACGATTCCGTAGCAAATGCTGAGGCCCAGTCCTGTTCCCTTGCCAACCTCTTTCGTCGTGTAAAACGGCTCAAAAATCCGCGCCGTATCGGAAATGCCCACGCCATTGTCGCGCACCGCGATTTCCACCACGCCGTTCCGCTCGCGCGTCGCGATCTCGATTCGCCCCGCGCGGTGAGCTTCGCGCACGGCGTCGTAGGCGTTGTTCAGAATGTTCAGAAACACCTGTTGCAGTTGGTGCGCGTCGCCGAATACCTGCGGCACCCCTTTGCCGAATCGCTCGATCACTTCCACGCCGTCGCCCGCGGCGCCGTAGGTGCGCAGTTGCAGCACTTGCCGCAACACGCCGTGAATGTCCAGCGCTTCGTGCTTCGCCGGCATCTGCCGCGCAAATCGCAGCAGGTTTTGCACAATTTCCTTGGTGCGCTCCGCTTCCTTCAGGACGATGCGCAGCTCCTCTTTCGCCGATTCCGGCACGCTCGTGTTTTCCAGCAGCAGGTCCGAATACCCCACAATCGCTGCCAGCGGATTGTTGATTTCGTGCGCCACGCCGGAGACCAATTGCCCCACCGCGGCCATCTTTTCGCTGTGCCGCAGTTGCGCCTGCAAAACCGCAGCGTCCGTGATATCCGTCAGTACCACTACGATGCTGTTCACGTGCCCTTGCTCGTCGCGCATCGGGCTCACACTCACCGAGAATTGCCCCGTGCTGCGATTCCCACGCAGAACCGGCAGCTCCATGTTTTCCGAAGCCACTCCGCGCAGCGCGCTTTCAAAAGTGCGGTCGAATTGCCCGCGGCGATCTCGCGGAATGAATTCCGCAAAAGCGCGCCCTAGCAAATCCTCTTTCGCGTAGCCCGATTCGTAGCACCGGCGATTCGCGTAGCTGACCAGCCCCGCCGTATCCAGCACCACGATCATGCTCTGCGTGTTGTTCAGTATTTTCGTGTTGAAATCGCGCTCGCGCTGCAGTTGCGTCTGGTACCGGCGCTGCTCGGTGATGTCCTTCAAGATATGAATCGTGCGCGAGCCTTCTTCTCCGGACCCAATTCGCGACGTCGAAATCAAGAACGCCCGCGCACCCGATAGGAACACCGACTCTTCCGCGCTGCCATCCGATTCGCGGCAAAATGGACACGCCAGCGTGGGCGAATCTGCCGCGATGCTGTGCAGCGCTCGCGTGCTTTGCCCGACCAGCTCGGAAGGGCGCGAACCCACCGCATCCGCCAGCGGACGATTGACGCGGAGGATCACATTCGCGGGATCGTGCACCACGATCAGATCGCTGATGGCGTCGAAATCTTCCACCCATTGCCGTTTCGAGTGTTCGATGCGCGAAAAGAGCCTCGAATTTTCCAGCGCCACCGAAGCGTGCCCGGCCAGCGCCTGCACCAGATTCCGGTCCGCCTCCGACAATTTTTTCCCGCGGTCCACCAGGCACAGCGCGCCCAGCAGGTCGCCTTCCGTTCCGGCCAGCCGCACGAAACAAAGATCGTGCCATCCAAAATTCCGCGCCACCTCAGCCCCTAGCAACGCCGCTGCAGAACCGAGCAAAATCGCTTCCGGGTGCTCTTGCGCGAGCTTCGTGAATGCAGCATTCAAACTTGGCCAGTCGAGCTCGTGGCCCGGCCCGCGCAAATCATTGGCCAGGACCGTTTCGAGTTGTTCGCCACGCGTGAGCGCCAAAATCGCCGCTCGTGCTTCCAGAATTTCGCCCGCACGGCACGTGAACCGTCCCACAAAATCTGGCAGCCTCAGCGAGGGCTTCAACTCCAGCGCCAGATTCATCAGGCTGCGCGCGCGCAGCTCCGCGGCATCCCTAGCAATCACTCGTCTCTGTGCGGAGCGGCCGGCTTTCGGTGCGGATGCGCTCTTTTTTGCGCCCTTCTTCATAGCGCCCACTCGGACTCCATCCAATAGCTCGCGCCGGCGATTCGCAGATAGGCCTTTGTAGTGAGGCAACCACGCGAGATACCGCCTCGCGGCTCGCGACGGTGCGTCGAAACGCACCACCGCGCAAGATGGCGCTCGACTGTACATTCGTCGCCCAGGGAAAGGGTTCTGGGTCGCGATCTTGCACGCATGGAGACTAAGTAGGCCTGCGCACCAACCTGGAAATTTGAGAGCATCTCAAAGGTAGCGTCCAATCTCATTTTGAGTCAAGAAGCAGGCCCGCGCACGTTGCCGAACTATGCATTAGCCGCGTCCGCGCCCATTTCTCACTGTGAGACGCCTCCACAGCCCTTGAACGGTCCAATGAGACGCTCGCTTCTGTCCTCGCGACGGCCAGCCAGGCTCACCCTGCAAAGTAAACGCCTGTATATAATAGGCTTAGCAGAACAACGACGCGCTCCTACAATCAACCTACAGTAGTCCTAGGACTGGTACACGCTTTGCATTCACGCATGACGGGATATTCAGGCCCATCCAAGGAGAAGTCCGTGAACATGACAAAGAAGCTACTGGGTTTCAGTCTCGCCTTAATCGGAGCGGGACTCTTGCTCATGCCGCTTGGCTCCATGGCTCAGGATTCCGCCGTCAAACGCAAAGTCAGCCGCAGAGTTGTGCCCGATTATCCCAACCTTGCCCGGGAAATGAACATCACCGGCAAGGTAAAGCTCGAAGCCATTGTCGAGCCGGATGGCCACGTAAAGAGCACCCGTCCCGTGGGCGGCAGTCCCTTGTTGGTCGAGTCGGCGGAGAAGGCCCTCAAGAATTGGAAATTCGAACCCGGGCCAAAGGAAACAACCGAAGTCATCGAATTCGATTTCAACGGTCAGTAATCGATACTCGTTTTTCCTTAACGGCCTTCGGGCCGGCAAGTCTTGTGGCGCGTGCAGGGCGTGGGGAGGCGCTGGTCAATGACCATCGGAAAGAAGCTTTATATCGGGTTTGGTTCCATTCTGCTGATCTTGTCCATCGTCTTCACGGTGAACTTGTCGGCCCTGCTCCGCGAGCACTCCGTCCGGAACAAAGCCGCCATAACACTTCAGAGCATTCACGTCATCGGAGAGGTGCGCTACGAAATGATGGAAGCGCGTCTCGACTTGCGCAACTTCCTTCTGAGCGGCGACCCCCACATCGAAGCGGAAACCACCAAGCAGGAAAGCGACTTGATGGACTATATCGCCAAGGGCGAAGCGAACAGCAACGACGAAGTGCTTCATAATGCCCTTGTCCAGGTCGATGCCAGCGAACGGGACTGGGATCAGAATTTCGCTGAGCCTTTGATTGCCAAGCGCCACCAGGTCGATTCCGGTGACGCCACTGTCTCCGACTTGCAGGTTTTCTACCTCGAAAAGAATCCCGGCTCTTGGATCGGCAAATCCATTAATGTCCTGGACGATGCCAATTCACGCATCCAACAATCGCTGGACGCCGCCAACGACTCCGCCGCGCGCGCCAGCGGCATTAGCACCGTCGGAAGCTCCTTTGGAGTCATCCTTGCGATCCTTCTCGGTGTCGGCATCGCCTACTACACCGCCAAGTCCATCACCGACCCGCTCGACCACCTGATCGAAGTCGCTCACGAAATCGGCAGCGCCGGAGACTTGGACCACAATATCGACATTCGCCGCGACGACGAAGTCGGCCGGCTCGCCGACAATTTCCGTGCCATGGTCGGGCACCTCAAACGCATGGCTGGCGTCTCCGCCGCCATCGCTGAGGGCGAGCTCAGCGTGGAAATCGATCCGCTGTCCAAGCGTGACACCATGGCTACCGCATTCTCGCGTATGGCCCGCGGGCTTCGCGAAATCGTCGGCCGCGTCCGCGACACCGCCTCGCAAGTCGCCGCCGGAGCCAACCAGATGGCCGCCGCCTCGGAAGAGTCCGCCAAGATCAGTGTGCAGGCTGCCTCCGCCATCGACGAGGTCACCAGCACCATGCACGAAATGAGCATCAACGTGCAGAACGTCGTCAAGAACACTCAGGTGCAGGCCTCCAGCGTCGCCGAAACTTCCGCGTCCATCGAGCAAATGGTCGCCTCCGTCCAGCGCGTCGCCGACACCGCAAAAATCCTTTTGGATATTTGCCATCGCTCGCGCGTCGAAGTCGAAACCGGCATCACCACCATGGAAAAAGCCACCGATGGCCTCAACCGCACCAGCACGGCCATTCAGTCTTCCTCCGAAATCATCGGATTGCTCGGCAAACGCGCCGACAATATCGGCAAGATCATCGAGGTGATTGACGATCTCGCCGAGCAAACCAACCTCCTTGCGCTCAACGCTGCCATTGAGGCCGCGCGCGCCGGCGAGCACGGCCTCGGGTTTGCCGTCGTCGCCGACGAAGTCCGCAAGCTCGCGGAAAAATCCACGCAATCGACCAAGGAAATCGCCGAGCTCATCCAGGGAATCCAGGATGAAGCCCGCCAGGCCGTCAACAATATGGTCGTCAGCACGCAGATGGTTCAGGACGGCCTGCTTCTCGGCCTCGACCTGAACAAGGCCTTCGGCAAGATTTCCAACGTGGTCAGCGAAGTTTACAAATTCGCCCAGGAAATCGGCGCCGCCACCAACGAACAATCCAGCGGTTCATCGCAGATCGCCAAAGCAACCACCCGGCTCACCGAAATCACTCAGGAGATCAACTCTTCCGTCGAAGAGCAGGCTTCCGGAGCGCAAGGTGTCGTCCGCGCCATGGAAAAAATGCGCGAGATCGTCCAGCAGTCCACTTCTGGCTCGACCGAGCTTGCCGCGACTGCCGAGCAGATGTCCAAGCTCTCGCGCATGCTGCTCGAAAGCATGGATCGCTTCCGCATCGAGCGCGATGGACGCGACGGGAATGGCAGCCAGACCCGCCGTGGTAATGGTCGCCGCAACGGAGAAACCGAAGATTCCTACCGGTCCGACTTGGTTGGGGCCTAGCTCGGCTCACCATGACAAAACGATCATGACAGCAAAATGACCAGAGAACTCCAAATCGTCGGCCTGCGCATCGGACGTGAAACTTACGGCGTTCCCATCTCGCTCGTCCGCGAAATCGTTCGCGTTCCGGAAATCACCGCCGTCCCGAACGCCCAGAAGTACGTCGAAGGCGTCATCAACCTGCGCGGCAAGATCATCTCCGTCGTCGATTTGCGCAAACGATTTGGCGAAATGGACGTCGAGAACAACAAGAAAAACCGCATCGTCGTCGTGGAGCTCGAGAATCGCACCGTCGGCCTCATCGTGAATTCCGCCTCCGAAGTGCTCAAGATCCCTCCGTCGGATATCGAACCTCCCAGCTCCGTCTTCTTGAATGGGGAAATCGATTACGTCACCGGCGTGGGAAAACTCAACAATCGCCTGATCATTCTGATCGATTTGAACAAAGTTCTAAACGGAGGCGAATTGCGCCATCTCGACGAAGTCGACTCTCCGCCCGTCGAACATTTGGCCTGAGTTTTTGACTTGCAACGCGCGGCGCACAGCACGTGAGTACACACTATGGCTACACTGACACTTCCGGTGCCCCTCACCGAGCCTGAGCTCAAGCTGCTCCAGACTCTCGTCTACCAGGAATGCGGCATGTGCTTCGACGAGCACCGCATCCATTTTCTGTGCGATCGCTTGCAGCGCCGGCTCAAAGCCTGCAATATCGATTCGTTTTACAGTTATTACCGCCTGCTCACCAGCCACGAAGGAAAAAAAGAGCTGGCCGCGCTTCTCGAGAATCTCACTGTCAACGAAACCAGCTTTTTTCGCAATCTGCCGCAGCTGGATCTTTTTTCCAAAGTGATTCTCGAGAATCTGCTGCACCGCAAACAGGAGCGCCGGGATTTCTCCCTGCGTCTGTGGAGCGCCGGCTGTTCCACTGGTCAGGAACCTTACACCATGGCTATCGGCGTTTGCGACGCCCTCGCTTACTACTATCTGCGCAACCCCTTGCCCTTCGATATGCCATCGCCGAAGCCGCTGATCCCCCCGCCGTGGAAAGTCGAAATCGTCGCTTCCGACATCAGCTACTCGGCGCTCTTGCAGGGCGAACAGGGGCTCTACACCGACAGCCAGATGGAGGCCGTCGACTACACGTGTCGCCTGCGCTACTTCGAAAAGCAGGGCGAAAAGTACGTCGTCAAACAATCCCTCAAAAACCTCGTGCAGTTCGACTTTCATAACCTGAAAGCGGAATTCCTGCCGCAGCGCAACGACATTATCTTCTGCCGCAACGTGATGATCTATTTCGACGAGGCCGAGCAAAAGCGCCTCATCGAAAAATTCTACCGTTGCCTGAATCCCGACGGCTATTTATTCGTCGGCCATGCCGAGAGCCTCTTCGGCCTCACTACCAAATTCAAGATGATCCATCAGAACAACGGCACCGCCTACCAGCGCCTCGAGGTGCCCGCATGAACTTCTTCCCCGACGAACGCGCCGCCGAGCTTCGCGAACTTTTCTTCGAGAGCGCCCAGGAGCTGCTCCAGGATCTCAACGAAGCGGGCTTGGCCCTCGAGAGTCATCCCGAAGACGCCGAAATCATTCGCCGCGTCCGTCGCGTCGTCCACACTCTCAAAGGTGATTCCGCCGCTTGCGGCTTCCGCGAGTTGAGCACTCTCGCCCACGAAATGGAAGATGCGCTCCGCGCCGACGTTATTCACGGCATAGAGAATTCCGTCGTGGAAGTGATTTTCACCGCCGCGGACACTTTCCAGGCCATGCTGGCCGCCTATCGCTTGAACGTCGCGCCTCCCGCCGGCGAAGAGCTCCGCGAGCACATCCGCCGCATCGCGCGAAGCCCGCAACAAGCGCGGCCCGCACCCCCTCCGGCCCGCGAACCTGCGCGCAAATTCGACTGGAGCGAAGCCCAGCGCGAACGCATCGCCGAATCGCTCAGCCGCAACGAGCCTGTCTACAACATCTCGCTCGAAATCGATCCCGCCATGGGCATGCACGCGGCCGCATTCCAGCTCGTGCAAAAGGTGCTGCGCAACGTCGGCGCCGTCCTCGCCGTTTATCCCGTCGATGCTGCTGCCGCGGAATACGCCTCACACATCGAAGCCGCCGTCGCCACCGATCATTCCAAAGAGGCGCTCACGGCGAAATGCAAAATCCCCTCGGTCGTCTCCAGCGTCGCTCTGGAACGAATTTCCGAAGCCCAGGAACCTTCGCAGGACCTTCTCGAGGTCTTGCTGCAAGCCGAAGCCCGCGCTTCCGGCATCGAGCCGGCCGCCGCTCCGGCGAACCGTCGCGACGCTCCGCCCCCTCCGCGGGCCATTGACGAATCTGTTGATCACGAAAAGGCCGCGGCGCGTTTGACGGCGGACCGCACTCTGCGCGTCGACGCCGACCGCATCGACACCGTCCTCAATTTGATCGGCGAACTCATCATCGGCAAGTCCATGCTCCATCGCACCATCATCGAATTCGACAAGCGCCACGCCAAAGACCCATTGCGCACCCGCTTCGCCGATGCCCTGGCCCTCCAGTCTCGCGTCCTCGAGGAGCTTCAGCGCTCTGTGATGAAGATTCGTATGGTCCCGGTCGAGCAGCTCTTCCGCCGTTTTCCTCGCCTCGTCCGCGACCTTTCCAAGAGTTGCGACCGCGAAGTCGCGCTCAGTCTCGCTGGGGAAAACACCGATTTGGACAAGGGTATTCTCGACGCCCTCGCCGAGCCGCTCGCTCACCTGGTCCGCAACGCCGTCGGTCATGGCATCGAAACTCCGGACGAACGCCAAGCCGCCGGCAAACCCCGCTCCGGCACCGTGCAGCTCAACGCCTATCACCAGGGTAATCAAATGGTCATCGAGGTTTCCGATGACGGCCGCGGCATCGACCGCCAAAAACTCGTTCAGCGCGCCGTCGAGCGCGGCGCCATTTCCGCATCCGAAGCCGCTGCGCTCACTGATGCCGAAGCCGCTCGCTTGATTTTCCAGCCCGGCCTGAGCACCGCCGACCGCGTCACCGAAGTCAGCGGCCGCGGCGTGGGCATGGATGTTGTCGCCACCGCGCTCGAACGCCTTAAAGGCACCGTCGAGATCGAAAGCGCGCCCGCGGCGGGCACCAAATTCCGTCTCATGGTGCCGTTGACTCTCGCCAGCATTCAGGCCCTGCTTTTCCGCATCGGTGGCCGCCTCTACGCCGCGCCCATCGCCAACGTGCTCGAGATCACCCGCGTCACCAACGCCGACATTCACCACGTCGACAATCACAGTGTCATTCGCCTGCGCGATCAGTTGCTCACCCTGGTGTATTTGGAACAGCCCAATTCCGCCGAGACCCTCGCTGCGAAAAAAGTCTTTGTCGTCGTCATCGGCCTGGGCGACCGCAAATTCGGACTCGTCGTCGACGCCCTCATGGGTGAAGAAGAACTGGTCATCAAGACCCTCGATGATCGCTTGTCCACGTCCGACATCGTCACCGGCGCCTCCATCCTTGGCGACGGCACCGTCGTGCTCATACTCAATATTTCGGCGCTCGCGGCTCGCCTGGGACGCATGCCTGCATTGGGGGCCATCGCATGAGCGAACCGGTTCGCGTGCTCGTTGTGGACGATTCCGCGCTCATGCGGAAGCTCATCCCCCAAATTTTGGAGAAGGACGCCACCATCAAAGTCGTCGGCACCGCCATGGATGGCTCATTTGGCTTGAAAAAAATCGAGGAGCTCCGGCCCAATGTGGTCACGCTCGATCTCGATATGCCGCGCATGAACGGGATCGAAATGATGCGCGAGATCACCCGCCGCTACCGCATCCCCGTGATCGTTTTCAGCGCGCACTCTCGCGAAGGCGCGCGCGAAACGCTGAAAGCCCTGGCCTTGGGCGCATTTGACTTCGTCACCAAGCCCGCGAACGCTGCCTCCGGCACCATGCAGGGCATCGCTCAGGAACTCGCCATGAAGATCAAAGCCGCGGCCATTTCCGGCATCCCGAAAATGATCGCGGAGATTCCTCCCGCGCGTTTGAAGGCGCGGCTTCCCAAGGGCCGGCTCCATCGTCCGCCCACACGCGTCGTCGCCGTGGGCATCTCCACCGGCGGGCCCCACGCTCTCGAGTTCATCCTTTCACAAATGCCCGCTGATTTCGGCGGCTGTTTCCTCATCGCCCAGCACATGCCGGAGGGCTTCACGGAAATGCTGGCCAAGCGCTTGGACGAAAATTCCATGATTCAGGTGCGCGAAGCATGCTCCGGCGACGAACTCATCGCCGGCCAGGCTCTGGTTTGTCCCGGCAACCGTCACCTCTTGGTCCGCCACACGGCCCACGGCCACCACATGGCCGTGGTCTCGGAATCACCGCGCGTCAATGGTCACCGTCCCTCGGCCGACGTCCTGTTCCGTTCCGTCGCCAAGGAGTTTGGCCCGCGCGGCATCGCGCTCTTGATGACCGGCATGGGCGACGATGGCGCGGACGCCATTCGCGCCGTCAAGGACGCCGGCGGCCTCGCACTCGCGCAGGGCTCCAGCTCCTGCGTGGTTGACAGCATGCCCCGCAGCGCCATCGAACGCGGCCATGTCAATCGTGTCCTCGACCTCGAGTCGCTGCCGAATTTTCTTTACGCCCAATGTGCCGGCGAGCCTTCGGAAACAGTGCAACAAAAAGGATCGGTCGTGCAAACACAGTGATCGGAAAACGGTTCCGGATGTTGAGGAGAGATACTTATGAAACCATTTACGCCATTGACGCGAAAAGAGGATAGCCAGCCGGTTCGCTATCTTGTCGTTGACGACTCGGTCTTCGCGCGCAAGAACCTGGCGAAGATGATCAACTCGTTCGGAGGCGAGGTGGCTGGCGAAGCCGGCGATGGCTGCACCGCCATTACCGAATACGCGCGAACCAAGCCGGACATTGTCCTCATGGATATCACCATGCCGCAAATGGAGGGCATCGAAGCCGTCGAACGCATCGTGCGCCAGCATCCCGAGGCGCGCATCGTCATGGTTTCCTCCGTCGGCTACCAGGACAACATCCTGGCCGCGCTCCAGAAAGGCGCGCGCCACTTTGTCCAAAAGCCCGTGAAGCCCGACGTCCTCTACGAAATCATCCGCTACGTCTTGACCGACGAAGACGCGCACGCGCACGCACAAACCACCGCCGGAGAAGTACGCTCATGAAAATGCAACTCATTCAACCCTTCATCAGTGCCGCCGATTGCGTCCTGGCCAGCGCCCTTAACGGCCCGGCGAAGATCGGTGATCTAACCATGGAGCAAGAGGAGTATCGGCCCAAGGGATGTGCCGCGCGCATCGTCATTCAGGGAGAAATCGAAGGCCGTATCATTGTCGACATGGCTCCCGATACCGCCGCGCGCGTCGCCAGCGCCCTCGCCGGTGAAGAAGTCGAGGAATCCGATCAAGTGGTCGGCGAAACCGTCTTCGAATTGGCCAACATGATCATCGGAAACGCCGTCACTCTGCTCAACGATCACGGCTACCAGTTCAAGGTCTTTCCGCCGGAAAAGCACGTGCATCAGGGAAATGCAGGAAATAAAACAGAAACGGAAGAAACTGCCATTTGTTTTGAAACTGCTTGCGGTCCGGTCTTCTTGAATATCTGCATGCGCTACAATCTGCGCACGCGTTCCGAGCATGCCCCCGTTCTGAGCAGTTAGTCCCGTGTGACACTGAGCGCCGGCCGCGCGTGCCGATTCGTTCATCCCGTCAACATCCCAACCTGCCCATCGCCAAACACCATGAGAACCTTCTTGAAGTCCGCCGTCATTCGCAGTTGCGAATAAATGTAGCGATATGCCTCTAAGCAGGAAATTCCTTTGGCGGTCGTCACCACCAACCATCGATCATCCGCAAGCTTCGGAGCCCGCCGGCTGCTCTCACCGCTGACGAGCTCAAGCATTTCACCTGTCATGTTCAAAAGTAGAAGCGGGTCCGAATCGGAATTGTGGACGAACCCTATCAGTTTCGGCGCTTGCTCCGACTCGTCTCTCAACAGTCGAATCCGGACACGATTCCCACAGATCGTGTCCTTCTCCTCTCGCCCCGGCCTCCTCCGCTTGAGAAGGGTTGCGATTTTGGCTTCCAGCGAGGCAGCCGTTTTCGATGCCAAACGAATGGGAGCGGTGATGGTCAGCGCCACAGTCACGCCGTCCGGCACGGTTTCGCGAAGGGCGGTTTGCAGGTGTTCCATGAGTCTGGTAGCCACCTTATCGAACCTCAAGCGAGGCTTGGCGGCTTTGCCTTGGGGGGTTCCGCGCCGTTTCAGAGCGGCGATGTCCACAGCGATGCGTTTCCCGGCGACCGTGATATAGGCGTCGGCGGGATCAGCGCCCTCTTCCCACGTTACCGAGAACCGTCTGGCGACGGCTTCGATGGCGGTTCGCTGTTGCTTCTTGGATTCCCTCAACTAACAGGTGGCCCTTCCTGTTCAAATTCTCATGTCCGTTAAACCTGGTTCGCGCCGTCCTTCCGCAAATATCTCGCCCCATGACGGTACAGACCTGCCGTCGGCAGCGCGCGCACGTGAATCACCACCGCCGGAACGAAAACATTCGCCATCCCCGGCGTATACGGCACCGCTACTTCCACCTGCGATCCTTCGTGATATCGATTTTTCGTGCGGAACGCGATTCCCTGCCGCGAAACGTTTTCGCACACGGCCATCTCTTCCGTGCCCGGCTTTTGTCGCACGCACGCCGTAAGCCGCGTTTCATACCGCGTCGTCTCCCGTTCGGGCGACGTGCTCCCGGCTCCTGTGCCCTGGCGCGATTCCGGCGCGCCCGAGCGCGAAATGGATTCCAGCGGCTGCTTCCAGATCGTCGGCGCTTCGCACATCCGGCACTGCCGCGCGAACAGGTGATTCGCCTCGAACTCCTTCAGTTCACGCGAATCCAGGTAGGCCAGCTCCTGGCACTTGCAATGCGAGCATTCCACCAGCAGCCGCACCACCGCATCGGCTGCCTTCTCTGGTGCCGGAAACTCGATGCCCCAGAAATCCAGATTCGGGTCCACAAACGATACGCCGTAGTCGCCGCCGTTCGTCGTCTCTCGCTCGCACGCCACCACGCGCACTTCCGCCTGCCGGATGGATCCATCGGTCACGCGCCGCCGCACCGTCACCGCTTGCCCCACACGAAGTTTATGGCTCAGTGCGACCAGCGCGCCGTGGCGATTCACCACCACCGTTCTTGCCGTTTCCAGGAAAGGCTTCCCTTCCGCGTCCGTGCCCATGGCTTCGAGCGTAAATGAGATGGAGATGCGGTCGCTTCGGCGGTTGCTCGGCGAATCCATAACGCCCCTTTTTTGACGATCAGGAAACCGTGTTTAAAGCTACCATAGGGCCGGGCGCTTCCCGCGGGCACCTCACGTCGAGTTTCCGAGGCGGAAATATCCTCTACAGCGTCTCGAAGGGATGCTCGAGCGACGCGCTTCGCCCGGTAAACAGCTTCGCGCCGTCCTCGGTGATGTGCATGCAATCCTCGATTCGCACGCCAAATTCACCGCGAATGTAAATCCCCGGCTCATCGCTGAAGCTCATGCGCGGCTCCAACTTGATCCGATCGCCGCCGACCAGGTATGGCCATTCGTGCCCGTCCATTCCGATGCCATGACCCAGCCGGTGCCCGAAGTATTTGTATCCCGGACCGTAGCCTGCATCCTCAATCACTTTGCGCGCCACTGCGTCCACCGACTGCGCCTCCACGCCCGGCCGCGCCTGCGCCAGCGCCGCCGCCTGCGCTCGCTGAACGATCTCGAACACCTTTTTCATTTTGTCCGTCGGCGTGCCCAACACGAATGTCCGGCTGATATCCGAATTGTAGCCTTCCACGCTGCAGCCGCCGTCCATGAGCAGGATCGTTCCCTCTTCCACCTTCTGCGGCTCAATCGAGCCGTGCGGAAGCGCGGAATAGGGCCCCACTTGCACCCCCGCTTCGCCGGCGAAGCCCTGTTGCGTGTGCGCGTCGGAAACCATCCGCGCAAAATCCTGCTGCGTCATTCCCGGTTGCAGCGAGCGCCACGCCGCCTCGTACGCCTTGATCGTCACCGTGTTAGCCAGTTGCAGCAGATCGATTTCGTGCTGCGTCTTGTGCATACGGCATCCTGCGGTCACCGGCGTCGCGCTCGTAAACGTCACCCCCGGCGCTGCATGTCCCACGCCGTCGCTGTTCACGAACCACACCGTCTCCTCGATCCCGATGCGCCCATTCGCGATGCCGCGATCTTTCAGGCCCTGCGCCGCCCGCTCGTACGGGCTTTCGTTCTCCTGCCAGATGCGCATGTCCGGGTTCCCCGCGAACGGCCCGCGGTTGATCTGCTCCCGCGCCCGATCCTCTTCGAATCCCGGGCAAACGAAAAACGCCTCGCCCTTCGCCGGGATGATCAGCGTGAATGTCCGTTCGCTCAGCCACCAGTCGATGTTCGCAAAGTATTTCATCGACGTTCCACCGATCAGCATGATCGCGTCGATGCTGTTTTCCTGCATCAAACGCCGCGCCCGCTCCACGCGCTCCTGACGCTCGGCCACGCTGATCGGCCGCGCCTGGTCGCGCATCGACTTCAATGCCGCAATCGCCGGCGCCAAATTTCCGCATCCCGGCGCTTCCTGCGGCAACGCCAGCCGAGACGCCAGCGGCGCTCCTGCGGCAAGTCCTGCAACTTCGAAAAATTTTCGGCGAGAAATCATTCGGCTGGCCCTCCGCGCACGGAATCATACGCGCCTTTGGCCCTCGGAGAACCACTTTTTGAAGGTAACTCGATCCGACCGTAGAGACTCGCACGGGTAATGACTTGCGGGCAACTACGCAGCATGCGAAAATCAGTGTTCCAAGTACCCGCCAACGGCCAAAGCATCGCGCAATTAGCCCGTGGCGATATCGTCTAAAGGTTAGGACGGAGCCCTCTCAAGGCTCAAATCCGGGTTCGAGTCCCGGTATCGCTACCATCTCTACCGGAAGCCCCGTAACGCTCCTGAGTTTTCTTCTTTGGGATAACTTGAAGTGGTCTCTGTGGCTTTTCGATTTTTGGGTTTCGACTTTCCATTCTCACGTATCGCTGCGATGATGCTCCGCCGCCAGATTCACCGCTGGCTTGGCCGTCGCAGCCGAAGCCCGCGCCGGCTCCGCAACCTCCGCCCCTGCCGCGCCCACGTGTCCATGCACCGCCGACGCCTCCGTCAGCCGTTCCTTCTGCTCCACGCTCAACAGCGCATGCGCGTCCACCACCGCCTTGTCCATTTTCTCCAGCTTCCACAGCCGCGGGAATTTTTCGTGCAGCAGACGCTCCGTCGCTTCCACCAGCGGCTCGGCGTGGAAACGCCTCTGCATCGGCGCGTCGCACAGCACGTTCGCCACCGCCAGCAAAATCATTCCCTGATGATGCGCCATCCAGCAGCGCACCAGTTCGTACTGTTTTCCTTCGCCCACGCGCGAAGTCGTGAAGTCCGCCGACTCGAAAAATCCATAGGCGCCCACCCAACCCATCTCTTTCATCCGCCGCAGATTTTTCCCCGCGCCCGCCGCGTCCACCAGCAGACCCAGGAACGTCGAATACGGCGATATGACCAGCTCCTGCGTGCTCGTCCGGTTCATCGCCAGCCCCGGCACTCCAAACGCGTGATAGCGGTAAAATCCATCCGGGTTCTTGTCGATGCACGAACTCTCCGATATGCCCCACGGCACCGCGGCCTTTCGCGTGTAATCCTGCTGCGCCCGCACCGCGCCCTGCCCGCTGCGCTCAAAAATCGTGTTGGGATAGCTTTTCATCCACAGCGCTGGCAGCAGGTACTCGAACATCGTCCCGCTCCACGACAAAATCACGCGATGCCGTTTGTACAGCGCGTGCGGCCGCCTCAGTTGCAGCCACGTCTCCTGCGGAATTTCGCCCTTGGCCACGGCCACGAACACCGCCGCGC
Organism: Candidatus Acidiferrales bacterium; assembly: GCA_030037775.1. Lineage (GTDB taxonomy): Bacteria > Acidobacteriota > Terriglobia > Acidiferrales > UBA7541 > DAHUXN01. Next base: position 37,794 of record JASHQB010000087.1, read on the forward strand.
GCGCCTCCGACGCGAACACGTCGTAGTAATAATCCAGCAAGCAGTTGTGCTCCACGTCGTAGCCAATAGAAACCGCTTTCTTCCGCGCATTGTAGAAGAAACCGAAATCCATCTCCTGCGTCCACTTCTCCGCGGTCGCTGCGATCGCTTCCAGATTCCCGCGCACCTCCCGGCAAATCTCCGCTGAATTTGCCAGCCGCATCCCTACGGACTCCGCCATCGCGCGCGTCTCTCCGTCCAGTCCCGGCTGCGCCAACAATTCCTTCAGACGCGCCTGCAGCTCCACATTCGCGTTCACCGCAGACTCCAGCGTGAGTCCGTTGACCCCCGCATCGCTCGAAATTTCGAACGCTCGCAGATACTTCGCCACCTCCGGCAAAACCCACGGAGTGAAGTCCTGCACCATTTTTCCCAGCTGATGCAGCCGCGCCGACAATTCGTGCGCCCACCACCGCCCTTCCTCCGCGATCTTCGCCTCAGCCAGCTCCATCTCCAGCATCGCCACGTCCGCTTCCAGTCCATGCACCAGGTCCAGCCACATCGCGTCGCCGCTCATCTTCGCGCGCGTTCTCAGCTTCATCTCCTCAATGCGCGCCGCCATTCGCTCGTGCTTCTTCTCCTTGGGCAGAAACCCCGCAATCAGCTCCAAATGGTCTTCCAGCCCGCGCCACAGCGCTTCCTGAAAGATCGGCGCCTTCGCCGCTTCCCCGCAGCCATTCTTCAGCGTCCACAAACAGCAAACCAGGTTCCCGTTGTCCACCGTGGAAATAAACCGCGGCGTCAGCGGCTCCAGCGTCTTGGTGTTGTACCAGTTGTATAAATGCCCGTTCGATTTCGCCAGTCGCTCCATCGTCTCGAACGTTTTTTGCGTCGTCGCGATGAATTCCCGCAGCGTCACAAATCCCAAGTCGTACGCCGCCAGCCGCGCGTTCAACAAAAATCCCAAGTTGGTCGTCGATATTTGATGTGCCGCGAACGGCGCCGCCTCTTGCACGATGTCCGGAATCAGCCAATTCTCTTCCGCGGTGCTGTACTGCCGGAAAAAACGCCACGTGCGCAGCGCTGCGCCGCGCAGCATGGCGTGGTCCTTCTCGCCAAGCGGCGTCACTCCTGAGCGGTAAGGCTGGTTCAGCCAACGGCAGATCGGCTTCGAGGATGCCCACAGCGCCAGAAACGGCAGCGCAATCGCCAAAGACGTCGGCCGGAACGCCCCAATCACCACTGCGATGCTGAACGACAGCAGTGGCATCCACTCCATGTAGCTTTCCACCGGCGACTGCTTCTTGTGCGCCGCGATCTCCGCTTCCGCGGCCGTTTCCCATTCCAGCATTCGCCGCCGCGTGATCATCACTCGGATCACCGTCCGCACCACCGCGTCCATGGTCACGACCCCCTGGTAGCATAGAAACGTGATGCGGAAAAACAGCCGCTCCGTCGCGTTCACCAGGTCCGCGCCGAAGTTTTTCCAGAACGCCGTTGTGAATCGCTGCGGGCCCGCTCGGATGATCGAAACGAGAAACGGAAAATACGTTGGAAACGCCACCACCGCCAGCACCGCCAGCGTCCAATACACCACGTTGCCGGGGAAGAACAGCCAGATCCCCAGCAGCAGAAGGAACGTCGCGAACTCCGTCACGCTGCGGCGCAGATTGTCGATGATCTCCCAACGCGAAAGCAGGCTCAGCGGATTGCGCACAATCTTCCCGAAATAATCCGGCACGCGCGGCAGCAGCCACAGAATGATCTGCCAGTCGCCGCGCACCCAGCGATGCTTCCGCCGGCTGTACGCGCTGAAGTGCGAAGGATAATCGTCCACCACTTCCACGTCCGAGAGCAGACCGGCTCGCGCGTACGCCCCTTCGATCAGGTCATGGCTCAGCAGCGTATTGATCGGGAATCGGTGTTCCAGCGCCTGCTGAAACACTTCCACCTCGTAGATGCCTTTGCCTGTGAAAATCCCCTCGCCAAAAAGGTCCTGATAAACATCGGAAACCGCCCGCGCGTAAATGTCGAATCCCGTATCTCCCGAAAAAATCGCCGCCAGCCGTGAACGCGCCGCCGAATGAATGCTGATTTCCACGCGCGGCTGCAAAATGCCATAGCCCTCCACTACCTTGTTCGTCGCCGGGTCGATCACCGCGCGGTTCAGGGGATGCGCCAGCGCGCCAACCATTTTGCGCGCCGCGCCCCGCGGCAGCTGCGTATCCGCGTCCAGCGTAATCACGTACTTGATCTTCCGCGCGGCAAGGTCGCCGGTCTTGAGCGTGAAGCCGTTTTCCTGCCCCAGCAGCAGCCGGTTGAAATCCAGCAGCTTTCCGCGCTTCCTTTCCCAGCCCATCCACATTTTTTCCGTCGGGTTATACGCGCGGTTCCGATGGAAATGAAAAAATGAATCCCTCCCGTCCTTCGCGTATTTCTCATTCAGCTTTTGGATCAGCTCCGCGCACAGCGGCGCCAGCCGGTCCTTTTCGTCGAACTGCTTCACGGAATCCGGCGGATCGGTGATCAGCGCAAAGTAAAGATTGGCGTCGCGGTTCGCCAGATATCTCACTTCCAGGTCGTTCACGGCCTTCCGCGTCTGCTCTTCGCTGATCAGCAGCGTCGGAATCGCCACCACCGTCGCGTATTCCTCGGGAATGCCTTGCGAAAAATCCATCTTCGGCAGCGCCCGCGGAGAAACAAACTGCGTCGAAAGCGTGTTCACTGTCGCTACCGCGCACTCCAGCGCCGGCAGCAGGAACAGCAAGAGCTCCACCGAGCCGGGCAGCTTCCCGTGCGCCAGAATCAGCACCAGCGCGATCACCGCCATGGTCATCAGCTCGATGCCCATCAGGTAAACCAAATCAGCCGATC
>JASHQB010000088.1 GCA_030037775.1 Candidatus Acidiferrales bacterium
GGCCGCCTTGCCGTCACGCTCGACCGCATCACCAATGCCATGGTCCTCGTCGGCCAGCACGGTGTTTATTGCCACAGCTCCGGCAACCCCAATATGCCCGCAATGGACATCCGCCTCATCACCACCGAATTGCAAAATGCCAAGCAGTTGATTCAAAGCGTTATGGAATTGCTCCGTGCCGAGCGCAGCTCTCGCCAATCCGGCCGCGTCTGAACTCTTCGCGCATGCCGCTGCGCCTCCACGCGTTGACTTGAACCTCCAACGCCAATACAATGCCGCGCGCACGCAAAGGCAGCGCGAGTCACAAGCCCAGCATGCCCGAAAAAGACTCTTTCACCGGACAAACGATCTCCCACTACCGCGTCCTCGAGAAACTCGGCGGAGGCGGCATGGGCGTGGTTTACAAAGCCGAGGACATCAACCTCGGCCGCATGGTCGCCCTGAAATTTCTTCCCACCGAAGCGGGCCGCGACTCCTCGGCACTCGAACGTCTTCGCCGCGAAGCCCGCGCCGCGTCCGCGCTCGACGATCCCAATATCTGCACAATTTACGAAATCGGTGAAAGCAACGGCCAGCCGTTTCTGGCCATGCAATTCCTCGAAGGCAGCACGCTCAAGCATCGTATCGAAGGCAAGCCTCTGCCGCTCGATCTGGTCCTCGAATGGGGCATCGAAATCGCCAGCGCGCTCGACGCCGCGCATTCCCACAACATCATTCATCGCGACATCAAGCCCGCGAATATTTTCATCACCGCGCGCGGCCACGCCAAAGTTCTCGACTTCGGCCTGGCGAAAATCACGGAAGGAGTGCGCGGTTCCGCGCACGGCCCAACAGAAGGAATGACCCAGGCGACCCGAGACGACATCGACCAGCATCTCACCAGCCCCGGTGCAACCGTCGGAACCGTCGCCTACATGTCCCCCGAACAGGCCCGCGGCGAGGAACTCGATGCGCGCACGGATTTATTTTCCTTCGGCGCGGTGCTCTATGAAATGGCCACTGGTCACATGCCCTTCAACGGAAACACCACGGCCATCATGCACGACGCCATTTTGAATCGCGCTCCCGTGCCGCCTCTGCGGCTGAATCCCAATATTCCTCCTGATCTGGAGCGCATCATCAACAAAGCCCTCGAGAAAGACCGCAACGTCCGCTGCCAATCCGCCGCCGAGTTGCGCGCCGACCTCAAGCGCCTGAAGCGCGACACCGATTCCGGCCGCTCATCCGCGTCGCGACCAGTCGCCAGCACGAGCGCGTCGGACCCCGTGGCAAGCTTATCCCCGCCTGTCGTCGGCGCAGCGCATACATCCGGCTCCTCGGCTGTCGCCGCCGTCGCGCGCGAGCACAAATTCGGCGTGACCACGATTGCGATCGTTTTTCTGGTTCTGGCAGGCGGCGCGGCTTACGGAATCTATGCCTTTCTCAATCGCGCCGTGCCTGTGCCTTTCCAGAATTTCACTGTCGCGCAAATCACCAGCACCGGTGAAGCGCGGCTCGCCGCAATTTCTCCAGACGCCCGGTACATCCTTAGCGTACAAAGTGCCGGGGGCAAGGAAAGTCTCTGGCTGCGCAACGTACCCACGAACAGCGACACGCAGATCCTTCCTCTGTCATCTGCCGGTTATCAAAGTCTGGCTTTCTCACCCGATGGGAACTATATCTATTTCAGCAAGGCCACCGATCAAACAGGCACAACGCACAATCTGTTTCGCGCCCCCGTGCTTGGCGGGACCCCGCAGCAAGTCGTCACTGATGTGGATACGGACATTACGTTTTCGCCGGATGGAAAGCGCATTGCCTACCTGCGTGGAAATGATCCGGTGGTGGGTGAATATCGGTTGCTCAGCGCCAATCCCGACGGCAGCGATGAAAAGGTCCTCCTGATTGGGAAATACGCCAGTCCCGGCTTCTCGCCCGCATGGTCGCCTGATGGAAAAGAGATCGCCTACGTTTCACCGCGCCGAAACGGCATCCTGATGTTCGATCTGGCCGGCGCAAAGGTACGCACACTGATCGAGTTCAAAGACAAGATCGTATTTGAAATGCACTGGCTGCCGGACGGCCGCGGCTTGGTTGTAGCTTACTCGGGCACCACCACGCATTTTCAAACGCAATTGGGCTACCTTTCTTATCCGGACGCAGCATTCCACGCCATCACGCGCGACACGAATAACTATCAGACCCTCACTCTTTCCTCGGATGGAAAAACTATGGCCACTGTGCAGGTGAGGACCACCCGCACTCCTTACCTCTTTCCCGTATCAGCCTCCCAGGAACCTTCGCCGCCCGAAGCCCCTTTGCAGATACCTGACATCTTTTATCTGAACTGGGCGAGCAACGACGATCTTCTTGTCAGCAATGGAACGAATCTCTTTCGTGTGAGCCGCGACGGCGGCACGCGCACAACGCTTTTGAGCGATCCGGCGGCGTTGATATACGCCGCCAGCCCCTGCGGAAACGATCACATCGTGCTCAGTTGGATTGGCCACAGCAGCGTCAACGGAGCCGTCAGTATCGGGATTTGGCGCATCAACTCCGACGCTTCCAATGCTCAACAGCTGGTGGAAAAAACAGGGTTGGTTGAGAACCTGGCATGTTCGCCGGACGGGAACACGGTGTATTACGTTGATGGAGATATCGCCCGCGTGATGGAAGTCCCAGCCAATGGCGGCAACCCGGAGGTTGTTCCGGGAACGCTGATGCCCAACCAATTTATAGCCTTTGCTTTGGGAGGGCTTTCACCCGATGGCAAGCAACTGCCGTTTCTCTCGTTGACTTCTCCGGGGCACGTGAGCTTGGATATCGTGCCACTCAATGCCGGCCCCAATCCTCCGCGCCGCACGTTCACACCTGATCCGCGCGTTTCCGGTTGGGCGGAGTTCACTCCGGATGGAAAAGCGATCGCGTATCCCGTCACCGAGAACGGCGTGGCCAATCTGTGGGTTCAGCCGCTCGACGGCTCGCCCGGCCGCCAAATTACTCACTTTACTTCCGGCACTATCGTCTCAGGCGGCTGGTCACCGAACGGCAAAACGCAGGCCCTCCTCCGCGCCAACACCCAATCCGACATCGTCCTTCTGCGCGAATCCGCCGGACAGTAGACGACCCTTGGCGTCAGCTTGAAATAAGAAATGGATTCGATTCGCGTTCCTCAGCCAGCGTGGTGGACGGCCCATGGCCGGGAAACACAACGGTGTCTTCTGGCAGCGTGAGAAGTTTCAAACGAATCGAGCGAATAATCTCCGGGTACGAGCCGCCCCAGAGATCGGTGCGGCCGATGGACCCCGCGAAAAGCGTGTCCCCGGCAAAAAGCCAGGGCGCTTCAGTGCTAGCTTTTGCTTGATGCGCAACCGAAGACGATTTTTCCGCGGCGGCGCTGCCCGCTGGCACAATGCGATTCCCTTCCCCCGCGTCGGCGGAGGATGGCAAATACAAGCTTATGCTGCCGGGAGAATGCCCTGGCGTATGCAACACGCGCGCCTGGTAACTTCCCCACCGAATCGTGTCGCCCTCGGCGAGCAGGCTGTCAACATTTGCGACGGGCGGAGGCGCGACGCCCAGAAATTGCGCCTGCAACTCCAAGCGGCGGTACATTTCCAGGTCGCCCTCGTTCATCAGCACCGGCGCGCCGGTAACGTCATGAAGTTTTTTCAGCCCGCCGACGTGGTCGATATGCGCATGCGTGCTGAGAATTGCTTTCACAGCAAGGCCATGCTTGGCAAGCGCGGCGACGATACGCTCGATTTCGTCGCCGGGATCGATGACGATGGCTTCGCGCGTCATCGGATCGCCGACGATCGAACAATTGCACTGCAAGAAACCGACGGGAATGATTTCGTGAATCAGCGCGTTTTCATTTGCCTTCGCGTTTGCGTTTGCCATTTTCTAACAGTATAGCAATAGAGCGGAGCCGCGTGGCATGGCGCGCATCTGATAAGATGATCCGACGGCGGAACGATTCCATGTCCATCAAAACACCATTGAAGACAGAGCACGAAAAGCTCGGAGCGACATTCTCCGAATATTTTCAGTGCGAATTGCCCGCACATTACGGCGACGCGCAGCGCGAATACAAATTCGCGCGCGAATCCGTGGCGCTGATCGACAAGAATTATCGCGCCGTGCTTTCGTTCACGGGAAACGACCGCGCGCGCTATTTGAACGCGATGCTCACCGGCAGCATTCGCGATCTGGCTCCCGGACAAGGAAACATCTCGCTGCTGCTGAATCCTCAGGGCCGCATCCTCGCGGAAGTGGAAACGCTCGCGCTCGAAGATCGTTTGCTGGTGATTTCCTACGCGATGATTCGCGCCAAGCTCGTCGAGACGTTCGACAGATTCATCATCATGGACGACGTGGCTATGGAAGACGTGACTGACAAATTTGGCACGCTCACACTCGAAGGGCCGAAGGCGGCAGAGATTGTGCGCGAATTGTGCGGCATGGATTTGAATGCGCTGGAAGATTTCGCGCACGCGGAAAAAACAATCGACGGAATTTCGTGCCGCCTGATTCGCACCTCAACGGGAGAAATTCCCGGCGCGGAATTCTTGGTCGCGCGCGAAAATCTCGCTACGCTGTGGAATTTGCTGCTGGAGGCCGCGCAAAAGCGCGGCGGCGGGCCGGTTGGATACGAAGCGTTGAATATTCTGCGCCTCGAAGAAGGCGTCGCGTGGTACGGCGTCGACTTCGACGAAAACCAAATCCCGCATCAGGCCGCGCTCGAAGCGACGCACATCAGTTACACCAAAGGCTGCTACACAGGACAAGAAATCGTCGAACGCGTGCGGTCGCGCGGGCAAATCCAGCGCCGGCGCGTGATGCTGCGATTCGCCGGCGACGCGATTCCGCGCGCGGGCGAGCCGCTGTTCGCGCCGTCCGCGGAAAATTCCGCGGAACGCGGCGCGGAAATTGGATTCGTGACGCGCGCGGCGCGCTCACCGAAATTCGGCGCGGTGATCGGCATGGGCTACGTTCGCCGCGAACAGATGGACGCGGAGAGCAAAGTGAAATGGTCCGGCGGCGATGCCGAAGTTTTCGAGCTGCCCAAGACGCACGCGAAATCCGAGTCCTGCAGTTGATTCTTCGCTGACGAATACCTTGCGCGGATGAAACGCCCCGCAGAAGCGTCCGGGGCAGGCGCAATAGGAAGAAACGCTCGTATGCAGCCCATCAGCTCCTCGCCAAAATGGCGGACGCGTTTCGCGCGTTCGATCGACCTTCGTTCCCGCAACACGACTTCGCGCGGGTAAAGCGCGCGACAGGAAAACCTCTCAACAGCAACTTGCTCGCAAGAAACTTCGCAGCGCGCGATGCAGGCTTCTGCGGCGACAGGCCCGCCCCGGAAGCAAATACTTTGCGCGGGTGAGGCGCGCAATCGGAAAGAATCCACTCTTGCAAAGAGCACACTATCCCCTCTGAAAATTTGTCGGGGAGGATTGTGAGACATCTTTTTGGTTTCAGTTGGCGATGGTGATGCCGGGAGCGGCGCCGGGGTTGCGGTTCTTGCCGGTGTTGATGGCTTCGAGGAAGCTGCCGCGCTCGCCTTCGATTTTGCGCTGGAGCTGCATGAGCGCGTAGAGAAGCATTTCCGGGCGCGGCGGGCAGCCGGGAACGTAGACGTCGACGGGAATAACCTGGTTGACGCCCTGCACGACGGCGTAGTTGTTGAAAACGCCGCCGGAAGTGGCGCAGACGCCCATGGAGATGACCCACTTGGGCTCGGGCATCTGATCGTAAAGCTGTTTGATGACCGGGGCCATTTTTTGCGCGACGCGGCCGGCGATAATCATCAGATCGGACTGGCGCGGAGAGCCGCGAAAAACTTCGGCGCCGAAGCGGGCCACGTCGAAGCGCGAAGCGGCGAAGCACATCATCTCGATGGCGCAGCAGGCGAGTCCGAAGGACATGGGCCAGATGGAGCTGCGGCGCGCCCAGTTGACCAGGCGGTCGAGCTGCGCGAAGAGGATGCCTTCCTCCTTGAGGAAATTGGTGGCTTCTTCGGGGGTTTCGAGGGTCACGCCTCTTGCGAGTTGCACGGGCATCAGCGGGTCTCCTGTACGGTACAGAACATTTTCGCACTTTGCCCGCGCGCTTGCAAATTGTCGAGTGGCAAGGGATCGGTTGGACATGGCGTGGGGCGGGACGTTCGAGGCTTTCCGGGGCCGAAACGGGGTGATGGAAAAAGCCGTATTTCAGTCCCGATTAGAAATTGTGATGTGGTTTGTTTTGTGCAGGATAGCGTTTTGTGACTGGTGTTTTGTGTACCGATTAACCTTTTGTTCGCCTTGAGCATGTTAAGTGGTGTTAATTCTGTCAGTTAAAGCTATGATGGCGCCCCCAGCTTGAATCACGGTCATTTTCCTTTGTGCGATTAGAAATGAGTGAGCGCGTAAGTGACCTGTCCGTTG
>JASHQB010000089.1 GCA_030037775.1 Candidatus Acidiferrales bacterium
CAATGCCCACCATGTTTTGCATCGCCATTTGTCGGCTTCCGCGGCACCGGCGGTCCAGCTCCTGCTCCTTCAATCCGCCAATCGCTGCGCGCAATTCCTTGTGCGTCTTCCCGAGCAGCGCCAAATCGCGCTTCCATTTCTTCTCCGCCTCGCCTTTGCTCATTCCTCCATCTCGCGCGAACCAATTCGTTCCCTTCTCCGGGAACTCATGCTCCTTGCTTCCCGTCAGGCGCTTCGCCACTGCGTATTTCCAAAATGCCGCATGCACGGTGAGCTCCCAGATGTTGTGCCGGCCCTTCCCCGGCCGCCACGCCGCCTCCGCCGCGCTCACGCCACGCAGCGCGCTCCGCAAATTCGGCCCATGCCACGCTGCCTTCTGAAATCCCTCCTCCACCAGCGCCAACAGGTGCTCCTTCCTCTTCTGCGCCATTTCCGTCTCCTTGTGCACGCGCGAACTTATTCACAACTTCGCGAATTCGATTTGTCTTCCGGCGGGCAGCACGCGCCATTTCCGCTAGCGCGAACCTTTGGCCGTTCCAGAAAAACAACGGCTTTCGTCCAACTTCCTGTCGCGCGCATCATCCGCGCGATGTACTCGGTTTTTCACGCACCAAGTGCAATGGCTGCCGCTCGCCCGCTCCGCAGCCGCCGCTCATTGCCTGCAATTTTCTTTACTCTTTCCGGGCCACTAGCGGTTGCTCTGTCGCTCGCTGACCACTGTCCACTGATCACTGGCCACTGTTTTTCAATATGTCCTTCAATCGCTCAATCGGCAGCGCTTCAATCACGTGCCCGTCGCGCCCCTTCACCGTCCTGGCGCGCAGCAGCGAATTGTCAATCGCCTCTTCCGTCGCTTCAATCACCGCCTCGAACAGCGGCGCAAGCGCGTCCTCCGAAATCACCGTCGTCTCTACGCTCGCTTGCGGTCCCGCCGCAATCTTCGTCGTTGTCGAGAATGCGATGACAAAATCCCCGCTGCCGTTGCTTCCCGAAGATCCGCTCCGCGCCAATCCAAACGTCGCCCGCTTCGCCAACCGCATCAGTTGACGCGCATCCAGCGGCGCATCTGTCGCCACTACCATCATGCAAGACCCGTCCGCCTCATTCCGCTTTTCTCTTCGCACCGCGGCAAGCCGCGGAGGCTGCAGAGCGCGATACGCCGGCACACCCGCAATCGTCAAATGCCCTCCGAAATTCGTCTGCACCAGCACGCCCACCGTGTACCCTCCCGCATCCTCGCCCAATTTCCGCGAACTCGTCCCGATTCCGCCTTTCCACCCAAACGCGACCGTGCCCGTCCCCGCGCCAACCGTTCCTTCCTCCACCGGACCGCCGCGCGCCGACTCCAGCGCTTTCACCACGTCCTCCGCCTTCACGTGCCGCCCGCGAATATCGTTCAGCCATCCATCGTTCGTCTCGCCCACCACCGGATTGATCGACATTACTTTTTCATTTCCCGGCAGCCCCAGCATCCAATCAGTCATCGCGGCCGCTGCGTCCCACACGCTCAACGTGTTCGTCAGCAAAATCGGCGTCTTGATCTGCCCCAGTTCATTCACCTGCGTCGAACCCACTAATTTTCCAAACGCATTGAACACGTACACCGCGCCCGCCACTTTTTCCTGAAACATATTTCCCACATGCGGCAAAATCGCGGTCACGCCGGTGCGCACATCGTCTCCCTGAATAATCGTCGTCTGCCCCACTTCCACGCCTGCCACATCTGTAATCGCATCGAGCGGCCCTGGCTCATTCACGCCAATCCGTATCCTCAAATCCCTCGCCCTCGGCCGCGTGTTCATCGTTCCGCTCCCCTGCGTCTGCGCCGCCGCAATTCCAGCCGCCACCAGCGCGGCGCAACCCACCGCCACCACGTTCGTAACCTTCATCATTTGCCCCTTCCGCGCCCGATTCTAATCCACCTCGCCGCTCTCCTCACTTCGCGTGATAAACTTGTCTCACTGGAGGCCCCGTTGAAATCCAAGAGGAAGTTTACCGTCGTCATCGAGCGCGACGAAGACGGCGTGTATGTCGCTACCGTTCCCTCTCTTCAAGGCTGCCACACTCAGGCCAAAAACCTCGACACACTGATGAAGCGCGTCCGCGAGGTCATTGAACTTTGCCTGGAAGATAACCACGCAGAGATTGAAAGTCTCGAGCTCGTCGGCATTCAACAAATCACTGTATGACCCGGTTGCCGCGCGCGAAGGGTAAGGACGTTGTGCGCGCGTTGCAAAGAGCCGGCTTTCAAGTACACAGAACTCGCGGCAGCCATGTCTTCATGAAGCATCCTGACGGCCGTGCGACTGCTGTTCCCATCCACTCCGGAGAAACTATCGGAACCGGACTCATGGCGGCGATCCTTCGGGATGTCGAAATGAGCGCGGAAGAGTTTTCCAATCTTCTTTAGTTGCCTTGCCCATGCCCCTGCGTTACATTTCCCGTTTCGCGCATTCGCCATCTTGCAAGTCGCGCGCAGTTTCATAACGCAGAAAAACTCGCAGCAAATGCCAACGCACTCGGAGGGGAAACAGTCAGACATGATGAAGCAACTCGCATTTTTATTCTTTGCCGCCATCTTCGCATCCGTTCCGCCCTCATCCGCGCAATCCGCCGCCGACAAGGTCCCCGGCTCCATGCCGCAGGACCTGCGCGAATTCGTCGAAACTCCCGCCATCCCCGGCTACGAATCCGCCCTCGCCGCGAAAATTCACGACCGCCTGAAAAGTTTCTCTCCCAAGTCTGACAACCTCGGCGACGTCATCGTCACTCTCGGCTCCGCCGGCCCCGTTCGCCTCATCGTCGCTCCCATGGACGAGCCAGGCTTCATTGTCAGCAACATCACCTCCGACGGCTACATCCAATTGCAGCGCCTTCCTCAAGGTGGCGTTCTCCCTCTCTTCAACGAATTCTACGCTGCCCAGCCCGTCGAAATCCAAACCGCCTCCGGCAAATGGATTCCCGCCGTTGTCGCCGGCCTCTCCGTGCACTTGCAGCCCGGCCGCCAAAACCCTCCCAATCCGGACTACATTGAAAACATGTGGGTCGACACCGGCGCAAGCTCCGCCGCCGAAGTTCGCCGCATCGGCGCAGACCTGCTCAGCCCCGTGGTCATCGACCGCACCCTGTACAACATGGGCGCAAACTTCGAGACATCTCCGGCCATCGGCGACCGCTTCGGCGACGTCGCCCTCGTCGAGCTTCTCCGCCGCATCGATCCCCCGAAAATCAACGGCACCCTCGTCGTCGCCTTCGTCGCCCAGCAGTGGGCCGGCGCGCGCGGCCTCGAGCGCGTCCTCGACGAATTGCCTGCTCACGCCGACGAACTGATTTACGTCGGCCGTCTCACCGCCAGCCCGCCCAATCCCGCCGAACCCACTTTGCATCGCGCCCCGCGCCAGCCGCTCGGTAGCGGCGTCCTCGTCGGCGACAACGACGTATCCGATCAATTCTCCGATTTCGCATCCCAGTTGAAACAGCTCGCCGATCAAAATCAAATTCCCATCGCCAAAGATTATTCCGCGCCGCTCATGCCGCAAAGCTATCTGGCAAACCCCGAAACGCCGCAAAAAACCGCTCACCTCAGCATCGCCACCGCCTGGCCCGACACGCCCGCCGAAATGATCAGCACCCACGACCTCGCAAACCTCACCGATTTGCTCGAAGCCTACGCTCAAGGCTCCGTCACCACCGCCTCCACGCAAGCTGGTTACGCCGTAGGATCTCCCCTTGGCGCGTGGAACGCACCACCAACAAACGAGCAAGTCCTTTCAAGTCTCATCAACACCTACGGCGTCAGCGACCACGAAGGTCCCGTGCGCGACATGGTCAAGAGCCTGCTCCCCAAATGGGCCCATCCTGAAACAGACGACGCCGGCAATTTAATTCTCCACATCGGCACCGCGCCTGCGTCTGCTCACGTCCCTAGCATCATGTTCGTCGCGCACATGGACGAGATCGGCTACGAAGTCGAGCAAATCATGCCCAACGGTCGCCTCGCCGTCGAAACCAAAGGCGGCGGCATCCTCGATTTTTATCTCGGCCACGCCGCGCTCGTTCACACCGCGAATGGCCAAACCGTTCCCGGCGTTATGGAATTGCCCGACGGCTGGGACGAACCCGGCTTCAAGTGGCCCATTGGCCGCGCCTTGATGTACAAAGTCGACATCGGTGCGCGCTCGCACGAAGAAGTCGCGCAAATGGGCGTCGCCGTGCACGACTCCGTCACCATTTCCAAAGCCTATCGCCGCCTCGCCGGCACTCGCGCCAACGGCCGCAGTTTCGACGACCGCATGGGCGACGCCTCCCTGATTTCCGCCGCCTGGGCCCTCGGCCCGAATCTCAAAGACCGCGACGTCACTTTTGTCTGGTCCACCGGCGAAGAACTCGGCCT
>JASHQB010000090.1 GCA_030037775.1 Candidatus Acidiferrales bacterium
GTGACGCGCATGATGATTTCGTTTTCGTTTACACCGCGGGCAACAAAATCGCAGCCGGAAATGACGTCGCAGCAGCGGAGCAGTTTCTTCATACAGGCTCTCCCTGGGTGAATTGCCGGGCCAGAAGGGAGGGGCGGGGCGCTCAGCCAAGCCATGGTACTCGCAAATGAAAGAAAGGTCAGCACTTTTTTTTGCAGTGGCAGGCGGGGCGATGTTCCTCGCGGCCATGAAGCGGCAGACCTTGACTAAAGAATGCATACTCAACTAGAGTACTGAGCGTACCAGCTCCCACTAACTCTTGAGGTCCACTTTCTGGGGAGTTCTCTCATGGCCGCAGACGAGCAGACGCTCGATATTTTTCGAATTCTTCCCGATGGCACCCCCCTCTGGGTGGAAGCCGTGAAGGGCCGCGAAGAGGCGCGAAAAAGAATCACGGCACTCGTGGCGGCGACGCCTGCTACATACCGAGTGCACGATCCGCGAAGCAATACGTTCATCGATGTGTTCGCACGATCGGCGTAACGCCGCCACAGCCTGCGCGGCACCGTTTCGTGCGCCTCCCTGCATTCCCCATACACGCTATGGAGGAGGCGCGACGACTCGTTACAGATTCCGCTGCAAATGCGGTTTGCGTTCGCGCCACGGCCAGCCGGCGATGCCGCCGGCGGCGAGCGCAACCATCATCGGATCGAGCGGGCGGCGGTAATAGTCTTCCGGGTGAGTGAGGTAATAAACGAGCGGGAAAAAGAAGAACACGATCAAGTAAGGCATCGCGGCCGCCGCGCCGCGCTCACGCCAAAGGCGCCACAAGCCGAAAAACGCGAAGACCGTCAGAGCCGTGCAGAAAAAGATATTTGGCGGGTCGAACGGCTCCTCGCGCAAGTAGCGGCGGCTGAGGCTCCAGAAACCGGTCCAAATATAAACGATGCGGCGCAGGGTCTGCGTCGCGTAGAGTTTTTTGTGTGCGCCGATGAACGCTTCGGCCTCGCGCTTTTTCAGCGCCATGTAATTCACTTCGCCGAGCTGCCGATATTCGTCCCATTCTTTCTGGCTGTCGGAAGGGTGATAGCCGGGAGGGTCCCAGTGCCAGGAATCCGCGTTGTTGCCGCAGTAGAGCTCGAAGCCAAATCCGGAACGGAGCGGGACCAAGTGATGAAACGCGCGGTAGTTGCGCACAAACCACGGGCTTAGAACGATGACCACGGCCAATAATGCCGCCACGCCGGGCGCGAACCAGCGTTCACCGCGTTTCCAGAAGCGATAGAGCAGCCAGAGAGAAACAAACGGCATCGGCGCGAGGGTGACCGGATTAGTGAGCGCGGCGACGCCGGCGAGCAGACCGAAGCCTAACCACGGCCGCCAGCGCGGCGAATCTTCGAGCTCCAGCACAACGAGAAACAGAAGCGCCATGAGCAGCGTGGCCAGCGTGGTGTCCCAGATGAAGTTCGCTGAGAAATCGATGGAATACGGAAAAAATGCCCAGATCCAACCGGCCCAGAGCGCGGCGGGATCTCCGAACGTGCGGCGCGCGATGAAAAAGACGGGAATGCAGGTGAGCGCCGCGAGCAAGCAGTCCAACGTGATGATGGCCAGTGCGGACGCTTTGGTGTAAACGCCGAAGATCTTGAAAACGCCGGCCAGCAAGGTCGGAAAGACCGGCGTCAGCCACGCGGTGGGGCCGGTCGGCGCGAAAAACGGATTGCTGAAACCCTGGCCTTCGGCAAGCGAGCGGGCGATGCGGCCCGTTTCGCCGGCAAATTTCCAGTGATCGCGCGCCGGGTTGAGCCGCCGCGGATAAACGAGGGCCATCACCGTCAGGCGCACGACGAACGCGACGAGGAGCATCCACAAACAGGCACGGCGCGGACTGAGCGACTGGCTCCTGGCCAATTCCCTTCCCTTCCTTTAGTTTTGATGGGACGAGCGGCGATTACTTTGCGGAAAAATTCATGCCTTGGCAACTGAAACTTTGCGTGCGCCGAACGACGCACGCAGGATGGTAGTCTCGCGGGCAATACACAGAGGCGGCAATTACGGAGAGAATCAAATGCCGCCTCGTGTACCGTGCAGCGTCAGCATCCCAGAGCGGCTCGCAGAACCAGTCGCAGGATCGCGCTTACAGCGAGCGAAGGAAATTCAGAATGGCCTGCTTCTGCGCCGCTGTCAGTGAGTTGAATTTGTTGATCACCGCGTTCGCTTCCGAGCCGCAGGCTTGCGACGATGACGACGGCTGGAACGAAACGCCGTTGGCCTCGAACTCCAGAGAGCTGCGCGCATCGGTGCAAACGTTGCCGGAGCTGAAATGCGCCTCGATGGCCTGCAGCAGGTCAGCGGTGCGTCCATCGTGCAGGAAAAAGAGCCGTTGGCCGACGCCCCACAACGGAGCGGTGCGGAACATGTCCGGCCCCGCGTTTCCTTGCACGATGCCATCGGCCAGATTCGAACCCATATGATGCAAGGCGAAGTCCGAATAGGGATGATAGGTAACGTTGGACATTCCGGTGTACGGCGACAGAGTTGTTTGCAACGTCGGCGTATGGCACATCGCGCATCCGACGGAGGTAAATAGCGTCTGCCCGGCTTCTGTAGAAGTGGTGGCGGGCGCCGGCGTGGGAGGGGCAGACAGCCGCGCGAATGCGGCGAAGTTGACGATGTCGGAGCTCATATCGGAAGCGGAGCCAACGAGTGCGCCCGTCGTAGGATCGGTGATGTTTGTGGTGTCCTCTGGCGTACCGTTGTAAACGCAGCCGGAGACGGCGGAGCGTTCGTTGGGAAAGAGCTCGTTGCTGACGCCGATCTCGACGTTGTAAGCCTCACCGGCAAACATCAGCAGCGATTTGTTTTGCGCCTTCCAGCCAAATTTCGTGACGGTGCCGTCATTGCCGCTGATGTTGAGAACGCCGCTGATGCCCAGCGCCGATTTTTGCGAAGCGTTGGCCGCGAGATTTGCTTCCAGCGTTGCGTCCGGCGTATTTTCCACGAGGCCGAGGCCAAAGAGCGGCGTCGGGATGCGGAATATAGCGTTGTTGTCGGCGAGCTCTTGATTGAAATTCGGCTGCGCGAGGGTGCAGCCGGAAGCGTCAGTGCGGCCCTGAATGGTGTACAAATCATGAACGCCGCCGTCTAAAGCAGCCGACGCATTACTCGGGTTGGTCGAAATGAATCGCGCTTCACGGACCGGTCCGTTCGCGGTGATGAAGGACGGAACGACGTTCAGTGCGCCGTCGAGAATCGCCAGGGCAAGTTGCGGATTGGGAACGGAATTCTGCGGGCTGGTCAATCCCGGGCTGCTGCCGCCCACCGCGGGCTGCGCGTGGCACATCGCGCAGCTATTGCCGTTGAACGCTGGGCCCAGGCCCGAACCGGGCTCGTTCGAGAGTGTGCCGGACACCGAATCGACTTCCTGAAAGCGCGTCTGCGCCTGGGTGAAAAAGCCCTGCTCATTCGCGTCGAGCGTCGGATAATAGCTGCCCGCGCCGGCAGGTCCGCCGCGCGGACCGGGATCCTTCGCCGCGGATTGCGCTTGCAAGAGCCCTGCACCAGCGGCAATCGCGCAAATCAGAAACGCCAAGATAAGCTCTCCCACGAACGATTGTTTCTTTTCTGTCATTATCTCCGCTCCTCTCGCCGCGCGTCTGGAGACACACCCAGAGCGGCGTGTTTTTCGGCCTCAAGGTTCTCGACGTTCCCCGAGGGGAGTTAGTCGGCGACTAGAACAGACCGCATAGGCGCACCACTACCGGCTTGAGCGAATCGAGCGAACTACTGCAGGGAGGGCGGGGGCCCCATTCACCGCTAAGACGCGTATTGCCCGGAAGCCCGCACGCGCGGACTGCGAGTGCGTTCCAACGGCTCCAGGTTACGCAGCAGGGGGCTAGGGACCCGAACTAACTACAGGAAACAACCGAAACATGTGCTGACTTCGGCATACGGTTGGAGGGTATTTATCAAACGCAGAAAATCGTGTCAACAAAAAAGGCCGCTAAATCGCGGGCGCGATAGTACTTTGGTACCAATTTCCACAGGATTTTTTTGCGCTATGCCGAGGCCACGCGCTGGCAGCGCGACTTGGGAACGCGCCATAAGAATCTCCACCTGGCTAGCCGTTTCAGATTTCGCCCCTGTTTGCGGTGAGTCTTCGTTCCCGCGGTAGCATCCAACTGGTGTTAGGCGGTGCGCGCCGCGGCTCTGTGATATTTGCCGCGCCGTCTGGAAATGGCACAAGCGGCGCGATTTGACGTTCAAAAGCGGATATCACCCGTTCAGGCTTTCGAGTAAACTCGCTGCGCGAGCGAGGAGGGACCGTGGAGACCATCACTGAAACCTATCTGCAGTCGAAGCTGGAAGATCGCCGGAAAAGACTGCAAGCGGCCATGGCGACGCCCGCCGCAAATACTTCCATCGAGGCTCTGCTTACGGAAGTCGACGCGGCGCTGGAGCGAATGCGCGATGGCACGTTCGGAATCTGCGGGCAGTGCCACGATACGGTAGAAGCGGAGCGCCTGATCGCCGACCCGCTGGTGCGCATGTGCCTGGATCACTTGGATGAGCAGCAGCGCCGCGCGCTGGAGCAGGACCTGGAGCTTGCGTCCGGAGTGCAGCGCGCCCTGCTGCCGCCGCACGACATCAACGCGGGCGGCTGGAAGCTTCACTATTGTTATGAGCCCGCCGGCATCGTCAGCGGCGACTATTGCGATGTGATTCCAGACGGAGCGTCGGGCGACGTGTTTTTCGCGCTCGGCGACGTTTCTGGAAAGGGCGTGGCCGCGTCGCTGCTCATGACCCAGTTGCACGGGATTTTTCGCAGTTTGGTGAACAGCAACCTGCCGCTTGATCAACTGGTTGCGCGCGTGAGCCGTTTGTTTTGCGAAAGCACCACGGCGGGACAATACGCAACGCTCGTGTGCGGGCGCGCTTCCGTTTCCGGCGCCGTGGAGTTGTGCAACGCTGGGCATTTACCGGTGTTTTTGCTGAGAGACGGTGAAGTACGGTCGCTGGAAGCGAAGGGCATGCCGCTCGGGATGTTCGGCGCGGGAACTTATCCCTCGGAAAGGCTGCAACTCAAGCGCGGCGAAAGCCTGGTTTCTTACACGGACGGGCTGACCGAATCGCTGGACGGCGCGAGCAACGAATACGGTCTGCGGCGCCTGGCACAGTTTCTGAACGGCCGCGACGCTCTGGAACCAGAGGCGCTCACGGGCGCTTGCCTGGCGGAAGTGAAGAATTTTTCGCGTGGCGTGCGGCAGCACGATGACCGAACGATTTTAGTTTTGCGGCGGAATTAAACCGAGCCGCGGCGACGCCGGCGACTCGCCTTATTTCGCCTTTCAGTTCTTAGGCCGAAGCAGATCGCGGTTGAACGGTTGCGGTCATATCCAGAACAGCCAACACAGAGTCCAGCGTATCGACCCGTGGATTGCCGCGCCGCGAAAGGGCGCGGTAGAGGTTCTCGCGGTTGACTCTCGCCTGCTCGGCGAGTTTCTTCATGCCCTTTTGCGCTTCGGCGACGTCCCGGAGCGCGACGAGAAATGCCTCGGTTGAATCCGCCTTTGCAGCCGTAAGGTACTGGGCCGCGTACTGCGGGTCACTTCTTAGATTCTCGGGGAGATCGACCTTGTAGTTCGCGTTTCGCTTCATTCTGCTTCCGTTCTTTGTAATCGCGCCAAAACTCCCTGCGGACAGGAAATCAGAAATGTTCGCGGTCGTCGACCTCGGCGAGCGGGGAGGCGTCGAATTCCCCCGCAGAGATGCGCGCCCAGGCGGAGGTCTTCCAGTTGTCGACGACCTGCGCTTCCGGCGCCCATTTGCCGATGGGCATCAGCAACCGGTCGGAAAGCGCACGCGCGTAGGGCTCGTACATACGGCGCAGCTCGGCGAGGCGCTGGTCTTCCTCCGGACAGCAGGTGGAAAGCTCGGCGCCGATCAGGAGTTTGCGCAACTGCTGCAATTCTTCGGGCGGCAGACGCTCTTCGTCGAAATCGCGCGGCGGGCTGTTCAAAACTTGCGACAGATCGACGAGCGCATGGCGCGAAATCGCAAACGTGAGTTTCGCCTGCCACTTGAGATGGCCCTGCGTATAGGCGATCAGCAGCGCGGAAGCGTCGAGCACGGTAGTAAGCGCGGAGAGCCAGGATTGATTGTTGTGCTGGGAACGGAAATAGCAGAGCACGGGATACGACAAGTGGCTTTCCATCAGCCCGGCGGACCAAATCTCCCAGTCGTGAAGAGTCTGCTCAAAGGCCTGCGGGTTGTTGCGCTGCGCGACGCGGCGAAGCATTTCGGAGGCGCTGGGCGGCGAGCCGGCACGCGCGTCGAGGAGCGAGATCTCCACTTCGCGACGGGAAAACGCGCCGTAGAGAACGGGCAAGTAGCTGATGACCAGGGCGAGAAAGCCGAAGCCCAGGCCGGCCTCAAACACGGTGATAATGCGCGCGGCTTCGGTACGCGGCGTCACGTCGCCCAGGCCGAGGGTGAAAAACGTAGTGCCGCTCATATACAGATCGCTCCAGAAGCCAGGCTTCTGACCAGGAGCGAGGTTGATGCCGGAGCCGGCACCATAGTGCAACAGAGCGAAGCCGAAAATCAGGCCGACGGCCCACACCACGAAAAGCGCGAGCAGCGACAGCGGCCCGTAGTAGCCAAGGAAAGTTTCGCGGAGGCTTTTTCTACTCTGGAGCAGGCATGCGATGGCGCGCCACGGACGCCAGGTCGAGCGATAAAACAAACGCGCCAGGCGGAAACGGCGCGTCACGCGGCGCGGCAGAATGATGGTCTCGAAGACGTCCCAGAGAATCACCGCCATCAGGGCCAGGCCGAAAATCGCAATCACACCCACGGCCGCTCCTTTCGTTGTCCGCTGCTTCACGCGCGGGACTGACCCGGACTAGGTCATCAGATGCTGCGTCATTCTAACTCGATTCGGGTGGGTCTCTCTCGGAATAGAGCAGCGGCAGCGTTCTAGAGCTGCGGGATTGTTCGCGTTCAGGCGGGCGGGGCGACGGAGCCTTTGACAAGGCGCTTAAATTCAGGGTCATCGTAGAGGATTGTTAGGTCGGGATCTTTGGTGCACCAATCCAGGTTGGAATAGCCGGCCTTGACGCAACGGCGAAACGCCTCGAGGGACTCGGCCCTTAGTCCGAGGATGCCGTAGGTGCAAGCCGCATTGTAGAGCACATTGGAATCTGTGGGACGCATGGCCACGGAGATGCGCACATGGCGAATGGCTTCGTCCGCCTGGCCGAAGGTAGCCAGGTCGGCGCCGAGCAAGACGCGCGCGCGGACATCGTCGGGAAATTGGCGGAGCTGGCTTTCCAGCACTTCCATCTCGCGGCGGCGCAAACGTTCCGCGTCCGCGACGCGCCCCAGTTTCTCGAGGGAGTTGATGAGGGGAATCAGCGCGTTGTAATCGTTGCTAACGACTTCGAGCGCGCTATCGGCCAGTTGCGCCGCGTCTTCGTAACGTCCGGCGGCGAAATACGAGCGCCCGAGCACGTCGTGGGCGCCTTCGCATTCCGGTTGCAATTCGATGGCGCGGCGAGCCAGACGGATGGAGCCTTCATACTGCTGTTGGGCGTAGAGAATGCGCGCCCGCGCGGCCAAGACTTCCGGCAAATCCGGCGCCAGCTTCTCCGCCCGGGCGCATGCCTCCAGGCCCTTTTCGATGTACTCCGGGCTGGGGTTGTGCAGTTCGAACTTCTCGCCCCAGGCGCGCGCAATCCCGGCGTACGCCTGCGCAAAATTCGGATCCAGTTTGGCGGCTTCCTCGTACATGGCAAGCGCGTACTCAAACTGCCTCTGGCGAAGGTAATTGCGGCCGCGGAGATAAAAGTCGTACGCCTGAGGGTTGGCAGTCGGCTTTCGCGCGATCACTTTCTCTTCCTGGGGCGAGAGAGTGATCTCCAAGGCCTTTGCGATACTCAGCGAAATCTCACCCTGAATGGTGAAGACATCCTCCATTTGGCGATCGTAACGTTCGGCCCAGACGGAGTGGCGCGTGGCGCTCTCGACCAGTTGCGTGGTGATGCGCAGACGATTTCCGGCGCGGCGGATGGAACCTTCGAGAACGTACATGGCGCCGAGTTTTTCGCCGACTTCCGGCGCGGTAACCGGCTTGTCGCGGAACGGCAGCATCTCCGAGCGCGGATAAATCTCGAGGCGGCCGATTTTCGAGAGCTCCGTGACGATGTCCTCGGTCATACCATCGCGAAAATACTCGTCCTCTTTGGCCCCGCCGAGATTTTCGAAGTACAACACAGCGACGGTTTTCTTCTTCGGGACGGAACGCGGGGCAACGGCGGCTCCCCCTGGATTCGCCGGCCAAGCGCTCGCAGCGGAATCCATGCCGCCGGAATCGAGGTCGCGCTTCAAACGCTTCAAGTCAGCGCGCAGCTCGGCGGCGCTTTGGCAGCGAAGGTCGCGGTCCTTTTCGAGCGTCTTGGCGACTAAGCGGTTGAGCTCCGCCGGCATTTTGGCGTTGACCTTGGTGACGGGCTTGGGCGTCGCATTCAAAATGCCGTTGAAAATCACGGCGGTAGTGCTGCCGCCGAAGGGCAACTCGCCGGTGGCCATCTCATAGAGCACAATGCCGAGAGAAAAGAGATCGGTGCGTGCGTCCAGTTCTTCGCCGCGGGCCTGCTCCGGGCTCATGTAAGCCACGGTACCGAGCGAACTGCCGGGGCTAGTCAAGTCCGGAGCGGCGTCCGCCGTGGCTTGAGCCGAGACTCCGCGCGACGATGCGGCGCCCGTGGCGTGCTGCGAAGCGAGCACCTTGGCGAGCCCGAAATCCAGGATTTTCGCGTGTCCTCGGGTGGTAACAAAAATGTTTGCCGGCTTGATGTCGCGATGGATGATGCCCTTGGCGTGGGCGGCATCGAGGGCGTCGGCGATTTCGATCGCGAGAGTCAGCAGCGTTTCCGCATCGAGGGGCCGACCCGCAATTCTGTGCTTCAAGGTCACGCCATCGAGGTATTCCATGGCGATGAACGCTTTGCCCTCCCCCTCACCCACATCGTAGATGGTGCAGATGCTGGGGTGATTCAGCGTGGAAGCCGCTTGCGCTTCGCGGCGAAAGCGGTTAAGCGCCTGCGCATCTTCGGCCATGCCTTCGGGGAGGAATTTCAGGGCGACTAGGCGGCCTAGACGAGTGTCCTCGGCTTTATAGACAACACCCATTCCGCCGCGGCCGAGCCTTTCAAGAACGCGGTAATGAGAGATGGCCGAACCAGCCAGGGAATCAAGAGCCGCCATGCGCTGCATATATTAGGGTTCTGATTTGCGTCAAGTCAACAACGCTCTCGGCAGATCAGGGGAAAGCGCCGACGGCCGGCGCGATGCAGGCTATCGCGGGGGCTGAACGCGGAGAGCCGGCCGTATATTTGGAAGGCGGCAAGGGATAAGATTTGAGGACTGCTGCCCTGGCGATTTGCGCTTGCGCGGAGGATAAACGGGGGTGATAATGGCGCCGTCTGTGGCGCCCGGACGACGTGCAGGAGATGAGTATGCGCTGTTCATTCCCGGCCCTCGGAAGGCATCTGGTTTTTCTTCTGGCTGGCATCGCGGTCCTGGTGATTTGCCTGCCTGGCAGCGCGCGCGCACAAAACTTCGCGGACAACTCCAAATGGGAACTGGGCGGGCATTACGCGACGCTCGACTTGCCTTCACAGTGCAACACATCCACGAACTGCGCGACGGTCGACAACGGCCTCGGCGCCAACCTCACGTATAACTTCTCGAGCTGGCTGGGGATCGATTCGGAAATGAATTTTTTCGGCGCGAATGGGGATCCGTCCACTGCCAATACCGGCGGGCGCACCACCGAGGGGCTTTTCGGCATGCGGCTGGGGCCGACGACGCGGCGGTGGGGCTTATACAGCGTGGTGCGGCCGGGATTCGTAAACTTCAGCAGCGTGTTGGGGCAATCGCAGGGTGGGTCCACGCTACAGTCCGTGGCGGCGATGGCGGACATCCCGGAATTCACGGCGCGGCTTGGCTATCAGGCCGCCGCATCTTCCAGCCCTCTGGCGGTGCTGGGTTTGACGCACGCGACGGATTTCGCGTTCAATTATGGCGAGGCCGTCGAATACCGTCCCACGAAGCACGCGGCGCTGCGCTTCGACATTGGCGATACCATCGTGACCTACCGCGGGGCCGCGGCGGGGCTACCTCTCCATCAGCACAATTTCCAAATCTCCGAGGCGATCGTCATCCGGTTCTAACACCGCTCGTTTTTGCACACAGGCAGGCCATCGCCCGTCCCTGGGCTCACTCGCGGGCGCGGTGCGGCAGGATCACGTCTTTCGCGGCCGCCGGCAAGCGAGGCGAGAGCCAGCGGAAGAAAAACGTGGCGGCGATTCCGCCCGCCAATTCGGCGGCGATAAACGCAGGAGCGTCGTGCGGACGAATTCCCGCGAACGTGTCGCTGAGGGTCCGCGCAATTGTGATGGCGGGATTCGCGAACGAAGTTGACGCCGTGAACCAATACGCTGCGGTGATGTAGCCTCCCACGGCGAAGGCCACGGCATTGGAGCGCAGCCGCGTGCATCCCCAGATCACGACGAGCAAACCGAATGTGGCGATGAATTCACTGAGCCATTGCGCCGGCCCGCCGCGCACGCGTTGGGAAACGGAGACGGCCGGAAGGCTGAACATCAGATTCGCGAGAACGGTTCCGCAAATGCCGCCGGTGATTTGCGCCAGGACGTAATGCGGAACTTCGCGCCACGCGATGCCGCGCTCGAGAGCGCCGGCGAGCGTCACGACGGGATTCAAATGCGCGCCGGAGATAGGCCCAAAGGCGAGAATCAGCGCAACAAGCGCAGCGCCCGTAGCTACGGTGTTTGCCAGAAGCGCGATAGCCACGTTTCCGCCACTCAGCTTCTCACCCATGATGCCGGAGCCGACTACGGCGGCGACAAGAAACGCGGTGCCGACGAACTCCGCCGCGAAGCGCCGCGACAAGGAGCTGGTCATTGGCGGCCGATGCGGTCGATTTCTTTCTTGATTGCCAACTGATCCAAGCTGGAAAGCGGAAGGCAAAGGAACAGGCTGATTCTGCGGTCCAGAATCATGAAAGCGTCGCGGAAGGCCTTATCGATTTGCTCCGGAGTTCCCTGCACCGCGGCGGGATCCGGCACCCCCCAGTGAGCGGTCATCGGCTGGCCGGGCCAGACGGGGCAGACCTCCTTCGCCGCGTTGTCGCAAACGGTGAAGACAAAATTCATCTTCGGAGCATCGGGCGCGACGAATTCGTCCCAACTCTTGCTGCGCAAGCCTTGCGCGGGGAGGTTCGCGATTTCGATTTGGCGAAGCGCCGCCGGATGAACCTCGCCCTTGGGATGGCTCCCTGCGCTGAAGGCGGTGAACGCCGGCAGACCTTTGCGGTTCATGATGGCTTCGGCCATGATGGAACGCGCGGAGTTCCCGGTGCAGAGAAACAAAACGTTGTACCGTCCTAGCATCGGCGCTTTCTCTGGCCCCCCGCAACATATCCGCATGCGCGAATATGTGCGGCACTCTACACGCCGCCGACATATATGTCAACACGCATATATGCCGTGATAGAATGCGCGCATGGCCAGCGCACCGCAAATGCCGGCGATTCACGACGTCTTCCGCGCGCTGGCGGATCGCACGCGCTTGCGCCTGCTGAACCTGATCGCCGGACGCGAGGTCTGCGTCTGCTATTTTGTGGAGATCCTCCGGTTGAGCCAGCCGAAGATTTCGCGCCATCTGGCGTACTTGCGGCGGGCCGGCGTGGTTGCGGCGCGGCGCGAAGGAAAATGGATGCATTACCGGCTGGCGATGCCGCGCGACAAAGCCGCTGCGAATATCCTGCGCGAGACGCTGAAACATTTGCGCGAGGCACCGGAGATGCGGAGAGATGTGGCACGGCTGAACTCGGCCTCTTGCGCGCCGAAGAAATACGAGGTGCCGCACGGTGCGCCGGTTCCCGCGGAGATGCCGGAACTACTTGGCGCCGGCGGTAACGGGTTTGGCGCGGGGCGGGGCTGCCGGTAGCGGGTCGGCAAGCGGCGCGGCCTCAGCAGACGACGCCGTGGCGGCGCGCACAGGAACGGTAGCGCGCACGGTGGCGCCAGCAAGGGTCGAAGCGATTTCCAGCGTGCCGCCCAGGTCCTTCATTCGTTCGCGCATGCCGCTGATGCCCACCCCGGGGCGGCGCTTCTTTCCAAACCAGTCGCCGAGTGTGTCCGACTCGATTCCCGTCCCCTGATCGCGCACCTCCAAAGTCAGGAGATCGTCGCTGGCGTCAATTTTCACCGACGCGGTCTTGCTGCCGGAGTGGCGATGGATGTTGGTGAGGGACTCTTGCAGGGCGCGGAAGAGCGCGAGCTCCGCGGAATGATCAAAGCGCGGCAGCCGCGCGGGGACTTGGACTTCGATTTTCAGGCCGCTGCGTTCGGCGAAACCCTGCACGTACCAATTCACCGCGGAAGCCAGGCCAAGCTCCTCGAGCAGCGGCGGATGCAGCAGATGGGAAAGTGTGCGGACTTCGGCGGAGCAGTGGTTGATGATTTCCGAAGCTTCCTCGAGCTTGCGAACCGCGCCCGCAGGCACGCCGCCATTGGTACGGGCGGCGTCGACGGCCAAGGCCAGAGCCGCGAGATATTGGCCGGTGCTGTCGTGAAGTTCGCGGGCGACGCGGCGGCGCTCGTCGTCCTGAGCGCGCATCACGGAAATGGCCAGGGCGCGCTGAGTATCTTGGGCGCGCAAACGCTCGAAGAGGCGTCCGAGATGCCGGCCCACACCGCTCATGGTG
>JASHQB010000091.1 GCA_030037775.1 Candidatus Acidiferrales bacterium
TTTCGGGGCCGTCTGTTTGCTCTGCGCAGCTCCCGCGGCGCTGGCCGACGGCAACTGGTCCAAATCCTGGACCGTCTCCGGCGGGGCTGCTGCCGAGCTGCGCGTCGAGGCCGACTATGGCACTCTGCATATCGTCCACGGCGCGTCGAACTCCATTCACGCCGACGTCACCACCAACTACTGGAGCATTCCCTCCGACGTCGAAGTCTCCGACTCTCAGGATGGCAACCACGTTGAAATTCGCGTGCGCACCCCCGAAAATCACGGCGGCGGATGGTTTCACTGGCGCTCGCCCAAAGTGAATATCGACCTCGAAGTGCCCTCCGGCTCTCATCTGGATCTGCACACCGGCTTCGGCGACATTCGCGGAGACAATCTCCACGCGCAAGCGCGCGTCGATACCGGCTTCGGAGGCATTCACTTTCCTGAATTCAGCGGCCAGCTCCACGGCGAAACCGGATTCGGCGACATCACTGCCGACGGCCGCTTCGACTCGCTGGAATTGAAAAGTGGATTCGGCAGCGTCCGCGCCGAAGCCGAGTCCGGCTCGGAAATTCACTCCGACTGGCGGCTTGAGTCCGGCTTCGGCGATGTCTCTCTGCGCGTCCCCTCGGATTTGGACGCCAACATCGATGCATCCAGCGGTTTCGGCCACGTCTCGACCGATGTGCCGCTCAACGTCACCGAAACCTCCAGCCACTCGTCCCTGCGCGGCCAGCTCGGTAAAGGCGGCTCGCCCGTCGAACTCGAGACCGGCTTCGGCTCCGTGCACCTGGGAAGAACGTAACGCCCGGCGGACGTTGCTTTAATTTCGGCTCCGGCGCCTGCGCTTTTTCCGCCTACCGTCGGCATATTACGCTGGACGTCGAACCGATCATGGCCCGCAGTTTGCGCACCGCGCCCGGTATTTCCTCCACCGGCGTGCTGCCAAATCCGAGGATGAATCCCTGCCGCGTCGCCTTGCCCAAGTAAAGCCGCGAGAGAGGTATCAGCCAAAGGTCCTGCCGCGCGGCGCGCTCGGCGATCTCCAGGTCGGAAATCCCTTTCAAGGTGACGCAAACATGCATGCCCGCCTCGGCGCCCTGTATCTCCGCCGCCGGCCCCAATTCCCTGCGAATGCTCTCAATCAAGACGCTGCGCCGCTCCGCGTAAACCGCCCGCATCCTTCGAATATGCCGCGAAAAATGGCCCTCGCGAATGAAATCCGCAAGCACCGCCTGATAGAAATTCGCCGGGCCGATGTCCATCGCAAAGCGCACCGCGAGAAAACGATCGACCAGGTCCGCCGGAACCACGATGTAGCCTAACCGCAAAGAAGGAAACAGCACTTTGCTGAACGTCCCGATGTACACCACGCGCGCGTTGCCGTCGAGTCCTTGCAAGGAAGTGACCGGCATGCTTTCATAGCGATACTCGCTGTCGTAATCATCCTCGATGATCCAAGAGCCGTAACGCTCCGCCCAATCCAGCAATTGGAACCGCCGCGAGGCCGTCATCGTCACCCCCAGCGGATACTGGTGCGACGGCGTGACCAACACCGCCCGCGCTGTGCGGCATTTCTTTATCCCGGCGGCAACGTTCAAGCCCTCCGCGTCCACAGGAATCGGTACAATCTCGCATCCTCCGGACGCAAAAACACCTTGCGCAAACCCGTACCCCGGCTCCTCCATCCACACGCGATTCCCCGGGTCCAGCAGCACCCGCGCCGTCACCTCCAGTCCCTGCTGCGAGCCGCTGACGATGATGATCTGGTCCGCTTCGCACCGTACTCCGCGTGCCGTTCGCAGGTGCGCGGCGATCGTTTCGCGCAGCTCCTTGAGCCCCATCGGGTCGCCATAGTCGAGCGACTTCGCGTTCGTCCTGCGGATGTGCCGCGTCACCAGGCTGTTCCACACCTGCAGCGGGAAATGCTCAAACGCAACTTGACTGGCTACGAACATCCCCATGCCGCGCCGGCGATAAAAATCCTTTCGGCTCGATAGACGCAGGCACCCTTTTGAGAGCGGCCGCTTCCGCGAGCTGATTTTCGCCGACTCGGCGTTCGGAGTCTGAACCGCCGTCCCGCGCTGCGGCAGCGACCTCGACACAATCGTCCCCGAACCCACGCGGCTTTCCAAGTAGCCCTCGGCCAGCAGTTGCGCGTACGCGCTCAACACCGGAATGCGTGAGATTCCCAGTTCCATCGCCAGCACTCGCGTGGACGGCACTCGCTGCCCCGCCCGCACGTTCCCCTCCATGATCGCCTTGCGATAACCCTCATACACCTGCCGGTAGAGCGACGCCGTGGCGCTCTTGTTGACGGCGATCACCGGGGAAATTCCGGAAGCCACTTTCTTCATAGTGCCCCGATGATAATGGCTATATCAAAAGATCGTCAAGTGGATATTGCGTGTGGCCATTTTCAGTATCATCCTGTCCCGCGGGGGAGTCCTCCAGAGCTGCGCCGCAGCGTCGGCCGCCGCGACGCCGCATCTCACTTTGGCTCCCCAAGGACAATCATGCGGAATGCGCTGAAAACTGAAATCAGAATCCCCGTTATCACCTTGGCCTTGCTCGTCCTCATGGCCTTGATCCCGGCGAGCGGCGGCACTCAGAACCAGCCCCAAAATCCGCCCGCCAACACCACTCAGGCAGAAGACAAACTCGTCTACGTCTGCGCCTGCCTGAAAACCAAATCCTGCTTCTGCATGACCGAGGCCAAGACCGAGGGCCCCTGCTCCTGCGGCACCGAGGGCGGTCCGCCGCTGAAGGCCGTACCCAAGGACAGTGCCTGGGCCAAGGCAAACCGCGATGCCCTCGCGAAGTAACTCGCATGGAGGACGCTATATGAAACGCTCTGTCTTGCTCGCCCTGCTGGGAATGGCGGTCTCCGCTGTGCTGACGCCGTCGGCATTTGCGCAAGCCGACAAACCATCCACCATTGAAGGTCTTGTTCGCGACATCTCTTGCCCCATCCAAAACGAACAGGCCACCGCAACCAGGTTCAACATGGACTGCGCGGTGCAATGCGCAAAAAACGGTTCGCCGCTGATCATCCTTTCCAAAGACGGCGTCATCTACATTCCAATTTCGGACTCCATGCCGGACAAGGACCAGCGGCAACGATTGATGCCTTTCCTCGGCAAGTATGTCAAAGCCACGGGGCAGGTGTTTGAACGATCCGGCACGCACGCCATCGCCATCAAGCAAATCACGGAGATGAAGAACGTGCCTTTAGTGACCAACGCGCAGTAGGCCGTTGATTCGCGGCGCCCGCGGCCCGCACCATTGGCGCGTCGAATGAATTCTTAGGAAAGGACCGTAACACCGCACGGACTGGCCTCCATCATGACCACCTCAACCAACGGCGTCCTCGCAGCTTCACCGGCTTCAAGCCGGCGCCCTCTCCTCGCCATCGGCGTAGGTGGGGTAATTGTCGGCGCCCTCGATTTGCTCTACGCCATCGTCGTCTACAGCCCGCGTCATCCCGCTCTGATCCCGCAAATCATTGCCAGCGGCTTGCTCGGCCGCCAATCGTTTCAGGACGGCAACGCCAGCGTGGCCTTGGGATTCGTGCTGCAGTTCGTCATCGCTCTGGGCGCCGCCACCGTCTACTACCTCGTCAGCCGCAAGTTGAAATTTCTTGTCCATCGCGCCATCCTCTGCGGCATGGCCTACGGCGCTCTCGTTTTTATCTTCATGCATCTGGTCGTTCTGCCGCTCTCGGCCGCGCCATTGGGCCACATGACCTTCGTGCACGCCGCCACCGAATTTGTCCAACACTGGTTCGTCGTCGGTCTGCCCATCTCCCTGTCGGTGCGCCACTACGCACCCTAGCCGACATGAAGCCAAGGCTCGGACGTCACGTCTTCGGATTAGCCGCCATCGGTTTCGGCGTTCTGGCTCTGGTCTGGCGCACCTTTAACAACTGGCATCGCCATTCAAAGTGGCGCCGGATCGCAGACAATTCGGTTCTTCGCTGCACGATTCGTGGATTAGGATGAGACCATGAAAATCCATCTCGGACGCTACGTTCTCGGACTGGCCGCCATCCTTTTCGGCATCTTCACTTTCGCCTGGCACGCCTTTTTCGTGTTGCAGCAAACCCAGTCGCTCGCCACGCTTCCGCACCGCGCCATGCTCATGTACCTTATCGCGGCCGTTGAGATTCTCGCCGGCCTGGCGATTCAATGGCAAAAGACGGCGCGCGCCGGAGCCATCGCCCTTGCCATTCTCTTTTCCCTTCTCGCTTTCACTTGGATACCGAGCATCATCGCCAACCCCAAGGTCTATTACACCTGGGGCGCATTCTTCTATCCATTCTCCAAGGCGGCTGGAGCGCTGATCCTCTGCGCCACGCTTGGCCGCGGCATTTCCCAGCAGCTATCGAAGTTGGCTCAGTTCGCGTGCATCTCCTTCGCCCTCTGCCTGATCTCCTTCGCAATTGAACAAATCGAATTTTTCGCCCATACCGCCGAGCTTGTCCCGAAGTGGATTCCCGGAGGGCAACACTTCTGGGCCTGGGCCACCACCTTTGCCTTTTTTCTCGCCGCCATCGCCCTGCTCTGCAGGCGCCTCGACCTTCTCGCCGCTCAGTTGACCACCGCAATGCTCATCGGCTTCGGCGTGCTGATCTGGCTGCCCGTATGTTTTGGAAACGTGCACGATACCTTCAACTGGTCTGAAAATCTGGAGAATCTGGCGATTGCCGGAGCGGCCTGGATTGTCGCCGATTATCTCGGCCAAAATCGCTCTGCGCGCGCTGCTGAAACGCTCCCTGGTTCCGCGCCATGACGGAATCGGTGCAATTCGAAAGCGCCCAGCTCCCACGCGCGACCGCCGTGGTGCTCAGCTCCGGCCGGCCCATCTTCGCTCTCGCCATCATCGGCCTCGGCGTCGAAACGCTCACTTGCGCCCAGCGCGTCATTTTTCTCTACCGCTTGCCGTCCCATCCGCGGTTCGAAGTCGTCCCGGTTCTTCCCTTCCTGCCTCCCATTCCCTGGCTCGCCTACGCCTTCGGCGCAGTCCTGGTGCTCTGCGGCATTGGCATCCTCTTCCCGCACACGCTGAAACCGTCCGCGATGGTCGTGGGCAATCTCATGTTTCTGGGCGCCGTGCTCCTCAACGCACCGAAAAACCTCGCCATCCCGGCCAGCATGGGTTTGCGCACCGTCGTCTTCGAGCCTCTCGCGATTGCCGCGCTCGCTTGGCTCTTGCCGGGCCAAAAGGAGACGCCGCATTGGTTTGAACTTACCAGCCGCTACCTCCTCGCGCTTTCCCTCGTCGTTTTTGGAGTCGACCACTTCCTCGCTCTCGCTCCCATCGGCACGCTCATTCCCGGATGGATTCCCTGGCACGTCTTCTGGATCGGTTTCTTCGGCGCCGCATTCATCGCCGCCGGCCTGAGCATCGCCACCGGATTTCTGATTCGCTGGGCCGCCGCCTGCCTCGGCCTGATGTACGCGATCTGGGTCTTCACGCTTCATCTCCCCACGACCCTCGGCCTCTACGCCATTCCCGACCGGCAAGATCACCCCGCCCTGTGGTCCAGCCTCTTCATCGCCATTGCTCTATGGGGCGGCCCATGGGCCCTCGCCCGCTTTCACCAGCGCTAGCCGTGCGCTCGACACCGTCCCCGGCACAATTGTTGTGACGCTCTCAGCAAGCGCCCACAAAAAAAGAAAAGCGCGGCATCCTCGCCGCGCTCTTCTCGCTCCTGGGAATCCGCCGCCCCGGCAGGGGCAGGCTCATTGTTTTAGTGGTGGTCGAACGCTTCGGGCAACACCGTCGTGCCTTCGATCTGCACCGACTGCAGGGCCATCGGATCCAGCCCCAGCGCTTCCAGGATCGTCGGAGCCACCTCCATCGTTTGCACCGGTGTCGTCACTGTTTTCGGTGTGAAGTTCGGATTCGACAGCAACATCATCACGTTCGTGTCGTCGTGCGCGAACCCTCCGTGCTCGGCCAGCTTCTTTGTGCTGCCGGAGTAAGTCACGCCGATATTCGGTGTGGTCAGAATGTCCGGCGTCCGCGGATCGCCAAACGGCGGCAGCCCCGGCGCGTTGTAGAGCTGGGTAATTCCCCGGCCCCAGAACAGCTCGCCGATGCCCGCGATATTGTTCGTCGCCGGCGATTGCGCCTCCAACATGGCCACCGCGCTCGCCGTCGTGCAGCTGCTGTTCAGCCACACCAACGAAACATCATCCTCGGTCGGCCCCAACCCGGTCGGATTCAACGGCGATTCGGAGAACGGTATGCACCCCGCAGTCGCCAGAATCGTCGCCGGCGAAGTCGTCACCGGTCCCGTTGTCGTTATCCCCGTATACCGCGACGAATCGATCGGGCTCTGCCCGTGCTTCGCGGTGATCACGATCAGCGTCGAATCATAGACGCCGTTGCTCTTGAGCGCCGCTACCATTTGCCCAATCGCCGCGTCCACGAACTCGATCTCCCCCAGCAGTGACTGTGTTGGAGTTCCCTCCGAGTCCACGTAACCGCCCGTCGTGCTGATGCTCTTCTCGATCAGCTTCTGCCCGACGCTCACGGCCTGGAAATTCATCCCGAATATCGTTGGTATCGGAGCTGGCTTCGCTCCGTTGTGCGTCCTTCCGCTGATTTCCGTCAGGATCGCGTTGACCTTCAGCGTGTCGTAGCATTGAATGTTCTGGAAGCTGTTGGTCCACGTATCCGATGCGGACACCTGGGTCTGATCCGGCAGCGGATCACAACTCATCGCTCCCGCGCTCACCCCCGGCAGCCCCACCGGAATCGAATTGATCTCTGGCGCATAGTAATCGTCCAGGTTGCTGCCGTTTCCCGGGCCGGCAACGGCCGAATAGGATGGATGTTTGTCAGACCACGCGGTGTATCCCCCCGCCGCGTGCACCACGCCAAAAATTGTATTGGTGCGCACAAAATTCCACGGGTAAACCGGCGCACACCCTTTGCTCGGATCGCGGTCCAGCCTCAGCGAATCAATCGACGCGATTCCTCCATCCACTCCGGCTGGCGCTCCGCCGTTCAGCACCGTCTGGTTGATATCAATTCCCTCGTCGTATTCCGTGGTGTAGCCCATCGGCGTGGCGCCTGCTGTGCAGCTGCCGCCGGCGAGTCCGTCGCCGGTTGCAATCACCGGCGGATCCAGCGACCGGTCATATGCATCATCGTAAAACGCTCCCACGCTGCGCGGAGACCCTCCGGTCATCAGCGCCATCAATCCCGGAAACGAATCCGACGGCTTCGAAGTCGCTGCGTCCAGATAGTCGATACCGGTCTGTTTGAGCGCCGCCAGATTGGGACAATACGGCTCCCCTCCATTCACTCCGCTGATTCCCTTCGCGCAATTGATGAAATCCAACGCATGCATTCCGTCGATGCTGATCAGCAGCACGTGCCGGATGCCGTGATCGTGGCCGCTCCACTGCCCCGGCCATGGACCGGCGGAGAGCCGCCGCGTCGCCGTCGTCGCCACCAATAATGCCGCTGCAAACAAGCAAGTCCTCAGATTCCTGCTCATCCCTTCCTCCTTTTCACATCCGCACGATTCGAACGGCGAGGGCTCGCTGGGCTCACACCCCCGCTGAGCGGTATAGGCGTCTGCTGTTATGGGAAGTTGACTCGCTTATGAAATGACTGTGACGCGGCGCATTAAATTTTTAACACTCGCCATCCGACATGCCTTTTGCGCTTCTTCGTCGAAGCTACCCCAGAAGACCGGCGCTGCATCGAAGCTCTTGGCTTGGACGTCTCGCGAAAAGCCCGTCACGATTTGCCAAACACCGGCTCTATTCCTTCCGCCAGCGATCTCCCATTCCCTGACCCCGCCGCAGCCCACCGCAGCCCTCCCGCCGTCGAAATCTTTCCTCTCAATGCTGCCTCACCAATCGCGCCTTCCCTCGTCTAAACACATTGCGGGCTAAACAAGCACGGGCTCGATTCCGTATCGCTTAAAGAGGGGGCGGCCATCCGAAACTTGCTCTTCAATCTCCGCTACGCGCTCAGGCAATTTCGCCTCGCGCCGGTCTTCACCGCTTCCGCCGTACTCACTCTCGCCATCGGCGTCGGCGGCACCACCGCAATTTTCACTCTTATCCACGCCGTCATGCTCCGCTCCTTGCCCGTCTCCGATCCCGCCACGCTCTACCGCGTCGGCGACGGCAACAGTTGCTGCGTCCAAAGCGGCTCGCAGGATCGCTGGGGCATGTATTCCTACCCGCTCTACCAGCTTCTCCAATCTCAATCGCCCGAATTTGCAGAAACCACCGCCTTTCAGTCCGGCGAATCTCACATGAGCGTGCGCCGCGAGGGCGTCGAATCCGTCGCGCGCCCCCTGATATCCGAATACGTCGACGGCAGCTATTTCTCCACTCTCGGCATTCGCCCTTTTGCAGGTCGCTTGTTCACAGCGCAAGATGACACCGAAGGTTCTGCTCCCGTTGCCGTCCTCAGCCACCGCGCCTGGGAACTGCGCTACGCCTCCGATCCCTCCATCATCGGCTCTGCTTTCGACGTCGAAGGCCACTCTTTCACGATCATCGGCGTCGCCCCGCCCGGATTTTTCGGCGAAACTCTCCGTGCTGATCCGCCCGGGATTTGGCTCCCGCTTCACCAGGAACCGCTGATCGACGGCCCCGGCAATCTCCTCCACCAATCCGTCTCCGCATGGCTTCGTATGATTGGCCGCTTGCACCCCGGCGCTTCCACCGCCGGAATGTCCGCCCGCCTCACCGGCACGCTGCGCCTTTGGATTCAGCATGACGCCGGCTATCCCGCCAACTGGATGCAGGACGAAATCCGCGGCCTGCCCCAACAGTTCATCAACGTCATTCCTGCCGGCGCTGGCGTCGCTGAAATGAAAGAAGACTACGGCCGCAGCCTGCAAATCCTTCTCGCCGTCTGCGCACTTGTCCTGCTCATCGCCTGCGCCAATGTCGCCAGTCTCTTGCTCGCTCGCGCCGTCAATCGCCGCGGACAAACCGCTGTGCGCCTCGCCATGGGCGCCACGCGGCGCCAAATCGTCTCCCAGGCTCTCGCCGAAAGCGTTCTCCTCGCGATCGCCGGAGGAATCGCCGGGCTCCTCGTCGCTGTCGCCGCCGCGCGCCTTCTTCTCGCGCTTGAGTTTCCCGGCTTGCACTCTCTGCCGATCAGCCCTGCGCCTTCGCTCATCGTTCTCGCATTCGCTTTCGCCGTGGCGCTCCTCACCGGAATCATTTTCGGCGCCGCTCCCGCCTGGTTCGCCACGCGCACTGATCCCGCCGAAGCCCTGCGCGGTTCAGGCCGCAGCACCGCCGGACGCTCCACTTTTGCGCGCAAAGCCCTGCTCATCCTCCAATTCAGCCTCTCTGTCGCTCTCGTCGCCGGAGCCGCCATGCTTGCGCGCAGCCTCGGCAATCTGGAAAGCCAAAACTTCGGCTTTCCCATCAAAGGCCGCATCCTCGTCTCTCTCCACGATCCTGGAGCCGGCCGCACTACGCCGCAACTAACAGCTCTCTATCGCCGCATCGAAGACAGCCTCGCGCAAATCCCTGGCGTCCGCGGTTCCGGCCT
This sequence comes from Candidatus Acidiferrales bacterium, assembly GCA_030037775.1. GTDB lineage: Bacteria > Acidobacteriota > Terriglobia > Acidiferrales > UBA7541 > DAHUXN01. The sequence continues at coordinate 9,526 of JASHQB010000091.1, forward strand.
CGCCCTCTATAACCCGCTCACAGACAATTGGGGCGAGACCATCGAGATCCAGGGCCAAGTCTCCGCGCCCGGCGCGAGCAACGAACTCGAGTCCTCCTGGGATCGCGTCAGCACAAACTTTCTCCAGTCTCTTGGCGTCCCCCTCATTCGCGGACGCTACTTCACTTCCGCCGACAACGAGACCACCGCTCCCGTCGCCGTCGTCAATCAGGCCTTCGTCAAACGCTTCTTCAAACCCGGCGTAGACCCCATCGGCCAGCATTTCGGTATGGACATGCCGGAATACGCCGGCACGTTCCGCATCATTGGCGTGTGCGGCAACGCCCACTTCGCCAGCTGGGGATTCCGGCTGCCGCCCTTTCCCATGTTTTACGTCCCGCTATCTCAGCCCGTAACCTACAAAGATGCCTTGCTGGAAAAAACAGAACTCCGCTCTCATCTCATTCGAGGAATCGTCCTCGAAACCAGCATTTCGCCCGGAACGCTCGAACCGGTTCTCACTCGCATGCTCGGCGCAATTGACCCCAATATCGCCATCGCCTCCATCCGGACCATCCAGGAGCAAGTCGAGCTTTCCTTCGATGAGGAGCGCGCCGTCGCCAGCCTCGCCGGACTTTTCGGCATCGTCGCTTTGCTCCTCGCCGCCGTCGGGCTCTACGGCGTCACCGCTTACACCGTCGCACAGCGCACCGGCGAAATCGGCATTCGCATGGCTCTCGGAGCCGATCGCTCCAGCGTCATTCAACTCGTTCTTCGTGGAGCTTTCGAGCGCGTGCTTATCGGCCTTCTCGTGGGAATCCCGCTCGCTCTCGCCGCCGGCCGCCTCATCTCTTCCGAACTCTACGGCGTCTCTTCCTGGGACCCGCTCGCGCTCACTCTCGCCGCCGTCGCCCTCGCACTCTGCTCATTCGCCGCCGCCATCATTCCCGCGCTCCGCGCTGCCTCCATTTCGCCCATGTCCGCCCTCCGCATCGAGTAGCCGCTCCGCCTCGACAACACTCGAAAAGGAGTTCGACCATAAACGTACCCCATCGGAAATCTTTTTCCAGTTAACCGTCGCATGCGCGGTACCGCTGCCGTATTCAATCACCGATCCCGCTCGTATAGCACTGATTGGAAGCGCCTTATGAGAATACTCGGGACAGCGCCCTTTGGCCTCTCGATTGCTCCTATTGGCAGGCGTACTCGTACGCTCGGGAATAGGCGGCTTCAGTTTTACTTTCCGCAAGAAAGGCGGCCTTTTGCGCAATCCTACGTCTAACGTCGTAATCGTCGGCGGCGGTTTCAGCGGCACCGTCCTCGCCGCGCATCTCTTGCGCCGCCTTCCAGCTCTCTCCGTGGCCCTCGTTGACAATGGCTCCGCCCCCGGCCGCGGCGTCGCCTACGGCGCCAAATACCGCTGCTACTTGCTGAATGTCCCCGCCGGCGGCATGAGCGCTCTCCCCGACGAGCCCGATCATTTCCTCCGCTGGGTCCAAGCGAACTACGACTCATCCGCTCAAACCACGGATTTTCTCCCCCGCGCTCTCTATGGCCGCTACGTCGGCGAACTGCTCCAAGAAGCCGTCGACCGCAGCGCCGGCAATTTCCGCTGTTTCCGGGGCGAGGCCACTTCCCTCGTACCCGATCGCTCCCGCTTCAACGTTCACCTAAGCGACGGCACCGCGCTTGTCACGGAAACCGTCGTCCTGGCCGTCGGCAATTTCCCTCCTTCGAATCTCAACGTCGCCGGCCTCTCCGACCGCTGCGCGCGCTACGCTCCTTATCCCTGGTCCCCTGCCGCGCTCGAAAACGTCCCCAAAAACGGCACGGTCCTGCTCATCGGCTCCGGACTCACCAGCGTTGACATCGCGCTCAGCCTCAAGTCCGAAGGCTTCTCCGGCCGCATCCACATTCTTTCCCGCCGCGGCCTGTTGCCGCAGCCTCACCAGCCCGAAAAACCGTGGCCGCAATTTTGGAACGAGCAAAGTCCGCGAACCACTCGCGGCCTCCTCCGTCTGGTCCGCGCCCAGCTCCGCGCAGCCTCGCACGCCGGTTGCGACTGGCGCCCGGTCATCGACGCGCTTCGCCCCGTCACCCAGCAGGTCTGGCAATCCCTCCCTCTTGACGAGCGCCGCCGCTTCCTTCGCCACGTCCGTCCCTATTGGGACGCCAACCGCCATCGCATGGCCTCCGAAGTCGGCGCCGCCATCGCCGGCCTTCTTCATGACGGCCAGGCCACTCTCCACGCCGGACGAATCACCAGCTATCGCGAGTCGAGCGATTGCGCCGAAATCGCCTTCCGCGACCGCAAAACTCACGCCGAACGCCTCCTGCGCGTCGATCGCGTCATCAACTGCGCCGGCCCCGAAACTGATTACCGCCGCATGGACGCGCCGCTCATCAAAAGCATTCTCGCCCAGCGCCTCGCACGCCCCGACGCTCTCTTCCTCGGCCTCGATGTCGACGCGCACGGCGCGCTTATCGATTCGCGCGGCAATCCTTCGCCTTCCCTCTTCGCTATCGGCCCCGCGCGCAAAGGCCTTCTCTGGGAGACCACCGCCGTGCCTGAACTTCGCGTCCAGGCCTCTCAATTGGCCGCGCTTCTCGCGCGTCACTTCGCATCGCATACTGAAGACGAAGACCAGCGTGAACGCCAAGACCCCGAGCCTCCCGAGCCTTCGGTTGAGCGCTTCGAGTCGGCGCGATAACCTAAAACATTCCTTCAGGCGGTGTTGACTGATTTCGCGGAATTACTGCGGACGTGCTGCGAGCTTGTGCGCGCCCGCCGCCACGTGGGGCTAACTCGTTGGATTATTCACCGGTCCGCTGCCTGACGAATGCTTGGCGATCTCCGCGCCCGTGACAATCGCCGTGCGCAATTGCCCAAACAGGTCCGTCAGCGTATCCGGTGTGTGCGGAATCAATATCGTATTGCTGTGATCGTTGGCCGCGATGTCCTTCAGCGTGTCGAAATACTGCGTCATCAACACCAGTTGCATCACGTCCTGCGGCGTCGACCCCGGCACGGTCTTCGAAAAATCCTCCACCGACTCCTTCAACCCCGAAATGATCGCCTTCCGCTGATTGGCGATCCCTTCTCCCTGCAGCCGCTTCGACTCCGCTTCTGCTTCCGCCTGTTTCACCGCCAGCAACTTGTTCGTTTCCGCGCGCGACACCGTCGCTTCCCTCTCGCGCTGCGCCGCGTTGATGTCGTTCATCGCCGCCTTCACTTTCGGGTCCGGCACGATGTCCGAAATCAGCACCCTCACGATCGCATATCCGTACTCCTTCATCGACGCGTCCAGGTTGTCCCGCAAATCGTTGGCAATGTTGGCCTGGTTCAAAAACGTGTCGTCCAAGGTCATTTTCGGCACGTGCCCCAGCACCACGTTGTACACCATCGACTCGATCTGCTTCACCGGATCCGACAATTTGTAATAAGCGCTCTCCACGCCCTCCGGAATCACTTTGTATTGGATCGAAACGGGGATCTGCACGAACACGTTATCCTGCGTCTTCGTCTCCACCTGCACGTTGAACTGCTGCACGCGCATGCTCATGCGCGTTACCACCGCTTCCAGATACGGCGTCTTCCAATTCAGTCCCGGCCCCGCCACGCGCGCGAATTTCCCCAGCCGCTGCACAATGGCCACCTGGGCCGTCTCCACCGTGAAAAACGAACCGAGCACCACGCTCAGCACGAAAAAAACCACCACCACGCCCACCAACAGAAGCAAACCCGTCGTGAAATCCATATACGCCCCTCTTGTTTCCTTCTTGGCTTCCCGCCGCGCATCGCGAACTCTTTCGCTGCGTTCGCGTCAGAAACTCTCCGGCGAACGCACCGCGGCCGGCGTCTGCACTCGTTGGCGCGCCATTCTACACGCGATGCCGTTTCCCCCGCATCAACCTTTTCCGTCTCACGCTCACGCCTCACGGCCGCGTCAACACGTGCCGCTGGTCCACGCGCGTTGCCTGCCGCGTCCTGCTCAGCAGGAACGTTCCAATCACCACCAAAATAATCACGATCAAAACCACGCGCTGATTCTTCTTCCGCTGGCTCTCTCGGCTCATCGGCTCCCCGCCCAACTACAGAATCGCCCGCACCACCCCGCCGTCCACCCTCAGTGCCGACCCGTTCGTCCCCGACGCCAGCGCGCTGCACACATACACAATCATGTGCGCCACTTCATCAATCGTCTCGAATCTCTTCAGCAGCGAACTCGGCCGCACCGTCTTGAAAAACTCCGCCTCGAACCCCGCCGCGTCGCCCTTGCCTCCCATCTGCGCGATGAACGTCTCCACTCCCTCCGACCGCGTTGGTCCGGCCAGCACGCTGTTCACCGTGATTCCCGTCCCCGCCACGCTCTCCGCGATCCCGCGCGCCACCGCCACCTGCGCTGTCTTGCTCATCCCGTAGTGCACCATCTCCGCGGGAATCTGCACCGCCGACTCGCTCGACACGAACACAATCCGCCCCCAGTTCTTCCCCCGCATCCCCGCCAGATAATGCCGCGAGAGCCGCACTCCGCTCATCACGTTGGCCTCGAAAATATGTAGCCAGTCCTCGTCCGGAATTTTCTCGAACGGCTTCGGCTCGAAAATCCCCATGTTGTTCACCAAAATGTCCACTTCGCCCAGCGCCCGCGTCACCTTCGCGCATCCCGCCGCGTTCGACACATCGCTCGCAATCCCCGACACGTTTGCCTTCCCGTGCGCCTTCCGAATTTTGCTGATCGCCGCGTCCACCCGCTCCGGCGTTCTGCCGTTCACCACCACTTCCGCGCCTTCCGCCGCCAGCGCCCGCGCCGTCGCAAAACCAATCCCCGCCGTCGACCCCGTCACCAGCGCCTTCTTCCCTTCGATTTGCAGATCCATAAGTCCTTCCTTCACTCGAAAGCTCGGCTTCTCCGCACCATAGCACAATTCAAAATCTCGCTGCCAACCGGAGCGCTCTCCGCTGGTGGCTCAGTTTGAATTTTCTGGATCGCGACGCAAGAAATCGAAATTCAAACTGACCCTCCAAAAAAACTGAGTCACAATTTACTCTCCCGCTTCATCTCATAGTACGGTGGCCACGTGCTCGCGCTGTCCGTCTTGGGTACTGCGAATGGCATCGCGTAGGCATCCGTCCCGCCCTTTGAATAAATACTGAGGAGAATCTATGAACATATCCAAATGTCTTCTGCTGGCCGCTTTCGCGGGAGCCTGTCTCACCGTCGCTGCTCCCAAGGCTCAGGCCCAAGTCACCGTCAACATTGGCCCCGAGCCTGTATGTCCCTACGGCTACTATGACTACGATCCTTACCCTTGCGCTCCCTACGGCTATTACGGCCCGGAATGGTTTGTCGGCGGCGTCTTCATCGGCGCGGGTCCATGGTTTCACGGCCCAGCCCACTTCAATGGTCACGTAAACAACCATTTCGATCCGCACCACGGCTATAAGGGTCCAATGCCAAAGCGCGGCGAGAAACCTGCGCCGTCAAGGCATCCCGAACGAGTCAAGAATTTCAAAGGGAATGAAGTGCGTGATGGTCGCGGCCACGCCGTAACTCCTCACCACTAGAAAGCCGCGCGAATAACCCCGTAGTTTGCTGCTTCCGTTCCGGGTGGCCTTTTCGGCCATCCGGAAGCCCGCTTCTCACCGGCTATTTTTGCGACGCCGCCAACTGGACGCAGTTCCAATAACCGCCCGCGTAAAGGATGCCCGTCTCGTTGCTGAGGACGGAAAGCCCGCACTTGTTACTCGAATTGCGCGCCCATACCTGAAAGGTTTTCCCGTCCGGCGAAGCCAGCGCGCTGAGCGTCCAGCCAGGGATTACTTCTGGGCCAGCCGAGATCTGCAAGTGCGGCAAATTCGGTTGCTCGGAAGACGGCCGCCAGAGCTTTTGCGTATCGGGTGATTGATAGAGCTCATTCCAGGAAACGAACGAACCGTGGGAGCTGGAATAGACGATTTCGGCGGTCACAACTGTCTTTACCAGACTGATTCCAGTTTCAAGGTCCTGGGGCAGCAGAGAGGGCATTGCCATACCCTGCTGCCCTCCCTGCTGTTGCGTTCTCGCCTGCAGTTGTCCCGCAAGCAACGCGCCGCACGCCAATGCACCTGCTACAACGAGCCCGATTGCCATTACACGTATGCTTTTCATGGTCGTCCTCCGGCGAACCCGCAAGAATCGGTGGTTCAGCTCTCATCCATACTCTACATATGTAGATATAATGTCAACCCTTACGTTCCTTCCCCTTGTCGCACGTCTCACTGCTTAATCTCGAGTCGCTCGAAAGTCCCGTACGGCCCGTACGGCGTCACGTTAAGGATGACCTTGTCGCCGGGCTTGAGTCCTGACAACACTTGAATGGCGGCCACGCCCGCGCGCCCGTATTCCACTTGGACTTGCACCGCTTCTTTTCCATTGTCGATGACTTTGAATATCCGTCCCTGAGAGTTCTCTTTCGCCATGACTGGCCGCCCCACGTAAACAGCGTTTTCGAGCTTGGCGACTTGAATAGTCCCTTCCACGACCGCGTGCGCGCCCACTCCGCTGGGTACTGCTGAATCGAGAGCAACGAACGTGCTGCGTGTGCCGTTGACAACCTCCGAACTGATACTCGTGACGTGCCCCTTGATAATGCCCTTGTGCGTGTCCACATTAGCGCTTTGTCCCGGGCGAATATCCCCCGATTGGGTCTCCGCTATCTCGATTTTCGCCACCGGCTTTCCATTCAGCAGCGCCAGCGTTCCCAGTCCGCGCACATTGATATACATCGTTCCCTGCTCCACCCTGCCCGTCCAGATGGACTCCCCATTCACCACAGCCTCGCTCCCGGCCTGCGCTTCTTGCGCTGGCGCAACTGCTCCCGGTGCCGATGCGTACCGCTGCACGTCAAATATGACACGGGCGAATCTGGTGTTTGGGATAGGCGTCAAGATAGATCGGACCTCGACCTCAACTCCCTTTTCCTTCCAAAAGGCCGTGAGGAGCCTTTTCATTTCGTCGACCTTTTTCTGGTCGTAGGGCGTCTCCACATGCGGAACGTCTTTCGTGAACCTCTCCAGATATTCTTGTTGCTCCCGGACGGTCGTATCGTTCAAGGTCGCGCTGTCGAACCCGTGATACTTCGTTGCGAGGATTCTGAGGATGGGAGCAGGGCCGCGGAGGGCGGTCTGTGTTTCTTCTTGCACTCCTGCATCCGTACGCGGCGCCGCCTTCAACGGAAAGACCGTAACTGCCAGAATCGCCGCTCCTGCCAGCCCACATCCAATCACACTCAACGACGCAATCAATCTTTTTCGCGGCATACTTGCCTCCTTTAACATCAGCGCCACTCTTTCCACCAACTGCTGCTCGGCCAGAAACGGTGGCGCCGGAATCGCCGCCACCCTCCGGCCGCTGGTGAATTCCAGCAACGCTTCCACGTACGTCTTGCGCGCCGCCGTAAGCCTCACCACTTCCAAATCCACCACTTGCTCTCTCGCCAGTCGCACTCGCCCGACCAGCCACAGAATCGCCGGATGAAACCAGAAAATGCTGCACAGAACTTCTTCACCCAGGTGATGTGTCCAATCCCGCCGCCGCACGTGCAGCAATTCATGGCACGCAATCGCCGCTTGGAATCGCGCGTCCAGTTGCAGGAATTTCTCCGGCAGCAGGACCACAGGCTTGCTCAAACCAAATGTCACCGGCGATTCCACTTCCGCCGACAATCGAAATTCCGCGCTTCCGCCCGCAAGCCCACGCGTCTCCTCAACCAGTGCTGCACAAGGATCTCCGACGCCGATCGCCACAGACTTGCGCCGCAGTTGCCGCAGCTTCAGGAGCCCCAGCGCCAGCATCACCAACCGCACCACAATCCCCGCCACAATCAACACGCCGAGAATCTCCGCAATCATCGGCAAATCCGGTAAATGCCACGCCGAAACCGGCGTGTTCGCCGGCGCGCTCATAGACGGAATAAAAACGTCTCCCGTCGTTGGCGCCAGCGCCGCAACTGCATCCCGTTTCCACGGCTCAACAAACGGCAGCAGCAAACTCGCGCCAATCAGTGTCCGCCAGCAAACCAGCAGTGCGCGCGGCTCGCGGATTCGCAAAAGTTTCACAGGAAAGGCGGCAGCCAGGGTGAGCACCGCGACCTGCAAGCTCCAAAACAAAGGGTCCGCAAACCACAAAGGCCAAGTCATGGCCGGCTCCTCGCAACTCCGGCAATTCCCTCTTCCGCGCTCGCTCTCATTTGCTTTCCTCGAGCATCCGGCGCACTTTTTCCAAATCCCGCTCGCGAATGTGCTTCCCCCTCACCAGATGAACCAGCAGCGGCTCCGCCGAACCGTTGAAAACGCGGTCCATGAATTCGCGGATCATCTTGCCGATCACTTTTTCCTTCGGGTGCGCCGGCCGGTAAACGAACGCCCGCTCCTGCCGCCGCTTCTTCAAATATCCTTTGGTTTCCAGAATCTTCATCATGGTCATCACCGTCGTGTAGGCGATCTTCCGCCGCCCCAGCAGCGCTTCGTAAACGTCGCGCACCGTCGCGGAGTCCCGCTGCCACACCAGCTTCATGATTTCCAGCTCCTGCGGAGTCAGCGTGCTGTGTCTCGGTCTCATGTCTCAGTCTTATAGTACTAATTAATTCGTATGTCAAGCGCAAAAAAAAACAACGACCGCCTGGGCTTCCTGCTCCCCTCCCCTGCCCCAGCGCGGCGCACATTATTTTCTTTTCTGCTCCGAAACGGTTTGCAAATCCGCGCCGCTTCGCGCATCATAATTGTTTTTCTGACGGGCTCTTTTTCTCATAGGCGGCACAGCGCGGCAGTGGGCCGGTTTGAATTTTCTTGATCGTGACACAAGGGGGTCAAAATTCAAACCGGCTCGTTGCCCACAACGCGCCCGAATTCCATTTCATTTTCATACGAGGAGACAAACGGAATGCGGAAACCCGGAAAGATCGCGCGGCCCAAAGGCAAGCTTGGCGTGCTCACGCCCGGCATCGGCGCGGTCAGCACCACCTTCATGGCTGGGGTAGAACTTGTGCGCAGCGGCGCGGCCCTGCCTGTCGGTTCGCTCACCCAAATGGGCACCATTCGTCTCGGCAAACGCACCGAAGGCCGCGCACCCAAAATTCAGGACTTTGT
>JASHQB010000092.1 GCA_030037775.1 Candidatus Acidiferrales bacterium
AAGGAACTGAAGGCCCAAGTTCAGGATCTGGCCAAGCACGTCGACCAGCTTCACAAGCAAATCGTGGGCTCTTCCGAAGAGATGTTTGCTCCGCTGACCTATACGCCGCCTCCGCTTCGCGATCAGGCCGGACGTTTGCTCTTTAGTCTCGACAATGTCAGCCAGGCTCCGACCTCAGCCCAGCGGCGTGAGTTCACGGAGATTTCAGCGGACGTCGATAGCAAAGCTGCCGAACTCAAGACGCTGGTTGACGCCGGCCTTGCGAAATTGAATGCCGCAATGGCCAAGGCAAAGATTCCCTATATTCCACCGCCGTCGGCAAAGTGACGATGCGCGAAACGAGGGCCTCGATGCGGATTTGCGAAAGCCTAGTTGAACATTTCGATCCGAACCGTACGAATCAATATGAGCATCACGCAATGGCTCGGTCTGGGAGCCATGAGGAGGGGGAGATGGTGATCAATAAGATTTTGCAAAGCATCCTTCGGTGTCGTTCTATGGTCGTGTGCCTTGCCCTTGGGTTGGCGCTGCTGACGTTTCACAGAACCGTGTATGCGCAGGGCCAGGTCCAGGCAAACATCACCGGCCAAGTGACGGACGCGTCGGGCGCGGCGGTGCCGGGAGTCGCCATTGTCGCGCTCCATATCTCGACGGGCCAGACTTGGAACGTTACCTCCGATCAGGCTGGCCACTATTACATCGCCCAGTTGCCCGTCGGCATTTTCCGAATCACGGCCGAACACTCCGGCTTTGAAAAGCAAGTGATCGAAAACGTCACCCTCACTGTAGGTGCGACCATTTCGGTCAATATCAGTCTGAAAGTCGGCGCGATTTCGCAGCAAGTCGAGGTAACTGCGGCAGCTCCGGCCTTTCAAACAACGAATGCAACCACCGGCTCGACGATGGGCAACGCGCAGGTTTCGCAACTTCCCATCAATGGCCGCGACTATGGCCGCTTCAGCTTGCTCACACCCGGCGCAACGGTTCGTGAGGGCTATATCGCCGATCTCTCTTTCAACGGCTTGTCCGATGTGAGCAATACGTTTTCGATCGACGGAATCGACGCCACGCGTATCGATGATCCCTATATGTCCAATGGTTCGGAGCGCGGCGCGCGCTTGTTGACGGGCAGCTTGGACTCCATTGGCGAATTCTCCATTCAGACCGGCAACTATGGCGCACAATACGGACGCTCGGGCGGCGCCTACATCAACATTGTTTCGAAGGGCGGGACCAACGCCCTGCACGGGGAAGTATGGGACTTCGCCCGCAACACGGCCTTGGATGCCCGCAATTACTTCGCCGCGACAAATCAGCCTCTTCATTATCAGGACTTTGGCGCCAACATCGGCGGTCCCATCAAGAAGAACCACCTCTTCTACTATTTGAATTACGAAGGTTCGCGGCAAGGAATCGGCGTCATCGCTGAAGGGACCGTACCCAGCAATGCGATGCGCGCGGCAGTCCAGGCAACCTCGCCCGCGCTGATGCCCTTCATTGATGAAATGCCGACCAGCACAAACGTAACGCCGACCGACCCGGACGCAGCGTTGTATAACGGGCAGGGCACGTCGAGAGTGCGCGAGGATACTGGTAGCGTTCGCATCGACGACACTCTCTCCGATAAAGATACCGCCTTCTTTCGTCTGAACATCAACAACTCGCTGGTAACTGGCCCTGTCTTCCAAATATTCCCTGGTTCATTCGGATTAACGGATGGTCAGGACGTTCCGACCACGACCACCAACATGGCTCTGAGTGAGACTCACATTTTCTCGCCGAATTTCACGAATAATTTTCTGGCCGGCTTGCAACGGTATGCCAGCACCATCGACGAAAGCCTGGGTTCTTTGCCGCAACTCGAAATACGGGGCCTGGCCATTACTCCTGGCAACTTTGGCGACTACACCCGGACCCCAACCAGTTGGCAAATGGGCGACACCATGACTTGGATTCGTGGTGCTCACACGCTTCAAATGGGTGGCACCGTCTGGCTCGTTGGCATGCCCTACACGGCTCAGCCAACAGACGTCCTCACGTATCTCTCAGAACAAGATTTCATCAATAACGATCTTTTCGAGGTCGCACAGACAGCCGGAAATCCAGGCACGGTGACGTTTCAACGCGAAGTCGGGCTCTTCCTGCAAGATGCGTGGCAAGTCCGCCCCGGCCTGACCGTCAACGCGGGTCTGCGTTGGGACTTCGATACTGTGCCGGACGACGAATTTCACCAAACGCAAGCCTTCAATCCGATAACGGGCGTATTGAATTCACCGAATACGCCTTATTTCAACGCCAACTACAAAAACTTTGGGCCCAGGGTATCCATCGCGTGGGCGCCGAACAATTCGAAGTGGGTTTTCCGGACCGGGTACGGGATTTTCTATACCGCTTATCCTCTCGGAGACGCCGGTTTTGGGAGCCCTGCGGCAAATACTCTTCCCGGCAACTTCGACTTGTTTAGTACTCCCAGTCTACAACTTTCTTATCCTTATACTCCTTTCCTCTCCAGCAGTTCCGTGCCACCACCCGCGCTCTACGGGTTCTGGCCCGATGCCCCAAACACCTATGTCGAACAGTGGAATTTCGGCGTGGGGCGGCAGTTCAACAACAGCACCGGCATTTTGGTGAATTACGTTGGCAATCACGCTGTCAATTTGGAACGGGATCTGCTTAACAACTGGCCGAACCCCATCACGGGCATCGCGCCCATTCCCGCCGACGGCGTGAATTATGTTGTCGAGTGGAATGGCGAGTCCAATTACAACGCCCTTCAGATCTCCTTCAAACGCCAGATGTCTCACGGATTTTTGTATGATGTCGCCTACACCTGGAGTCACGCGATCTCCAACGAACCGATGGCTGACCAGTTCGGCTCAGAACCTGAGGACAACAGCGATTTCGATCTCGATCGCGGTGACAATTCCAACGATGCTCGCGATCAGCTCTCCTACAACATTTTGTGGAACCTCCCGGTCGGTGAGGGGCACTCTTACTTGAGCTCGGGACCCGTCAGCAAAATAGTGGGCGGGTGGGAAATCGCCGCGCTCGGCTTCTTCCGTACCGGGTTGGCGGACACCGTCTACACTTACGACAACGGAGCTGACGGCAACTTCTACAATCAGCGAGCGGACTGCAATACCGGTGCGCCTCTCTACGGCAACGGCTCGTCGGGAGATTTCTGGAATCCCGCCGCATTTACGAACCCGCCGGCAAACACCTTTGGCACGTGCCCCAATAGCGCCGTGCGCAGTCCCAGATTTGCGCAAACTGATTTTTCGGCCATCAAGCACACTCCCTTCGGCGAAGGGAAAGAAGTCGAGTTCCGCGCGGAAATCTTCAACCTGTTCAACCACGCGAACTTCGATTTGCCGGACAACTTCGTAGGCGACGCCACATTTGGCGAGTTGCTGAGCACTGTCGGCAAGGAGATCGGCTTCGGCACTTCGCGCGAAGTGCAACTGGCCCTGAAGATTCATTTCTGACCATGAGCAACGCGTTCAACGCGCGATGTCCGTGCTGGCTGTGAGAATCGGCTCCGCATTCGCGGCGCGGCTTGTACCGCCCTTGGTTGCCCTCGCGTTGCTGTGTCCCAAGACGCTCCGCGCACAGCAACCCGGTTCCTTTGACGCGCTGAAATACCGCTACGTCGGGCCCCAAGGGAATCGCGTAGTGGCCGTGGCCGGCATTCCAGGCAATCTGAATATCCTCTTTGCCGGCGCCGCCAGCGGAGGGGTTTGGAAAACAACCGACGGCGGCGTTCATTGGGATCCCATCTTTGACAGTCAGGACGTGCAGTCTATCGGCGCGCTGGCTGTCGCTCCCTCCGATCCGAATGTCGTCTGGGCCGGAACCGGCGAACCGTTCATCCGCGGCAACATATCCATTGGCAACGGCGTCTACAGATCCACCGACGGCGGCAAGACCTGGAACCACATGGGCCTGGAACGCACTGGCCGCATCGCTAAAATCATCATTGATCCGCGCAATGCCGATGTTGTCTACGCAGCCGCCTTGGGAACGTGTTATGGCCCCCAGCAGGAGCGCGGTGTCTACCGCACTCAAGACGGCGGCAAAACCTGGCAGCGCGTTTTGTTCGTCGACGAGAACACCGGCGCGGCGGACATGGTCATGGACCCTAAGAATCCCAGCATTCTTTTCACCGGCATGTGGCAGGTTTTGATTCGTCCCTGGGATCTCGACAGCGGCGGGCCGGGCAGCGGGATTTACGCTTCACGAGACGGAGGAACCACTTGGACTCATCTCACTGGTCACGGCCTTCCCGACTCGCCGGTCGGCCGAATTGCTTTGGCGATTGCGCCGAGCGACCCCAGCCGCGTCTATGCGCTGATCGAAACAGCTGCCGGTGAGCAAGGAGTCTTGTGGCGCTCCGACGATGATGGCGACAACTGGACCTTGGTCAGCCGCGATACCGCGCTGAATGTCAGGCCCCATTATTTTTCCCGCATGGCAGTAATGCCCGACAATCCTGACGAAATCTGGTTCGCTTCGATGACCAATCCCCATGTCTCCTACGATGGTGGTCGCACCGCCAAGGCGGTTGTTCCGGTCTACCCGGACAACCACATCGTCTGGATTGATCCTCTCGATGCGAATCACCTGGTCATCGCCAATGATCGCTACGTGAACATTTCCACTGATCGCGGCCGCACCTGGATGAGAGCGGCCTTGCCAATCTCTCAGATTTATCACGTGTCTGCCGACGACAGGATTCCCTATTTCGTCTACGGAAATCGCCAAGACGGTCCGGCGCATCGCTGTCCCAGCAACAGTCTCGACGGAACCCAAATTCTGCCCGCCGATTGCACTTGGGCGGGCGGAGCCGAGAGCGGCTGGACCTTCCCTGATCCTGCCGATCCCAATATGCTTTGGTCATCCGGCATGGGCGGATTCCTTCAACATCTCGATCTGCGCACCGGGTACGCGCGGGATGTGAATCCCTGGCCGTCTTCCATGGGCAGTTGGCCTCCGTCAGACCAGAAATACCGCTTCCAGTGGACCTATCCGTTGGCCCTTTCGCCCCACCATCCTCATCGCCTGTACGTCGGGAGTCAGTACGTCATGGAATCTGATGACGCCGGGGAGACGTGGAAGGTAATCAGCCCGGATTTGACGTTGAACGACAAGAGCAAACAACAATCCTCCGGCGGATTGTCGCCGGACAACAGCGGCGTCGAGGTCTACGACGTGTTGTTCGCCATCGCTGAATCGCCGCTCCAGGATGGCCTGATCTGGGCCGGCACCAACGATGGGTTAGTGCAGGTGACCCGCGACGGCGGCCGCAGTTGGACCAACGTCACGAAAAACATTCCCGGCCTCCCGCCCGAAGGAACCGTCACCAGCATCGAGCCCTCGCACTTCAAACCCGGCACAGCGTTCGTCACCGTCGATCGTCACCAGATGAACGATCGGAGCCCTTACGTCTTCATGACCACCGACTACGGCGCCTCGTGGAAATCGATTATCTCTGACTTGCCTGGCGGCGATTTCAGCTACGCTGCTTGCATTGCTGAGGACCCAATTCGCCAGGGGCTGCTCTACCTGGGAGTCGAAAACGGGATCTTCGTCTCTTTCGATGGCGGCGCTCATTGGGCGCCCTTGCAGCAGAATCTGCCGCACACGCGCGTATCCTGGATTACCGTCCAGCGGCGTTTCGACGATCTGGTGGTAGCCACCTACGGCCGGGGCATTTGGATTCTGGACGACGTCGCACCGCTCCAACAGCTGACCGCCGCGGTGCGTTCCTCCAGCGCCCATCTGTTCACCATTCGGCCCGCTTATCGTTTCCTGACCAAGCCCACTCTGCCGATATACATGGGCGAGCCCAACGATCCACCTAGTCTGGCGGGTCAGAATCCGCCCTACGGCGCGGACATTAGCTATTACCTTGGGTCGGTTCCATCGGGTGATGTTCAGATTCAAATACTCGATGCCGGCGGGCACGTCATACGCGCGCTGAAAGGTAAGAAGGAGCAGGGAATCAACCGGGTTTGGTGGGATCTCAAGTACGAAGAGTCGAAGAGCCCGCTGTTGCGAACCAAGCCGCTGGGAGCGCCACAAGTCACGTTGGGCCCTGACGGCTCGCGGCCCTTTCCATCGGAAGGTAAACTGTCGCCCGTGGTTGCGCCCGGCGATTACACCGTGAAACTAAAGGTAGGCGCGGCCGAATTCAGCCAGCGGCTTGCCGTCTTGAAAGATCCGAACTCCCCCGGAACTCAACAGGACATCCTCGCCCAGACCAAGATGGAGCTGGGCCTGCGCGACGCCGCGAACACGATGGCCTCGGTCATTGACCAGGCCGAGACGGCGAGAAGCCAAATTATCAGCCTCGAGCTCGCTCTCAAGGCTGACGCCCGCTGGAAATCGCTTGCCAGCGACGCGGAGACCCTCGACACCAAGCTGTTGACGCTCGAAGAAGCCTTTTTCGATCCGCACATCTCCAGCGGTAATTCCTTCTATTATCCAGCTCGCCTCTATTCCAAGATTATGAGCCTCGCCGTGGTCGTCTCCTCGAGTGACGACTTCGGACCAAATCAGGTGGGCGACGACTCCGCACCGACGCCCGCCGAAAACGAACTCTATGCGATGTACACTAAGCAGATCGCCGATGAAAAAAGCAAATTCGACGAGCTCGTGTCCACGGACCTGGCGAACTTCAATGCCAAGCTCAAGAGCGCGAATGTCCCGCATGTGACCGTTGCGGCTCCAGAAAACTGACCTTCCTCATAAGTACAGTAATTACGGTATTGTCCGCGAAATATTGCCAGACTTATATTGGTGCGCAAAGCCAAATACCAGGAGGATTAAATGTCTGACCTACACCGCAGGATTCCTAAACAAGATGTTCCTACCAGAGACCAAATCGCGCAGCGGGCTTATGAGCTCTACGAAAGGCGTGGAGGCGAACCGGGCAAAGACGTGCAGGATTGGCTTGCCGCTGAACAGGAATTGCGAAGCCAAAACGCGCCCGCCGCACCTATTTCGCCTTCGTCGAATGACAAGTCGCGCAGCTCACTTCCAACCTCTCGTCAGCGGCTGTCGAAAACAACGGCAACTTCACCTTCATCCTTTGAGAATTCGAATCCTTTAGACCACCACAACAGCGTGCTCTGAGCTCTATCGCCAAGGGCCGGCGGAAGGAACGAATCTACCGCCCAAGCCGCTGAAGACGTTCCGCCGCCGGCTCGATTTCCTGGCGTTCCTTCCAGAAATTCGCCCACAGATCTCCCACGGTTTTGATCCGCCTCGCCATCGATCTCAAGTTCCATTTCTCCGGACGCAGTCCGGCCGCGAGCTCGCTGGCGTGCACCGGGGCCGATACGGGCGCATGGGGAAACGCGCGCACCGTGTACACCGTTGCCAGCGATTGTCCCGAGGAATTCTGATGAGCGTCCAGATAGATCCGGCCATCAGGCCGGTTTCGCACGCTGCGTTCTGCCGTGAGTAATTCCGGATGTTTCGCATCCACAATGGACGCCATCGCCTCCACGAAACTGCGCGCCTGCTCGAACGTATAGCGCGGTTCCACCGGCACGAAAATATGAAATCCCGTAGCGCCCGACGTTTTCGAGAACGCCGCAAGCCGCACTTTGTCCAGCAGCGAAAGCAAGATCTTCGCAAGCTTGACCACCGTTGCGAAAGGGGTGTTCGGCGTTGGGTCCAAATCGAAGAAAATATAGTCGGGATTTTCCAGGCTCCCCACGCGGCTCGACCACGGATTTTGGTCGATGCACGCGAGATTCGTCAAATACAGCAGTGTCGCTCGGTCGTTCGCGACGAAATAATGGGTGGGCCTTCCTGTTCCCTCGGACATGATCGGAACTGTCTTCACCCACTCGGGTGTGTTCTTGTCTGCATCCTTTTGGAAAAACGACTGGCCGTGAATCCCATTCGGGTACCGCCGCAAAACCAAAGGCCGGTCCCTCAAAAATGGCAGAAGCAGCGGAGCGACGCGCGCGTAATAAGCCAGCAGCTCCCTTTTTGTGATCCGATCCTCCGGAAAGTACACCTTATTCAGATTTGTCAGCCGCAAACGCCGTCCGTCGACCTCCGCGAACATTTCCTCCGCCGAACCATCGGCCAGCTCCTTTTCGAACGCTTCGGTGCGGGGCGGCTCGTCGTCAACTGAACGCTCACCGCGTTTCGCGCGAGATTTGCTTGGCTGTCCGCCGGTCTTAGCTTTCTGCTCATGTTTCACTTGCGTTTGCTCCTGCTCCTGCTCCACCGGCGCCTTCATTTCCTTCTCGAGCGTGGATTCGCACGGGTTGCGATCTTCCTGCAGACCGATGAATCGCGGCTGACGCAAATGGGCGCCCTCGGTCCATCCTCCAAACCTCGCCCGCGCGACCAGTTTTGGCTTTACCCATGTCGCCTCCTCGCGCGTCACCGGTCGCTCCGCAAAAGGACACTCCTGCGTGTTCAACGACTGCAGGATCGGCCACAGTCTCTTTTGCGATTCCATCGTGAAGCCACTTCCTACTGCGCCCACGAACGCCAGCTTCGCTCCGTCATACAGTCCCAGCAGCAGCGCCCCAAAGTGTTCGCGCGACCCGCGCGGTTCCGTCCATCCTCCCACCACGGCATCCACTTCCTTGTCCGTCTTGAATTTCAGCCATGCTGTCGTGCGTCCGGTGGGATACGCGCTTGATGCTTGTTTCCCGATGATTCCTTCGAGATGTTCCTTCTTGGCCAGCTCGAATAACTTGTCACCTTCCCCCACTTGATGGTCCGAGTAGCGCACCAACCCGTTCGCTCTGACAATCCCCTTCAGAAATTCTTTCCTCTCAATCAACGAAACCTGCCGCAGGTCATATCCATCGCAGTAGAGAATATCGAACACGTAATAAATCACCGGCACGTCGCTCACCAGTCTCGGCGAGGGGTTTCGGACGCCCATGCGCGATTGCAGTCGCTGGAAATCGCTTCGCCCTGTACTGTCCAGCACCACCACCTCGCCGTCCAGCAGCGCCTCCTCCGCGTTGATTTCCGCGGCAATCGCCGACAGTTCCGGAAACTCCGGCGTAATGTCCCGCTTTGTCCGCGACCACAATTGGGTTTTCCCGTTGCTCACGCGAGCGATCGTGCGAATTCCATCCCATTTTATTTCGAAAATCCAACTCGGATCGGAAGACGGGTTCTCCGCCAGCGTCGCCAAAGCCACTTGCGGAATTTCCGGCATGGCCACCTTGCGCGCGTTCTCGGGCATTTGCGGGCGCACGCCAGATCTGCGCTGGCCGTGCCCGTCCTGTGTTGCTTTCTTCGAGTGCACCGGAAGCATCGGCTCCGCCATTTTTCCTGCCGGCCCGCTCGTGGCCGCCGAATCGCGATGCTTGATCAGTAGCCACTCCTTCTTGTCTTTATCCCCGTTTCTTCTGCCGCGAATCCGCACCAGCACAAAGCTCCCGTTCAGCTTTTTCCCATGCAGAGTGAACTTCAACTCTCCTCGTTCGATCTGCTCGGCAGCCGTCATCTGGCCTTCCGGTTCAAACGTCCCTCTGTCCCAAATCACCACTTCTCCCGCGCCGTAGTGTCCCGCTGGAATCGTTCCCTGAAAATTCCCATATTCCAGTGGATGGTCTTCCGTTTGAACTGCCAGCCGCTTGTCCGCGGGATTCAGCGACGGCCCTTTCGGCACCGCCCACGATTTCAGCACGCCGTTCACTTCCAGTCGAAAGTCGTAGTGCAGTCGCCGTGCATGATGCTCCTGCACCACAAACCGGTCGCCGCTTCGTCGGCCGACTTTCCCGCTAGGCTCCGGCGTTTCTTTGAACTGCCGCTTCTTTCGGTATTCTTCAAGCGAAGCCATATACCCGCGATTATAAAGAGCCTTTTGTCCCCTTTGGCAATCAAACTATCGCCTGCGGCCTTTCCTCTCCGCCCCGTGCGGGCTTTCCCGGATGCGCCGCGTCGAAAACAGGGCTAAAATCCGTCTCTAGTCGAAATGTGAGGTGTTGCGAACATGGCTTCCTCTGCGTGGAAGGGCTTCATCACTTTCGGTTTGATCTCCATCCCCGTCAGACTGTACGCCGCCGCGCGCACTTATCGCGTCGAGCTTCATCAGCTCCACAAGACGTGCAAGACCCGCCTGCGCCAGCCTCTTTTTTGCCCCACGTGCAATCGCATCGTCGATCGCTCCGAAGTCGTCAAGGGCTACGAATACGCGGAAGGTAAGTACGTCCTGATCGATCCGGAGGAAATCAAGAAAATCGCCCCGCACTCCGCGCGCGCCATGGAAATCCTGGCCTTCGTGAAGGAATCGGAAATCGATCCGCTGTTCTTCGACTCTTCTTACTTCGTCGTTCCCGAAGACGAAGGCCGCAAAG
>JASHQB010000093.1 GCA_030037775.1 Candidatus Acidiferrales bacterium
CGTGAACACGAGCACTACGACGAATATTTTGCTCGTCGACCCGTTCAACAAGTTCATCCAAATCGACAATTTGCCCACGGGTGTCGCCGCCGGCGATCTGGTCGTTCACGACGGCCTCACCGGCGCGCAGCCCATTTCGCTTTTCGGCGTGCCGTATCATCAGACCAACGCGACAACCGGCACGTGGCTCAACCTCAATCGCGCCACGTACCCTGTCGAACTCGCGACGCCGCACGTCGCGGGAAACAACGCGACGATCACTCCGGGCGTCGTTCGTCTGGCGATCAACAAAGTGCGCAAAGCCTTGGGCACAAATCAAATCGGCAAGCTCATCGCCTACACCGCGCTCGAACAGGAAAACGCATGGGAGCAGCTCGGCATTTCCATTTCGCAAATCATCAAGGAAGGAGCGGGCGGCCGCGCCAGCGATCTCGACTTGCTCTTCACCGGCGAGCTGACCATGGCCGGCGTGCCCATCAAATCCTCGATCAACGCCAACCAGGCGCGCATCGATTTCCTTGATCTCTCGCACTGGGGACGCGCCGTGATGCAGGACATTGATTTTTACGATGTCGGCGGCCAAACCGTGTTTCCGATTTACGGCGCTTCGGGCGGCCTGTCGGCGGCGTACATCTTTTATTTCGTCACCGGCTTCCAGGTCTGGACCGATTCGCCGCGCTCCGGCGCGTACATCGACAGCCTGGCGATTCCGACAGGGTACTGAACTGGTGTTAAGCAACAAGCCCTTCTCGGAATGACAACCGATACGATCAGTAGCGGGTGGGAATTGCGAGTGAATCGATGTACGCGACTGGCACCCCAACGCGCAAAAGCGAAATAGGATGGTCTGGCACGGTTATCAGGCGAGGCGCGAGTATCTCCAGCACCGCGCGCTTCAAGAAAAAGCTCCGCATAAATAAAAAGGGCGGCCCTTTCAAAAGAAAGTCGCCGCCCTTCAAATCGTACACGTCCGATGGGACGCGCCCGCGAAGCAATTGCAATAGTATCAAATGCCGGTGCTTTAGGCAAGATCGCGCTGAGGATACGGAACGGAGAGTGGGAGACTCGAACTCCAGGGCTGTCCCCAGCCCTCAGCGCTTCGCGGGCGCGCCCAGTACCCCCACTGGGAGCACTCTCCGAAACGCGCCCGAGCGTCGAGACGTATATCACACAAGTTAGCTAAGCTACAAGTACACAACTGTCCGTGATCCGCATCCTTCGTGAAACGCACGTCGCGCCCGCATCTCTGCAACTTCGCCTCGCGCGCGCCGGCGGACTGAACCGTTACGGCGAGCCCAACTTCCGCGCCGTGTGGGGCTGGTCCCGCCTGACGTGGATCGGCGGCAAATGGACGGACACCGACGCGCACGGCAACGTTACCCGCGAGATCATCGAACTGCGCGAAGTCCCGAAGTATTTTCCGTTCGACCGCTGGCACATCGAACGCTGGCTCCCGCCGGAAACCTACGGCAGCCCACAGCAGTGGTATGCGCAGACCATCGAACGCGAAGACGGCATTTCCATCCCCGCACTCGGCCCGTATCCGCAGCGCGGCGAATACGAACATTGCTTCACTCTACAAGGCCCGCGCAGCGAATTCATTCCGCTTTCGCCGTCCGCGTGTGAAGCCATCGTGCGTGCCATTGAATTCGCCCGCAGCGAACCCGCGCAGATGCACCGCGCCGCCCTCGCTCGCCGCCAACTGCAGCGCGATCACGACTGGGAGTCGCACGCCGACGCTGTCTTCAGCGACGCGTCGCCCGCTTTTCACGGCGCGCCCTTCGTTGTCACAGCGTCACGCCTTCAGGAATTCTCTGCTGTCTGAGGCCACAGCTTCGCGGCCAGCCAGCTCACCGCCAGCGCGATAATGCTGCCGCCGAGCACTTCGATCGTGCGTTCGATGGCCGCATGATAGCCGGCGAACTTCGACATGCCTTGAAGCCCCGTGGCCATCACGATGACGGTCGCCACGGGAGCGTGCCGCCAGTTTCCGCCGATGTGAACGAGGTAAAACGATACGAGGGACGACACAGCACACGCGGCGCACAACTGCCACATTCCGGTACCGGCCGCGGCGAGAAAAATCAGTCCCACGGCGCATCCCAGTGCCGTGTGCGCAATGCGCCCGCGCGCGGCCACGTACGAAGCATGCAGCTCGATTTCGCTCACCATCACCACGGCAATCATCGCCCAGATTGGATACGTCACGCCGAAGGTCTTGAATACGATCCACACCACAATCATCCCGATAAGAATTCGCAGCGTGTAGCGCACCCCGAGCGGCTCGTGCTGCGGCAATCGAAAATATCCGAGCAATCTGCGTGGGGGATTCGGCGGTTGTGTGTCCATCATGCGCCTCCGGCGAAGACGAGCAGTGCTGCGAGTATAGAGTTTCGTTTCGCTGAATCCAAAATCTTCGGAAGGGAACCGCCACACACAACATGACCATCCTAACCAAGGAAGCTCGCCCGGCCGCGCCCGACTCACGCGCGCGCGAGACGCAAGCCACCATCGCCTCCGTCTCCGACCAGGATTTCTACGTCACGCGCACCTACGGCGTGTTCCATATTCCCGCGCGTCCGTCGAGCGAAGCCTGCGCGCTGCTCGTCGTCACGCCGCGCACCGACGCACTCGACCTCGGTGACAATCACCGTTTCCCGTTCACCATCTCCGCGCGCGACATCGCCGAGGACATCATTCAGGACCTCGAGCAGCACGGCATTTTCGTTTGCGCCGCTGAACGCCCCTCCGAAGAGGAGCTCGCCTCCGCGCGCGAAGTTCGCGACGCTTGGTTTCGCCAGCTCATCGCCGAGGCCGACGAAATGTGGGCGCGCGGCCACTCCTATCGCGAGATTTCGGACATGCACCGTCGCGCCGTCATGTTCATGAAGCTCGAACGCGAATGGGCCTACGTTCCGCAGCGCTCGGTCGAATGCCCTGCGTGCGGCGAACAATTGCGCGCCGGCGTGGCCATCTGCAAGCATTGCAAAGCGGTGCTCGACCCCGAGCGCGCCGCCAAATTCTTCCCCAACGGCCCTCGCGACAAATCCGTGCCCGCTCTTCACGCGCCCGCTGCGCAAACCGCGGCTCCGCACGCGCCATCTGCGCACGCACACAGCGCTCCTGTTTCCAACGCGCCGGGCACGCACGCCTCGCCTCCGCCGCGTAAACCGTAACGCCGCGCCCCCCTGCGATAGGGGCAGGCTTCAGCTTCCCCGCCGTGGTGGGCCTCGCCCTTTGTTGCGTCTTGCGGGAATTCATTCCCCAACGTAATTCATCGCCGCGCATTACCATGGAAGCGCAATGCGAACGAACTATTTGAGGTCACACTTGCGATGAAACGCCTTTACATCACAGCAATTGTCGCCGCGCTCACATTCCTCTTCGCCGCGCCCGCCGCTCGCGCGCAGGGCACGCGCTACGACGGCGTCGTTCAGGGCGAGCAGGGCATTCCCGCCTCCGGCGCGACCATCGTGGTCTGCACGCAGCCCGCCAACGTCACCTCGACGCCCTGCACACCGCTCGCGAATCTTTACACCGACACGACGCTCACCGCGGCGGCGCCGAACCCGCTCAACTCCGACGGTCTCGGCAATTTTCACTTTTACGCCGCGCCGGGAATGTACACGCTGCAAATCTACGGTCTCGGCATCAACACCTACACGATGACGGACGTCCTGCTGCCCATCAATCCGTCGAACGCGCAGTTCGGCTCCGTCAGCGCAACCAGCCTCAGCGTGGCAGGAAACGCCAGCATCACCGGCACGTTCACCGCCGGCTCGCTCGCCGCGAGTCTCGCGGCCACCAGCAACGCGCAACTCAAGGGCACCGGCGTGGTTCTTTACGTCGACACCAATTCCTCCGGCTGCGGCGGCGCGGGCTGCTCGGATTCCAACGACGGCAAGAGCCTGGGCAGCGCCATGGCCACCATCGACCACGCGCTCTGCTCGCTGCCGGCAGGGAACTGCGCTAACCAAATCGCCGGAAACGGGACCATTTATTTCACCGACGGCTCTTCGGCCAACTCCACATCCACCTGCGGCGTCTGGCTCATGGGCGTTCTCGATCCCAATTACTCTTCGCCGCCCTCCTGCTGGTTGAAAGTTCCGAGCGGTGCCGGCGGAATTTCCCTCATCGGCATCGCGAAGGCGAGCTACGGCCCTAACACGCAGATCCCGCGCGCGGGCATCGTTGGCGGCTCCAGCGCCGACCGCAATCATCCCGGCATCTGGCTTTCCGGAACGAACGAGGCCATCTACATCGCCAACGCCGCCGTGCAATATACCGGGCGCGGCATCGTCGTCGGCGAATGCTCGAACAACACGCGCACCGGCACCCGCCAGGTCGCCAGCGCCTTTTTCGACAACGATACGGCCAATCTCAACTCCGCCTCCGGCAACGGCCCGGCGTGGGACATCAGCGGCGCATCGTTTTGGATTCGCCTGCGCGACTGCGGCGGCGGCGGTCTCGACAGCGTCAATACCAACACGAGCGACAACGCCGCCGCGGTGCTCGTCGACGGCCGCACCAATGCCGGCGTCGGCCTTGTGTTTATTGACGATTTCAATTCGTCCAGTGGCGGCATCAAATTCTACGCCGGCGCAAACGGCGGCAGCCTCAACGTCACCAAGCTGACCACGGAAGCGCAGAACGGCGAACCGGCGGTCTGGTTCGCTTCCTCCGGCAC
>JASHQB010000094.1 GCA_030037775.1 Candidatus Acidiferrales bacterium
CAAGGATGAGCGAGGCTGCGGCTGTTTAGTGGGCAGCGATGACGGTGGGCTTGGCAGGAACGGCGCTAGCGACCAGGGTCAGCGGCATCATGTTTGACGTCGGCATGCAACTCGTTCCGACTGTGCAGGACGAAATAACCTATCTCGGACACCCGCATGGGGCTCGGCCAAGTCTTGTTGGCTTCGGTCGCCCCAGATAAAAACGTGTCCTCGCGATTCGATCGATTAGGCGACCGAAAGAATACTGAAAAGAACATTGAGGCCGTATCTCTCCAAGTCGATCTCTCGCAAGCATTTCTTGGCGCAAATGTCATAGAGAGCTATGTGTGTTGGTTTCCCGGTATCGTGAAAAGCATGCTTGATCCAATTGACTTTCTCTCGGAACTTGGTATTGCGAACTCGCGTGAACCCAACCCAAATGGTGTGTTCGTCGACGATGAAGAGACCCCTGCACCATCCCAACAGCGCCTTCTCCGGGTTGTCGATTTGCTTCAAATCGATCACCTCAAGAGTCTGGAAGGTCGTGGGGTCGACAACAATGATCGTCGCGTCGACTGTTGTGAAATACAGCTTGCCCTTGTACAAATGGCCGTCATGTACAGACACACTGGCCAGCGGGATCCGTCGACTCGGTTCCGTTAGACAGACCGCGTCACCCTGTTCGCAGCGCGTAACCCAGATATCCGTGCCCATTTGGAAGGCATAGTTCGGGTGAGATCGATGCGGTTTTGTGGTGGCAACTTTTCGATAATCGATGTCGTTTGAAAAGCGCTCCCAGGGATCTCCCCCCAGCACGTTCCAGAGCCGGAGAACTTTGCCGGCGAGGGTCATCTCGACGACCATATCCAAGCCAGTGCTTACAACCAAGAGATTCCCGTTTGCTTCGCGAGCAACGTGGTGGAGATCATTGAAGCAAGGCAGGGACACATAACCGATCTGCTGAAAAGCTGGAATCTCGTAGACTAAAACTTCCGTTCCCGTGCAGACGTACAATTTGTTCTCGAAAATCATTCCGGCCTTGAACAAGATCGAGGGCGTTCCCTCGGAGGGACACGCTTCCGGGGGGCCCTGGTATTCCACACAAATGGAGGCAGTTCCATCTGCTGAGCAAACCCTCAGTATCAGAGCCTTTTCGTAGAGATTCCACTCCTCCTCTTTGCTGATCAGTTTCTGCCTTTGCCGGCCGCCGGTTACATACAAATGATCCATAACTCCCTTTCTTACATGTCCTGAGGGCGTCCGGATATCTTCGCAAAATCCCTGCGCCAGATAAAGCTTCGCGCTGTTGCCGCGTGCTGCGTGGTGACTGAACTCACGGAATCCCTAACGAACCTGCGGAACTGGACGCCCGAATCCGCATGACAAAGAAGCCCGCTAACGTAAGAATCCGGTCAGAATACGTTAGACCTCCCGGACACTATTCCTCCTGGCCGAGTGTTCATGCTCCAGGACAGGGCAACACCTGAACCCTTTCTCTACCTGTGGTCAGGTGTTTTCGACTGTCGAAACGCCCAAAATTCAATAAGTGACATGAGGGAACTTTGGAGCCGGAGGCTGCCCAGGCAATGACGAATCGGAGGATCAATACATCGCCCAACGCTAGTCACGCCCTGCGCGAGCTCGGACAGAAGCCGGGTTTGCACAGGTGGAGCCGGATGGCAGTGATCGCTACTCTATTCGGCTCGGCTCTGTTTGTTGGCGGCTGCGCACTGACTTCCGGATCAGGCAGCAGCGTTCCCTCCAGTAGTCTCACAATCGATTCCGCCAAGCTGCCCCAAGGCCAACCGCAGTCAGGATACCAAGCCTCCCTTGCTGCCTCCGGCGGCAAGCAGCCATACACGTGGAGCGTAGCTTCCGGAGAGCTTCCGAACGGACTTGTCCTCACAACTTCTACTGGAACAATCTCAGGAACACCGACGCAGGCGGGGACGTTCAGTTTCACAGTCGGAGTAGAGGACTCTTCTTCCCCAATCGCCTCGGCAACCCAAGCCATGACTATCACTATCGCCAATGTCGCAAACGCAGTCCAAATCAACACCACCAACCTCCCATCAGGGACAGTTCAAACGACTTATTCGGCAACTCTGGCTGCGAGCGGCGGCACCTCGCCCTATACCTGGAAAGTCGTTTCCGGACAGTTGCCCGCAGGCTTGAGTCTTAGCAAGGCGGGGACCATCAGCGGCACGCCGACGGCGGCGGGGCAGAGCAATTTCTCCGCGCAGGTCACGGACTCCACGTCGCCGACCGCAGAGACCGCGACTCAGAGCCTCGGAATTTCGATTTTCGCAGCAGGCACTGCGCCTGGGCCTTACACAAGCCGCACCGACTTTGGTTTCATTCCGCTTCCCGCTCCGCTCCCGAGCGTGGGCGGTGCCACGGGTGCAGGAAACTGCATCACTCAGCCTGGTTACAACAATCTCGTTTGCCGCGCCACAGACATTGCCACGCTTGGGGCGACCACCGTGGCTAATGACCAGGAATTTTCTACCTGTTGCGGTGGATGGGCGGACATGAACGCCTGGAATACGAACTCGACCATGTTTTTCGTGGAGACAGGCGGCGGCGCCCTTGTCACCATGAGTTTCAACCCGACAACACACGCAGTGAGCGCTCTCTATGGACAGCCACTTTCCTCGGTTGGGAATGGCCTGTGGAGCTATAGCAATCCAAACCTTGCGTATGGGCTTGAAGGAGGCGGCGCTAAGGATCCCATTATCGTTAGCCTGACGTTTACTTCGCAAACGACTCCACCGCAACCCGTTGTCATCGCCGACCTTGCCCAGCTGCCAAACTGCGTTTCCGCATTGGCCGGCAACACGGAGTGGGAAGAAATGGCGGTCAGCCGCGATGAGCAGACATTCGTGGTTGCGGCTGGAACCGGTATCCAAGGTTCTGCTGTCTATGCGATTGTTTACAACCGAACCAATGGCTGCCGGTGGTATAACACGCAGACGCAGCAAATCGGCGGCAACTGGGGCCCCAGCGGGACGGCAACGACGCCGAATACGTATACCATCCACAGCGTTCGCATCTCCGAGGATGGCCAGACGGCTCTCGTCAGCCCGGAAGGCACGACGGATATCAGGGAGTTCTGGAATGTAGGCAGCCTCAACGTCACTCCAGGCGACAACACTGAAGACAATGGGCATTTCACGGTCGGTTATTCCGGCTACGTAAATAACGCCAACTATACAGCGGATGGCAGCTGGTGCAAATACGGGATGGTCTATAACGCCTTTGCCAATCTATCGAACCCGACCTACGTGCTCCCGACGGTTGCACAATGCGGCGATACCGAAGTGTACGGGGATGATCACTCAAGTTGGAACAACGACGACACGTCCGATCTCCAGCCGTTTTTCACCAGCACGGTCACGATACCGTTAGGAACGCTGATTAACTCAGCCTGGCAGAATGAAGTTTTGGGATTCTCCATGACCAACCCGGGCACCGTCTGGAGATTCATCAGCACTTACAACACGGGCACGTCGCCGTTCTTCACCTGCCAAAACGCCATTGGCACTGTCTCGCAAGATGGCAAATGGTTTATGCTTACCAGCGACTGGGGAGAGACGCTTGGTGTTGACGCGGCCGGGAACAATCGCTGCGATGTGTTCATTGGCCAACTGAAGTGACGAGCAGAAAAGCTGCTCTTGACTGCAGTCGAAGCCTCGAACTGGATTGACAATTAGCCAGCCACGCGGAAAGCATTCCGCAGGGATGGGCCGGTCCAACGCCTTAGTGGCTCAGCCGATAGTGCTTCAGTGCGCTAATGCCGTTGCGCTTCCAAGCTGCCATAATACGCAAGGAACGCCGTGTAGATAAAACCGGGCAATGGGATGTGCGAGTCCAGGAGCGATTTTAGCGGAGATAGGATAGGAACCAAGACTCGCGTGATTAGTTTTTGTGCCCGATACTTGCGTGTCGCCCTTCGTCGTGCTTGACCCTCTAAGTAACAACGCCCGGCTTCCGTGGTCTCATAAACCTTGAGAGATGGGGTCGTGGCAATGAGCCCTCGGTAGCGGCACATATCCGCAAATTTCACTCGTTTATAGTGATGCCCGACAGCATCGGGGTTATAAAGCGCCTGATAGCCCTTCTTCTCTAACCGATAGGTTAGCTCACTGTCCTCAAATCCGTACGCGCGAAACCTCTCGTCGAAGACTCCATTCTCTTTGAGAAACCCTAGTTTTACGCTCGTGTTCCAAAAAGGTCCTGCAGCCCACGAGACGGCGCCCCCAGGTTTCATGTGTGCAGGGTCAAAACGAATTCCGTTTAGACCCCACCATTTCATGAGCGGGGTCGGATGCAGCTCCGGAGACCAGTATAGAGGACCCACGACTGCAACCGAGGAATCCGGGTAGCGAAGATGCCAGGAAAGGTGTTCAGCCACCATGCGGGGAGTGGGGATAACATCATCGTCGCCAAAAAGGACGATCTCTCCCTTCGCTTCGCGAATGCCGTGGTTTCTCGCCGTCGCTTGCCCACTGTTTCCCTGGGGCAGGTACCTGATGGGGATAGCAGAAACTTTCGCAAGTTGCGGGACAATCTGACTCGTTTCATCTGTCGAGCCATCATCAACGACGAGGATTTCCAGGATTTCATCACGTGCCGTCTGCTCCGCATAAGCGGCAAGCGCCTTCCGCAGTATGGCGGCGCGGTTATATGTTGGAATCACGATGCTTAATTTTG
>JASHQB010000095.1 GCA_030037775.1 Candidatus Acidiferrales bacterium
CGGGCGCTTCGCCAGCCGCTTCGCGCTCCCATTCGAGCGCCACCAGCCGCCAGCCCGCCGCGTACTTGTGCTGCATGTCGTCCAGGTCCAGTTTCCCGTGAATCGCTTCCCTCACCCGCTCCATCTTTGCCATAACGCCTCCTTCGCAAATCAGGTTTCAATCTTCGAACGAAAAGCCGAACCCTCCGCGCGCAACACATACGAACGATTCGCTATGGCTTCCGCGTTGCCGTCCATCGCCCCTCGGTCAAATCCGCCACGCGCATGCGTCCCTCGGCGGAATCGCCGTCAATCCAACCAGCAAGTGTCGCGGGGCCCTGCCCCTGGAATTGCGGATACTTCCATAGCGCGTCGAATCTGAGTTGGACGAAGCCATCGCGCCAACTCCCGGTCACCGGGCGATTCTGGCCCAGATCGCCGGACCATGTTCCGGTCATTTTGCCGCCATCGCGCTTGAGCTGAAGCGTACCGCTAAAGCTTCCGATGTCGCTTACAAATTTCACCCGCCACGCACCGCCCGCCTCCGACCCATTTTTCACCGGCAGCGGCGCGGCGCTCGTGACGCGCACGTTCGAGAAATACGCATTTTCGTTTTGGTAGCCCCACAGCGCAACGCCGCCTCGCAAATCCGGTCCCAGCAAAGGGCTCACCACGAGGCTCGGGCCTTCAGAGCCGTTCAGATATAGTTTGGCCGCGCGGCCCCGGACCTCGATCTTGACTCTGGTCCACGTCTGAAATTTCAGCGGCGCATAGCTCTCGTAAACCTCCGGCCAGTCGTAGCGCAGCTGGTACCAATCGAAGTCCGGCATGAAGACGTACTGCACCGAATGATTCCGCTGGTCCTGGTCGTCCGAGACTGCGTTTCCCGGCCGCCAGTAGAAAAGTTCGTACTTCGACGCGTCCGGCCGCGCCCGGAAACCGATGCCGACGAAGCCGGGCATTCTGAACTTTGGCGGAGGCACGCTGATTTTGACGGCAACGTCGGCTTCGATGGTTCCGTCCTGAAAATCCTCCGTCCCCTGCAAGAGAGCAAAGCCGTCCTTTTGCGTGTCGTTCGTCACCAGCACGCACTTGCGTCCCTCGTATTCGACGGCCTGTGCTTTGACGTTGACGACGGTCAGATTCTTCGTGTCCGTCAGGGCGAACGTTCGAACCTGCGGCGCAGCCGGTGCAGGATGGGCCCCGGCCAATAAGATCGCGAGGAGCGCTGTCGTCAGCGTTGCTATCCGTGTCATTATTTTCTCCCACGCAACTCACTCGTAACGCAATGCCACGATGGGATCCGTTTTCGCGGCGCGGCGCGCGGGAATGTATCCGGCGAGCGCGGCGACGGCGAACATCAGCGCGGTGGCCAGCGCAAGCGTCAGCGGATCAGCCCCGCCCAAGCCATAGAGCAAGCTCTCGATAAGCTGCGACGCGGCGATCACCGCGGGCAAGCCAATGGCCGCGCCGATCACCACCAGTAGCAGCGTTTCGCGCAGCACGAGCCACAGCACGTCTTTGCGCTGCGCGCCCAGCGCCATGCGAATGCCGATTTCGTTGGTGCGGCCGGAAACGGCGTAGGCCATGATGCCGTAAAGTCCGATGCACACCAGAAGGATGGCCAGCGCGCCGAATGCGCCAGAAAGTTCGGTAATCATGCGGTCGGTGGTCAGGGAATCCGCGAGCGTCTGGCCCATGGTTTCAATCGTCACCGGCGGCAGATTCGCGGCGGTGTCTTTCACTGTGGAACGAATCGCAGAGCTGAGGCCTGCGGGATTGCCGAACGCGCGAAGAATAAATGTGGCGTTCGCGCGCCATGCATTTCCCACCGGATTGAAGAACGGAGCGTAAAAGCGCGGAAACGGCTTTTCGCGCACGTCGCGGTGCTTGGAATCCGCGGCCACGCCGACAATCACGAAATCGAAATGGCCGTTGGATTCGTGCACCAGAACGCGCTTGCCGATGGGATTGGATTTCGCGAAGTATCGGCGCGCGAAGGTCTCGTTGATGACGCCGACGCGCTGGCCGTTGCCGCTGTCCTGCGCCTCGATTCCGCGGCCCACAAGGATGGGAATGCCCGCGGCGGCGAAAAAGTCCGGTCCGACCCAGTCGTAGCGCACTTCTTCGTCCTCGCGCGGCTTGGCTTCGCCTTCCAAAGTGAACGGGTCCTGCGAATCGGTGCCGCTGAGAAGGCCGTTATCTGAAAACGAAACGGCGCGCACGCCGGGAACAGCGCGAAGACGCTGCAATATTTGCTGGTAAACAGGAGCGACTTCGGCGCGCTGGTAGCCGTAGGTGAGCGCGTCGGTGTCAAATTGCAATATGTGTTCGCTGTCGTACCCGAGATTCACGCGCGAAAGATTGCGGAAGCTGCGCACAAAAAGCCCTGCCACCACCAGTAGCAAAAGGGAAAGAGCAACCTGAGCGACGACCAAGAGCTTGCCGAGAGGAACGCGTCCGGGACGCAGCGACGATGCACCGGAAAAACCGCGGCCGGCGGCCTTCAAAACAGAGTTGAGGTCCACGCGTGTGGCGCGAAATGCGGGCGCGAGTCCGAAAAGAATCCCGGTAAACACGGAAATGCCCAGCGTGAAAAGAAGAATCTTCGCGTCGGGATGCAGATCGAGCGGCAGCGGGCCATTTCCCGCCGAAACCATATGAAGCAGCGCAACTTCGGCCCATTGCGCGAGCAAAAGCCCAACCGCGCCGCCTATCGCCGCGAGCAGAACGCTCTCCGTGAGCATCTGGCGGAACAGCCGCACGCCTCCCGCGCCGAGCGCCACGCGCACGGCAACTTCCTTCTGCCGCGCCGCCGCGCGCGCCAGCAAAATATTGGCGATGTTTGCGCAGGCGATGAGCAGAATCAGGCCCACCACGGCCATCAGGATTTCCAGCGGCTTGCCGAAATCGCCGCGCAGTGTGGAACCGCCGCGGCTGCCGCCGGCTACCGCCAAGCTTTGCTTCATGAATCGCTGCTTGTCGTGCGCGGACATTCCCTCGGCTTCCGCTTGCATCAGCTGCTGAAATTCCACATCAATCGCGGCTTTCGCCTGCGCCAGATTGACGCCCGGCTTCATGCGGCCGATCACCTGGAGCCACTCGGCCTTATGGAATGGATTGGTTTCGCGCGTGAGGTAGTCGACGCCGGGAAAAACTTCGCTCTGCATGCTCAGCGGGACGAAAACCTCGGGATTCTGCCCGCTTGTCTCGCCGTGAAATTGTGGCGGCATCACGCCGATGACGGTATACGTGGTCCGCAGAACGCGAATCTTGCGCCCTATCACATCGCCCGCCCCGGCGAAGCGCGCCTGCCAAAATCCGTAGCTGATAACGGCGACGGGATTGGCGTCGCGCAAACTGTCCACTTCCGTGCTGAACGCGCGGCCAAGAATCGCATCCACCCCCAGCACGGAAAAATACGAGCCGCTGACAAGTTTGATATGCGCGGGAGCGGAAGCGGCAGTGGACGCTGCCTCGTTGCCCGGCTCCTCCACACCTGTCGGAATGGACTCTGTGAAACTCGACGCGGCGAGAAGTCCGGAGAAAACGCTATTGCCGCGCTCGATGTCTTGAAATTCAGGATACGTCAGAAAATCGCGGTCGCCATCGCCGAAGCCGATTTCGCCGCCCTGCTCGTCGGGATTGGTGAGGAACACGAGTTGCTCGGGATGCGGCACAGGCAGATTGCTGAGCAAGACGGAATTGATCACCGTGAAAATCGCGGTGTTCGCGCCGATGCCCAGCGCGAGCGTGAGAATCGCCACCGCGGCGAAGCCGGGCGAGCGCCGCATGGTGCGCAGCGCGTAGCGAATGTCCTGCATCAGTGTTCTCATCGTTCACCTCGCAAAAGCCGTTGGACCCGAGGCCCGTCTGCGCAGGTAAGGTCGTCGCTACAAAGCCTCACTCGTAGCGCAACGCCACCATCGGATCGACGCGCATCGCCCGCCGCGCCGGGATGTAGCACGCCGCTCCGGAAACCAGCGCCAGCAGCACAGCCACGCCAAGGAACGTCAGCGGATCGTACGCGCTCACGCCATAGAACAACTTCGTCGCCAGCCGTGTTGCCCCCAGCGCCGCCACAATCCCGATGGCGCCGCCGATCAGCGTGAGCCACGCGCCTTGTCCAAGGACCAACCGCAAAATATCCTTGCGCTGCCCGCCAAGCGC
Source organism: Candidatus Acidiferrales bacterium (assembly GCA_030037775.1). Classification (GTDB taxonomy): domain Bacteria; phylum Acidobacteriota; class Terriglobia; order Acidiferrales; family UBA7541; genus DAHUXN01. The sequence goes on from JASHQB010000095.1 coordinate 4,150, forward strand.
CACGCGAATGCCGATTTCTCGCGTCCGCCGCGCCACCACGTAGGCCAGCACGCCGTAAAGCCCCAGCGCCGCCAGCAACGCCGCCAGCGCCGCCAGCGAAACCGACAGCACCGCCACCAGCCGGTCGTCGAACATTTGATCGGTTATCTGCTGCGTCAGTGTCCTTAAGTCGTTGATGGGCAGATTCGCATCGAGCCCCTGTATCGTTGCGCGCAGCGTCGCCGCCATTTGTTCCGGGTCGCGTTCCGTGCGCACGTAGAACACCAGCGTGCCCAGCTCGGGGTCTTGCATGTACGGTTCATACAGGAACGGCACGATGTTGGCCCGCGGGCCGTCCCACTTGCTGTCCGCCACTACACCCACGATTTCCATGTCCGGATGAACGCTGTTGCCGCCGCCAAATGCAATATGCATTCCAATCGGATTGCGTCCCGCAAAGAACCGCCGCGCCAGCGCTTGATTGATGATGATCACTTTGCGGCTCAGCGTCGTGTCCGCGTCCGTGAATTCACGCCCCGCAACCAGCGGAATGCCCAGCGTCGAAAAATAATTCGGGCTGATGTGGGCCCAGAAGACGTTCGTGTTTTCGTCAGGGCTCACGGAGTAGCCTTCCGGGGTGATGTTCGAACTATTGTCATCACCCGCGAAGATTTGTTGCTCAGATATCGTGACCGACCGCACGCCGGGCAGCGCGGCAATGGCTTGTCGCGCCTGCTGGCCAAGAGCCAGCGTTTGCGCCGGCTTGTCGCCGTTCAAATCCGGCTCTACGGAAAATTGCAGAATGTTTTCGGTCTCCACACCGAGATTCGCGTGCTCCAGATTCGCGAGCGTCCGCGCCAGCAAACCCCCGCCCACGAGCAACACCGCCGTGAGCGCGACTTGCGCGATGATCAGCACTTTGCGCAACCGTATATTCGAGCGCCCTTCCGAAACACTCGAGCCCTGATCCTTGAGCGTTGAGTGCAAATCCACGCGCGTCGCGCGTATCGCCGGTGCCAGACCGAAAACGATGCTGGTTACAATCGTGACCGCCGCAGCAAACCACAACACGTGCGGATCCAGCGTCGCGCTCAGACCTGTCATTCCCGCATCCGACGGAATCGAACTCACCATCGTGTTCAGGCACCACGACGCGAATGCCACTCCCGCCACGCCGCCGGCAATGCCGATCAGCAAACTCTCCGTGAGCAGTTGGCGCACCAGCCGGCCGCGTGCCGCGCCAAGCGCCAGACGCACCGCGATTTCCCGCTGCCGCGCTTCCCCGCGCGCCACCAGCAAGCTCGCCAGATTCGCGCAGGCAATCAGCAGTACCAGCGCCACCATGCCCAGCAAAACCAAGATCGGCTCCTCCGCCCAGGGCTGCACCACCTGCCGGCCGGTCGCGCCGTCCGTCAATTGCAATGGTTTATTCAGAAACAGTTTTGTTCGCGGCCTCTTGCTCGACAATTTCAGCAATTTTGCGTCATCCTGAAGCAGCGGGACGTAAATCGGCTGCAGCGACGCCTGTGCATGCGCGCGCGAAACTCCGGGCTTCAGCCGCCCGAGAATCGCCACCCAGTGGTGTGCGCGATTTTCCATTTCCAGCCCGCTCGTCGGCGCCATCTGGTTCACCATTGTGATGGGAACAAAAATGTCCGGTAGCGTACCGAACTGCACGCCATCGAATCCTTGGCGCGCCACACCGACCACCGTCAGCGCCGTTCCATTCACCGTGATCGGCTGGTTCAAAATCGACGGGTCCGCGCCAAATTTTTTCGTCCAATATCCATAGCTCAGCACGGCAACGGGATTCGCGCCCGGCGCCGTTTCGTCGTTCGCGTCGAACACGCGTCCCAGCGCAGGTCCCACCTCGAGCGTCTGGAAAAAATTCCCGCTCACCAGTTCGCCCGTTCCACTCTGCGTGGAACCGTGTCCCGTAACATTTACGTCCAGGGCGAAGCACGCCAGCAGCCCCGAGAAAACCGTGCTGCGTTCGCGCAAATCCTTGTACATGGGATACGAAAATACTTGCGCGCTGTCGGTCAGGTCGCTCGACGTGCGGCCTGGGTTAGGGCCGGGTGAGCGCAGGATGACGAGTTCCTGCGGATTCGGGACGGGGAGGGTGCGCAAGAGCACCTGGTCAGTGAACGAAAAAATGGCGGTGTTCGCGCCAATTCCGAGCGCCAGGGTGAGAATGGCGATGACCGTGAATCCCGGCGACTTCAGCAGCATCCGCAATCCATATTTCATGTCCTGCATCAGCGTATTCATCTTTTTTCACCTCGTATCTGAAAAACGCGCCGTGAAGAAGGCGCCAAAATTGGCGATTAGAAATGGCGCTGCTTTTTGTTTTCAGCAACTTGCGACCATTTCTAATTCCGGGCATTGGCGATTAGAAAATTCGCTTTTCTTTCGCTAACGTCCAGTCTGACTCCCAAGAGCGGGCCGGTGGCAAAGCAAACAAAACCAGTGAAGAGATGCCAAAAGCAAATGCGTGCGACAGTCCCCAGAGACTCCTCTCGTTTGCTGATCACTGAGCACCGACCATTTCCCTTCACTCGTACCTCAGCGCCACCATGGGATCGACTTTGGCGGCGCGGTGCGCGGGAATGTAGCAGGCCAGCATGGCCACGAGCACGAGCAGCACGCAGACCACGACGTAGGTCACGGGGTCCGTGGCGGTGACGCCGTAAAGCGCCGTGGACAAAAGCCGAGTGAGGCCGAGCGCGCCAACGATGCCCACAGTCACGCCGATGGCCACGAGTTTCGCGCCCTGCGCGATGACCATGCGCAGCACGTCGCGCTGCTGCGCGCCGAGCGCCACGCGGATGCCGATTTCGTGCGTCCGCTGCGTGACCAGATACGACATCACGCCGTAGAGGCCAACGGAGGCGAGCACCAGTCCGAGGCTGGCGAAAACGCCGAGCAGAAACGTCGACGTGGTGGTGCTGGTCATATCTTCGGCGAGGATTTCGTCCATGGTGCGCACGTGGAAGAGCGCGAGGTCCGGGTCGATGTCGCGCACTACGTTGCGCACCGCGCCGGCGATGCTGGTGGGCGCAACGGTGGTCTTCAGCGAAAGCCTGGCGTAGTTCGTGTCCGTGAGCGGAAAATAGTTTTCCGGGATGGAAGGCTCGGTAATTCCCCACTGGCGCTCGTTGCCGACCACGCCGATGATGATGGTGGCCGGGCCGCCGTCGCCGTTATAGGTCTTGCCGACGGCGCTCTGGCCCGGCCAGAACATTTTGGCCATGGCCTGATTGATGACGGCCACCTGCGTGAGCGTGGGCGGGAGGGTCACTTTGCTGGGGTCTTTTGCGGCTTTGTAGAGCGCGTCGATCTGCGCGTTGACGTCCTCGTCGCGCTTGATGTCCTGCGGCGTGAAATTGCGGCCCTCGAGAATGGGGATGCCGAAGGTCCGGAAATAATCGAGCGTAATGTAATTGATTTCGACCAGTTGATTCTGCAGCTTCGGATTGGTGACGCCGGGAACTTTCACGTAGCCGTTGCTGCCGCCATCGACGGCAATTTCGCTGGAAAGCGCGGCATGAGCGACGCCAGGGACTTGCGCGACGCGCGTTTGCAACTGCTGGATGAACTGGTCGCGCATGGGCGTGGTGGAATACTTCGAATCGGGGAGATTGAAGCTCATGGTGAGCACGCTCTGGGTGTCGACGCCGACGTCGGTGGAGCGCATACGCGCGAAGCTCCGCAGGAGCAATCCGGCGCCGACGAGCAGTGCGAGGCAGACGGCGATTTCGACCACGATCAGCGTGTTGCGCAGCGCGCGGCCGCTGCTGGTGGAGCTGACCACAGCGTTGGCGCTGGATTTCAGCTCTTCGCTCAGGTCCAGCTGCGAGCATTGCAGCGCGGGCGCGAGTCCGAAGAGAACTCCTACGAGCAGGCTGACGCCGATGGTGAAAAGCAAAACTTTGGTGTCGACGCCGAGCGGATTGATGCGCGGAACGGGAGCGGTCTGGGCGGCTTGCAGCAGCGCGACACCCCACACAGCGCCGAGAAATCCGAGCCCGGCTCCGGCAAGCGAAAGCAGAACGCTTTCGGTGAGCATCTGACGCGCGAGGCGCCAGCGTCCCGCGCCGAGAGCGGCGCGCACGGCCATTTCGCGCTGGCGTCCGGTGGCGCGCGCGAGCAAGAGATTGGCGATATTGGCGCAGGCGACCAGCAGAACCAGCGCGACGGCGCCCATCAAAAACAGAAGTTGCGAACTGCTCTGGCCGATGAGCCGGTCCTTCAATGGGTAGATGAGCGAATGAATGTCCTGGTCGTCGGGCGCGCGATAGGTCTTGTTGAGATGGGCAGAAACGCTGAGCAGGTCGGCGCGCGCCTGTTCGATGGTGGCGCCGTCTTTCACGCGGCCGATGGCGCTGGCCCAGTGCGAGCCGCGGTTGTGCATCATCTTGGAATTCATGTCCATGGGAACCCACAGATCGGTGGCGGGAGGAAAGTTGTACCAGCGCGGCATGACGCCGACGACGGTGTAAGGCTCGTCGTTAAGCCGAACCGTTTTGCCGAGCGCGTTGTTCTGGCCGGCGAAGTGGCGCTGCCAGAAACCGTAGCTGAGAATCACGACGTGGTTTTTGCCGGCGACGTCTTCGCCGGCCGCAAAGCTGCGCCCGATGAGCGGCTGGACGCCGAGAGTGTCAAAAAAATTGGCCTGCGTCTGGCGCACGGAGGCGGCTTCGGCTTCGCCCGCGCCGCTGGCGTTGTAGCCTTGCGCATAGCCGAAAATACTCATCGAGGAAAAGGTCTTGTTGAGTTTTTGCCAGTCCACGTAATCGGCGCCGTCGAGCGGATAATTCCCCGGGGAGCTTTCGCTTTCGCGCAGATCGACGAGCTGCGCGGGATTTTTGAACGGCAGCGGCTGGAGCAGGACGGAATTGATTACCGAGAAAATGGCGGTGTTCGCGCCGATCCCCAGCGCCAGCGTCAGCACCGCGACGGCGGTGAATCCCGGCGAGCGCAGCAGCATGCGGACGCCGTATCGGATGTCCTGCAATAGAGTGTTCATTGCGCGCCTTTCTCTTGCGCCACGGCTTTTTTCACCGCGTCAGGCAGAGCGAAAATGGAATCATCGACGTCGTCGTAGGTCACCGAGGTCACTACTTCGATGGAGACGCCATCGGCGTCGCGCCCGGTGGTCTTCGTGGGCATCAGCACGCCGCCGAAATTTTGGTAGTCCTCAAAGGTCGCTGTGGTATCGCCCGGCCCGCCGCGCCATTTGGTATTGAAAAAATAGCCGATCAGCAGGCCGCTGTCTTTATCGTAAAACTGCTCGTTGGGCTGGTTCCAGTTATTGACGCCCTTCAGTGCGTAGCATTTGTGTCCGGCGAACGGCACCACGCCGACCACGTCGAGCTGCTTGAAATAATCGAGCACGTGCAGGTGGTAGTACATGTCCGCGTCGCGCGCGATGGTTTTCACTTGGTCGCCGTGATGCAGGGTGACGTTGCCGGCGGCATCCATGTCCCAGGCCACGCGGCCATCGTAACCGGAACTCAGCACCTGCCCGCCGGCCAGAAAAGCTTTCTCGAGCTGCTTCATTTCCTTGGTGTATGAAACGGTCTCCACGTCTACTTTTTGCGACGGCACTTGCAAGCGGCCATGCACGGTCATGGATTTGTAGCGCAGCAGCGCGTCGCGCCCGCCGGTGACGGCAACGTAGCGGTCGAGCACTTGCTGCGCGGTGGGAAGCGGCGCGTCATGTCGCTGCGCCAAGGCTGAGCCGGCCAAGAAGGCCAGTGACAACTGGCAAACGAGGAGCGACAAGCAAACCAAACTCGCGCGCCTGACGTTTTGCAGCAACCTCTCCATGGTTCCCCTCGGAACAAGGGCGGGGCTTTCACTCCAAACGCTAGACATCAACGTTTGGGACCGCAGGCAACGGCCTGCCCCGACCAAAACCAAAAACTACTCGTAACGCAGCGCGATGACCGGCTCGACACGCATGGCGCGCCGCGCGGGGATATAGCAAGCCGCCACAGCCACGAGCATGAACACGACGGCCACGCCAATGAATGTCGCCGGGTCGTTCGCCTTCACTTGATAGAGGTCCGACGCCAGCGAGCGCGTCACCGCAAACGCCCCGCCGATGCCGATGGCGATTCCCACAAACGTGAGCGCCAGCGCCTGCCGCACCACCATTTTCATCACGCGGCCGGGACTCGCGCCGAGCGCCATCCGAATGCCGATTTCATGCGTGCGCTGCGCCACGTTGTGCGCCATCACGCCGTAGATTCCAATCGCGCACAGGAAAAGCGCGAGCACGCCGAAGGCGACCATCATCTTCACCAGGACGCGGTTTCCTGCGTCCTGCGTGTACATCAGCGTTTGCAGATCAGACATGGAAACGGGCTGGTCCTTGTCGATGGCCCACACCGACGCGCGCATGGCGTCGGAGATGGTGTCAGGATTCACCGCGGTGCGCGCCACAAAGCCGAGCGCGTTCGACGGGAACTGCCCCAGCGGCACATACATCTCGCGCGCCGGGCGGCCGCGCACGTCGTACATCTTGACGTCGTTCACTATGCCGACGATGGTGCAGGCCACGTGCTCCGGCCCAAACGTCAGCTTCTGCCCGACCGCGTCTTCGTGCGGCCAGAACTGCTTCGCCAGAGTCTGGTCAATCACTGCGACGTTGCCGCTGCCAGAGACGTCCGACGGAGTGAAGACGCGGCCCTTCAGCAGATGAATCTGCATGGCCGCGAAATAATCCGGCGAAACGGCGGCCCAATCCGCGCCCAGTTGTTCGCCCGGCAGCGGCGCGGGTTGGCCCACGGCTTCGACCTCATAGCTCTGGCCGGAGCCGCCGAACGGAATGGCGCTGGCCACTCCGGCGGTGGTCACGCCCGGCAGCGCGCGAATCCGCTCAAGCGCGGCGTCGCTGAAATTGCGCGACATTGCGTCGCTGGTGTACTTCGTTTTGGGCAGCAACAGTTGCGCGGTCATCAAATTGTTCGCGTTGAAGCCCGGGCTGCTCGTGGCGGAAATAATGAAACTCTTCACCAGCAGCGTGGTGGAAATCAGCACCACAACAGCCAGGGCGATTTCTCCCGCGACGAAAACCTTGCGCAAGCGTGCGCCGCGTCCGCTGCGCGAAGCCTTACCCGACGCTTCCTTCAGCGCGGTGTTCAAATCCATTCCGGAAGTTTCAAACGCCGGCGCCAGCCCAAAAATCAGCCCGCACGCCAGCGCAATCGCCAGCGTGAAAGACAGCGTGGTCAGGTCGAGGTTCACGTAGCCGTAGTTCACCAGATAGCCGCGAATGCGGTCCGGCACGAGCGACTCGATCCACGCCACGCCCCACATGCCGCACAGCACTCCGCCGATGCCGCCACAGAAAAACAACAGCAGCGATTCAGTCACCAACTGGCGAACCAGCCGCGTCCGCGTGGCGCCCAACGCGCCGCGCACAGCCATTTCTTTGGTGCGCTGCGTCGCGCGCGCCAGCATCAGATTCGCGACGTTGGCGCAGGCAATCAGCAGGATCAGCGCCACGATCCACATCGAAATCATCACCTGCGGCACGCCCTCCTCTCGCCCGATTTCGGTGATCATCGGGCTGAGCAGCATGGTCTGGTCCGTGTCGCTCTTGGGATATTGCTTGGCAAGCTGCGCGAAAATCGTCGTCGTTTCCGCGGCAGCCTGCTGCTCGGTGACGCCGGCCTTCAGCCGGCCAAACGAATCGAACCATGCGCTGTCGCGGTCGGCGCGCTCCTTGTCGGTGAGCGCCAGCGGCGTCCAAATGTTCGAAATGCCCAGCAGCGGAAACCCGAACTTGCCGTCCATCACGCCGACCACCGCATAGGACTCATTGTTAATCTGAATCCGCCTGCCGATGATGTCCGGGTCCGCGGCGTAGCGGCCTTTCCACAATCCTTCGCTCAAGATGGCCACGTGCGGCGCGCCGGCCGCGTCTTCTGCCGCCGTGAACGCGCGGCCCAGCAGCGGCTTGACGCCCAGCGTGTCGAAAAAATTCCAACTGACACGCGCGCCGTCCACCAGCGCGGGCTGGCCGTTACCGGTGAGATTGAAGCTCCAGCTGGTCCACGCGGCGGTCTGCGTAAACGAAGTGGTCTGCTTCTGAAAATCCAGAAAATCCGCGGTCGAGGTGACCGCGTCCTGCGTCCAGCCCTTCTTGATGTTGTGCGCCTCCAAAACCATCAGGCGGTCAGGCTGCGGATACGGAATCGGTTTGATCACCCAGGCGTCGACAAAGCTGAACATCGCGGTGTTTGCGCCAATGCCCAGCGCCAGCGTCACGATGGCGATGGCCGCGAAGGCGGGCGATTTGCGAAGGATGCGCAGTGCGTAAGCTAAGTCCTGCCAAAGTGCCTTCATGGGTACACCCCTCGTAGTTCTGTGAGAAGCGTACGCAGCTTGCCTTCCGAAGTGGCTGAGGTTATGTGGCTGATAATAGGCCGCTTATGGTGCACCCGCAGGGCTTCCAGAGACGGACTTTGTCCGCTTGCGGGAGCCTACTGCGCGTAACCGGACAGTGCCAGCTCACTCATAGCGCAGGGCAATCATCGGGTCGACTTTCATGGCGCGCCGCGCGGGAAGATAGCAGGCCGCAAAGGCCACCAGCACCAGCACGGCGGCGGTGCCCCCCAGAACGAGCGGATCGCTGGGCTGCACGCCGTAAAGCAAATCCCCGAGCAGACGCGTCAGCGCCATCGCGCCCGCAATCCCCACCGCAACGCCGCCCAAAGTCCAGGCCATGCTGCCGCCCAGTACCAGCTTCAGCACGTCGAGCGGCTGCGCGCCGAGCGCCATGCGGATGCCAATTTCGTGCGTGCGCTGCACCACCGAGTATCCCACCACGCCGGCAATTCCCACGGCGGAAAGCGCCAGCGCCACCAGAGCAAATGCGCTCAGCAGCAGCATCGGGAAGCGCCGCGAACCGAGCGAATCGCTCACAATCTGCTCCATGGTCAAAACGCCTGAGGCGGGATAATCGCCGCGCATCTGCGCCAGCGCGTCGCGCGCCGGCTTTTCGAACGACCCGGGAGCGGTTTTCGTGCGCATCACCACGGTCATCACCGGCCATCCGGCCTGCGTGAACGGGCGGTAAAAATACGGGCGCGGCTTGGAGTCCAGGCCATCGTGGCGGAAATCCGCGGTGATTCCCACCACCGTCAGCCACGGCGCTTTGTCGCTGTACCCGCCGATTTTGATGTGCGCGCCAAGCGCATCGCCCTTGGGCCAGTAACGCCGCGCCGTCGCCTCATTCATCACCACCACGCCGGCGGAATCCGCCGTGTCCGCGTCTGTAAATTCCCTGCCCTGCACCATGGGAATGTTCAACGTGCGGAAAAATCCGGGACACGCGACGCTGTAACCCGCGCCGGGCTCGTTCCGCGGACCCGGATCCGGCTGGCCCTCGATGGTGAAGCCGCGCCCCGCGTTCGCCCCGCTGAGCGGTAAATGTGCCACCGCACCGACCGAGACCACTCCGGGAATCGCGCCGAGGCGCTCGGTCAGCTCCTCGCAAAAATGCTCATCCGCGGGCAGCCCAACGTAAAGATTCTCCTGTGCGGTGGAGACGCCCATGGTCAGCACGTTTTTCGGGTTCAGTCCGGGATTCACGCCCAGCAAGCGGCCCATGCTGTCGATCATCAGCGCCGCGCCGGCCAGAACGATCAGCGCCAGCGCCATTTCAGCGGCAATCAGCGCGTGACGCAAACGGTTCCCGCCCGCGCTCGTCGCGCCGTGGCCGCTGCCTTCCTTCAGCGGATCGGCAATCTCCTGCTGCCGCGCGCTCAGGGCCGGCGCCAGTCCAAACAGCACGCCCGTCACGCACGAAAGGACCAGCGCAAACACGAAGACGCGCGCGTCGATCGAAATGGTTGCCACGTGGCGGAACGGCAAATACTGCAAATCCGCGGGCAGCAGCGGCATCACCAGTTTCAAAACCACGCCCGCAATCATCAAGCCCGCAATGCCGCCCAAAACTCCCAGCAGCAAACTTTCGGTAATCAGTTGGCGAGCAATCCGCCGCCGCGTTGCGCCCAGCGCGCAGCGAATGGCCAGTTCCCTTTGCCGCGCGGCGCCGCGCGCCAGCAGCAAATTGGCCACGTTCACGCAGGCGATCAGCAGCACGAATCCCACGGCCGCAAACAGCGCCCACAGCGTCGTTTTCAATCCGCCCATGCCGACTTCCGTCGATGGCATCACCGCTACGCTCATGTCGGTGTCGTCGTTCGGATACTGCTTCGCCAGCCGCCGGCCGATGGTGTCCATGTCGACTTTGGCTTGCTCGAGCGTCACGCCCGGCTTCAGTCGGCCGATGGCGACAAAAGAATTCGAGCCGCGGTCCGTCAAGTCGTTGTTCGTGTATCCGGCGGGAACCCACAATTCGCGCAGCCTGCTCCCGAACTGGAATTCGAACTCCTTGGGCATCACGCCCACGACCGTGTGGCTCTCGCCGTCAACGGTGATCTGCTTGCCGATGATGGCCGGGTCGCCGGAGAAGCGCCGCTGCCACAGCGGATAGCTCAGAATCACTTCGTGGTCTCTGCCCGCGGTCTCCTCTTCCGGCAGGAACGCGCGGCCGAGCAGCGGCTTCACGCCCAGCACGTGAAAAAATGACGCGGTGACGCGCACGCCGGAGACGCGCTCGGGCACGCCGCCGAGGGCCAGGTTGTATCCTTTGCCCGCCGAATCGAACCACGCCATGCTCTCCAGCACGGTGTTTTGTTTTTGCACGTCGCGCATGTTGGGCAGCGAGACGATGTTGTAGTTCTCCGGTCCGCCATACGTCTGCCAGACGAGCACCAGGCGATCGGTATCCGGATACGGCAGCGGCTTCAGCAGCGTCGCGTTCATCACGCTGAAAATCGCGGTATTCGCGCCGATTCCGAGCGCGAGCGTCAGGATGGCGACGGCGGCGAAGCCGGGCGACTTGAGCAGGATGCGAATGGCGTAACGAAGGTCTTGCATCAGCATACCCATCATTTTGCGATGCTCCTCGCTGGATTAGACGAACGCAGGCCCGATTGGTCACGCCTCATTCGCGTCATTCGTAGCGCAGCGCGACCATGGGGTCGACTTTCATGGCGCGGCGCGCCGGGACGTAGCAGGCCACCGCGGCGACGAGCATCAGCACCGCGGCGGCGGCCGTGAGCGTCAGCGGATCTTCCGGCGTAACGCCGAAAATCACGCTGCGTGCCAGACTCGCCGTGCTCAGCGACAGCACTGCCCCAATCACCGCGCCAATCGCAGCGAGCTTCACGCCCCCGCCAATCACCATCCGCAGGACGTGCGCCGGCTCCGCGCCCAGCGTCATGCGGATGCCGATCTCATGCGTTTTGCGCGCCACGGCGTAAGCCATGGTGCCGTAAAGCCCGATCATCGCCAGCGCCAGCGCCAGCAGGCCGAAGAAACCGGAGAGCCGCGCGAACAGCCGCTCCTGCACCAACCCCTCTTCGCGTTCTTCGGTTTGCGTTTTCAGCCCCATCAGCGGCAAGCCAGGGTCGGCGTCGCGGACCGTGTCGCGTACTTCGGAAATCACCGTGCCGGGGTCGCCCGCGGTGCGCACCTCGAAATACATCGTGTTCAGAAAGCGCAGATATTGCGAATAAGGAGCGAACGCTTTGGGGCGCGGGTTGGCGTGGACGTTGGTCAGCTCCGCCGGCCGGCACACGCCGACAATCTCCACCGCCTCCGTCGGCGCGGAACGGGCGCTCAAGCTGAAATGGTGGCCGATAGGATTTTCGTGCGGATAGTATTTCTTTACAAAATTTTCATCGACCACGATCACCAGCGGCGAAGTGGCCGTGTCCCGGCGATCAAGGGCGCGCCCGAGGATCACGGGAATCTGCATGGTGCTGAAAAAACCGGGGCCGACGCGCATCCAGCGCAGCGGGTTGTCCGTTTGGTTTGGCTTGTTGTCCAGCACAATCTCCGTGTTGCTCGACCAGCCCGAGAAGGGCGCGAAGTCCATCGTGGTCGCGGCGGTGACGCCGGGAATCGCCCGCACGCGATCCTGCACTTGCTGGTAGAGATTGATCAGCCGATCGCCCTGATAGCCCTGGCGCGTCGGGTCGATGCCAAACGTCAGCAGATGGTTCTGATTGAAGCCGTAATTCTCGTGCTCGTAGTTCTCAAGCGTGCGCACGAAAAGTCCGGCGCCGACCATCAGCACCAGCGAAGCGGCCACTTGCGCGACGACCAGCGAATTCCCCAGGCGGTGTTTTTCACGGCCTGCCGTGACGCTGGTGGTGGCGTCTTTCATCACCGAAGCCAAATCCAAACGCGACGCGCGCAATGCCGGCGCGAGGCCGAAGAGAACGCCGGTCAGCGCGGCCACGCCAAAGGTGAAGAGCAGCACAATCAGGTCCGGCTTCACGTTCAGCGCGATCTGCTGCATCCCGCCGGAAAACATGGACGTCAGCATGTTCGTGCCCCATCCGGCGAAGAGCAGCCCGACTGCGCCGCCGAGCACCGAAAGCATCACGCTTTCCGTCAGCAACTGCCGCAGCAGTCGCGAGCGCGAAGCTCCCAGCGCCAGCCGCACGCTCACTTCTTTTTGCCGCGCGCTGGCGCGGGCCAGCAGCAGCGTGGCCACGTTGGCGCAGGCAATCAGCAGCGCCAGGCCGAGGAGCACCATCAAAATTTCCAGCGGCTGGCCGAAGTTTTCACTCAGGCTCGGGATTCCCTTTGCGCCCGGCGTCAGCGTAAACGCGGGATAGTCCGACTGTTTCGCCGGCTTCCAGTCCGCGGCCAGAAAATTGTGGAACATCACGTTCAATTCCGATTGCGCGCGCTCGAGCGACACGCCGGGTTTCAGCCGCCCGAAAATATTCAGGATGATCCAGTTGCGCGTGGCGTAGAAAGAGTCGCCGCCGCTGGGCTTTTCGCTCCACGGCCGCAGATTCGGCAAGTCATCGAAGGCGAGGTACACGTCCGGCTGGAGGCCGGGCTGCAGGCCGGAAAAATCCGCAGGCGCCACGCCGACAATGGTGAAGGGCATGTCGTTTAACTGAATGCGGCGGCCGACAATGCCGGAGTCGCGGCCGAAGCGGCGCGTCCAATAGCCGTAGCTGATGACGGCGACGCGCGGCGCGCCTTTGTCTTCATCCTCCTCGGTGATGGCGCGACCGAGAAGAGGCGACACCCCAAGCCCGGAGAAAAATTCACCGCTGACCATCACGCCGTTCGCGAGCCCGGCGTCGCCGTCAACGGTAATCGCGGTGTTGTCCGGGCTCGCGCCGAGGGGCGCGAAGGTAAAGACGCTCGAAAGCGTCGTGTTCTGCTTTTGAAACGTGTCGAATTCAGGATACGAAAACGAGAAGCGCGAATCCCAGCCGGTCTGCCCGTACTTCGGCGGCCATTTGTTGTCGTCCCATGTGAATAGCACCAGCTGCTTGGCGTTTTTCACCGGCAGCGACTTGAGCAGCACCGCGTCCATCAAACTGAAAATCGCGGTATTCGCGCCGATGCCCAGCGCCAGCGTGAGAATCGCCACGGCGGAAAAGCCCGGCGACTTCACCAGCATGCGTATCGCGTATTTCAGATCCTGGACTAATGTTCCCATCACTCACCTCGAGAATTAGCTGGGGCGGGCCTGAAGCCTCGTCCCTACAAACCGCTATCGTTTTTGCCTCTTGCTTGCTGACGACTGTCCACTTCCTTTCACTCATAGCGCAGCGCCACCAGCGGATCCACGCGCGCGGCACGCTGCGCCGGCATCCAGCACGCCACCAGCACCACGGCAAACAAGAACACGCACGCCGCCCCCAGCGTGAGCGGGTCCGCCGGCGAAACGCCGAACAGCAGCCCGCGAATCAGCCGCTGCGCCGCCAGCGCGCCAACCAAACCGATCGCCGCGCCCAGCGCCGCCATGCGCAGCCCTTCCTTCAACACCAGCCACAAAACATCGCTCGCGCTCGCGCCCACCGCGACGCGAATCGCCAGCTCGCGCCTGCGCTGCGCCACCAGAAACGAAACAACGCCATAAATTCCCACCGCCGCAAGCGCCAGTCCCGCCGCCGCGAACAGCGCCAACAGCGCCGTGGTGAAACGCTCGCTGCCGGTTTGCTGCTCGACGGCTTCTTCGATGGTGTGCGCCTGCGCGAACGGCAGATTCGCATCCATCGCGTGCAGCTCCCGCGCGATCACCGGAACCATCAAATGCGGATCCGCCGCGGTGCGCACGACAATGTCGCGGAATCCATACGTCACCAGCGGATGCTGCGAATACAGCGCGATGATTTGCGGCTCCGGCGGCGCGGCCAGCCCGTTATTCCGAAAATCCGCGATAACGCCGACGATGGTGACGTCCGCCGAATCCGTAATCATCGCTCCGGGCGGAATGTTCATGAACGCCGGCGGGCCGATGTGAATGCGCAGCCCGAGCGGATTCTGTTTCGGAAAATATTGCCGCACCAGCGACTGGCTGATCAGCGCCACGGGTTCGCTCGTCGCGCCGTCCGATTCGCTGAAGTCTCTGCCGCGAAGCAGCGGAATGCCCATGGTGCGCAGGAAATGCGCGTCCACAAATCCGCACTGGGCCCACGGAATGTCCTGCGGCCGTTGCGCCACGCGCCCGGGAATTTCGAACATTTGGGTCCATTGATATGTCGGCGGCCAGATCGTGGTGATCGTGGCTTCGGTAACGCCGGGAAGCGCGCGCACGCGATCCGCGAACTGATCGCTGAAGCGCACGATCGCTCCCGCATCGCGATACTGGACCGGAGGCAAATAAAAATGCCCCGTCAACAAATGGTCCTGCCGGATTCCCAGCGCCTGATGCTGCAAGCGCACGATGCTCTGCACCAGCAGCCCCGCGCCGACCAGCAGCATCAGCGACATGGCCATTTCCGTCACCACCAGCACGTTGCGCATGCGCTGCGCGCCGGAGCCCGCCGTGACCGTCCCTGAGCCAAGCTTCAGCGCTTCCACCAGATTCAGTCTGCTGCCGGTTAGCGCCGGCCCAAGGCCAAAAAACAAAGCGGTGGCGAGCGAGATGAAAAGCGTGAAGAGTAAAACGCGCCAGTCGATAGCGAGCGACGCCAACTGCGGCATGTTTTGCGGACGCAGGCTCGCCAGGGCCTGCACTCCGGCGTACGCCAGAAGCAAGCCCGCGCCGCCGCCCAGCAGCCCGAGCACCAGCGTCTCCGCGAGCAACTGCGACACCAGCCGGCCCCTACCGGCACCGAGCGCCGCGCGCATCGCCAGCTCGCGCTCGCGCACGCGGTTCCGCGCAAGCAGCAGGTTGGCAAGATTGACGCACGCAATCAGCAGGATCAGGCTCACCGCGCCCATCAGCAGCATCAGCATCGAGCGCAGATTGTCCGCGCGCGTGTCTGAAAGTTTCTCCAGCGCGACGCCGATTCCTTTATCGACAGGATGCGCTACCGCGAGTGCCGCAGCAATTGTCGCCAGGTCCGCTTGCGCCTGCTCGAGCGACACGCCGGGCTTCAAGCGCCCCAGCGAATACCAGCCGCGCCCTCTGCGTCCGGCTTCCGTCCATTGATCGCCCAGCGCGTCGGCGAATCTCAGCGGAGTCCAAAGCTGCACGTCGCGGCCGTCCATCCATTCCGGAACCAGGTCCGGCACGACGGCGATGATTGTGTACGGTTCGTCGTTGATCAGAACTTTGCGGCCGAGGATTGCCGGATCGCTCGCGAAACGCATCTTCCAGATGCGCGTGCTGATCACCGCGACATAATGTTTGCCGTTGTAGCTCTCGTCGTGGGTGAACAGCCGGCCCATGATGGGCTGTATGCCCAGCGCGTCGAAATATTCGCCCGGCGCCAGTCCAACCCACATCTGCTCCGGTGCGCCGCGGTTATCCGTGAAGCTGACGTTTTTTCGCCACGTGTCGTAAACCAGCATGTCCTCGAAGGTACGATTCGCCTGCGCGAAATCCTGCATGTCCATCGGCGATGGGCCGCCCGCATCGCCGCCAACGCGCCGCCCGTCCTGCGTCGAATAGACGCGCACGATTCGGTCTGCGCCAGGAAACGGCAGCGGCCGGAACATGACGTTTTCGATGACGCTGAAAATCGCCGTGTTCGCGCCGATGCCCAGCGCCAGCGTCAATATGGCAATCGCCGCAAAGCCGGGTGCTTTGGTAAGCATTCGCAGCGCGTATTTAATGTCCTGCATCAGCGCACCCATCTGTGCCTCCTCTGGCCTCCCACCGAAACAAAGGACGCGAAATAGCCCGATTAGAAATGGGTCCTGTCGTTTATTTACAATCAGTTACGAGCATTTCTAATTCCAGAATTTGCCGATTAGAATATTCGCCTTAGTTTCGCCAGGGCGCACTCCAGTCACGAGACCGCAGGGGCGCGGCTTGCCTCGCAACCCAGCCGCCCCAAGGAATGCTCACTCATAGCGCAGCGCCACCATGGGATCGACTTTCATGGCGCGCCGCGCCGGGACGTAGCACGCCGCCACGGAAACCGCGATGAGCAGTACGGCCACGCCGGCAAAGGTCAGCGGATCCGTCGCGCTGACGCCAAAAAGCAAGCTGGACATCAGCCGCGTCAGCCCGAGCGACGCGGCGACGCCAATGGCCACGCCGACGGCCGCGAGATTCAGCCCGTGCTGCAAAATCAAGCGCATCACGCTCCCCGGCTCGGCGCCCAGCGCCATGCGAATCCCGATTTCGCGGGTGCGCTGCGTCACCGAGTAGGAAATCACGCCGTAAATTCCCACCAGCGCCAGCAAGAATCCCAGTGCGCCGAAAAAGGCGAGCAGAAACGTCTGAAAGCGCGGCTGCGCGTTCGACGCGGCCACGAGCTGGTCCATCGATTTCACGTTGTCGAGCGGCTGGCCCTTGTTGATCGACCAGATGCGGTCCTGAATCGCCGACACCAGCGCGAGCGGGTCTCCCTTGCTGCGCACGACCAGAGCGATGAAGCCCGAATTGGCCGCCTGATCAGACGCAGCGAAGAGCTCCGCCTCCGGCGCCTGCTTGGCGTTCTGCTCATGGAAGTTCGCCACTTCCCCGACCACTTCGCCCCAGAGCGGATTCTTCTTCTCGTCGCGGCCGGACCAGATGCGTTGGCCGATGGGGCTGGCATTGCCAAAGAATTTCTTCGCGAAAGCCTGGTTGACGATATAGACGGTCGGACTCTTGACGGTGTCCGCATCGGTAAAATCCCGTCCCGCGAGCAGCGGAATGCCCATGGTCTGGAAGTAGCCGGGCGTCATGCGATTGAATTCCGCCGTGGGAGACTGCTCGCCCTGGGCAAGAACTTTCGTGGAAACGGAGGCTTCGCCCCGGAAACCGGAGAGCGGCGCATAGAGAGACGCGGCGGCGCTTTCCACGCTCGGAACGCCGCGCGCGAGGGCCACGATCTGGTGAATGTACGGAAGGGCTTGCTCGGGCTTGGTGTACTGCCCGGCGGGATAGGTGATATTCACGGTGAGCACGTGGTCGGCCCGGAAGCCGAGATTGACGCTGCGCAGCCGCGCGAAACTGCGCAACGCGAGCGTCGCGCCAATCACCAGCGTGAGCGCCAGGGCCACTTCGCCGACCACCAGCAACTGCCGCAGGAGTTTGTGGCGCACGCCGGCGGCGCCGGTCTGCGCCCCCGCGCCGCCTTCTTTAATCACCGCGGTCAATTCCTGCCGCGAGGAAAGAATCGCCGGCGCGAGCCCGAATAAAACTCCGGCGAGAATCGAGGCTCCCAGCGTGAACCACAGAACCGCCTGGTCAATGGCCAGGTCTTTCACGCGCGGCGTATCCGGCGGGAGCAAATCACGCAGCGCCGCCACGCTCCAGTAGGCCAGAAACAATCCGCACGCGCCGCCAACGAGCGCAACGATCAGACTTTCCACCAGCAACTGCCACACCAAGCGGCTGCGCGTCGCGCCCAGCGCGGAGCGAATGGCCAGTTCGCGCCGCCGCGTCCAGCCGCGCGACAAAAACAAATTTCCCACGTTGGCGCAGGCGATCAGCAGCACGAAGCCGACCGCGCCGAGCAGAATCAGCAGCGGCAAGCGCGCGTCGCCGAAAAGGTCCGCCTGCAGCGAAATGGCGTGGAAGCCCCAGAATTTGTCGTCGTCGGGATAAGCTTTCGCCAGGCGCGCGCCGATGGCGTCGAGTTCCGTTTGCGCCTCTGCGACTGTGCGGCCGGGAAGCAGCCGCGCCAGTGCGGGCGTGCCGTGCATGCCGCGCGTGGCCACTTCCTTCGCCGTGGGCGCCAGCGGCGTCCACAATTCCGTGTCGCTGATGAAGCTCATGTGTTGCTGCCGCGGCATCACGCCGATGATGCTGTACGGATTGCCGTCGAGCATGATGCTCTTCCCTACCGCGCGCGGGTCGGAGCCGAACCGCTCCTGCCACAGCTCGTAGCCCAGGATCACTTCGCGCTCCTGCCCCGGCTGCATTTCCGCCGCGGTGAAATTGCGGCCGTACATCGGCTTCATGCCCAGCAGCGGGAAAAAATTCACCGAGATTTCGCCGGCGTCGAGCTGGCGCGGCTGGCCGGCGCCGGTGAGCGTCACATTGGCGTAGGTATAGGGCGCAACGTCGCTGAACACGCGGTTCTGCGCGCGCAGGTCGGCGATGTCAGCAAACGACAGGCCGAGATTCGGAAAATCGAAAAGCGAGCTGTGCGCCCACACGTCGACGAGCTGGCTGGAATTGGGAAACGGCAGCGGCCGCAGCAGCGACGTGTACACCACGGAGAAAATCGCGGTGTTCGCGCCGATGCCCAGCGCCAGCGTCAAAATCGCAATCGCCGCGAACGCCGGGGTCTTCATCAGGGTGCGAATGGCGTAGCGAATGTCGTGCAGCAGTGTGCTCACGTTTCCTCCTCGGCCCCTCGCTTTCGTCTTTCCCTGCTCGTCACTCGTATCTCAACGCCACAATCGGATCGACGCGCATCGCCCGCCGCGCCGGCAAATAGCACGCCGCAATCGCCACCAACGCCAGCGTCGCCGGGACGCCCACAAAAATCAGCGGGTCCGTGGCCGAAACGCCGTAGATGAGGCTCGAAAGCAGGCGCGCGATTGCGTACGACGCCGCGAACCCGATCACCAACCCAATCGCGGCGAGGCGAATTCCCCGCCCCGCGATCCATCGCAGCACTTGGCGAGGCTCCGCGCCCAGCGCCAGCCGAATGCCAATCTCGTGCGTGCGCTCGGTCACGGAATGCGCCATCACGCCATATACTCCCGACGACGCCAGCACCAGCGCAATCAATCCCAGCACAGCCATCATGGTGGCGATGAACGAAATGCCGATCAGGTCTTCCCACGTCAGCCGGGCCAGCGTTTTCGGCTCGTAAATCGGCTGCTCCGGGTCCACGTTCGCGATTTTCGCGCGCACTGCCGGAAGAAAACTGAGCGGATCGCCCGCGGTGCGCAGCAGAAACGCGCCGTTGGTGTCCGCATCCTGCGCGTACGGAAAATACACCGTCGAATTGATGGGAAAATAGGCGTTGTACTTCACGTCCGCCACGACGCCCACGACGGTCATCCACGGATTTTTCGAATCCGGCTGGCCGTCCTTCAGGCGTTTGCCAATCGCATCCTGGCCCGGCCAGTAACGCTCCGCCATGCCGCGGCTGACAATCGCCACGAGTTGCGAATTCGGCCCGTCTGCATCCGTGAATTCGCGCCCGTGCAGCAGCGGCACGCCCAGCGTCCGCAAATAACTGGGGCTTACCGATTCGCGCAGCGCAATGTGTCCCGCGTCCTCGGCGAACGGCCGATTCTCTGCCGTATACGGATGAAAACTCTGCTCGTCCGAATTGGGCACCGCGGTCGCCAGCGACGCGGACTTCACGCCGGGAATCGCGCTCATCTGGGCGAGCACTTGCTGGAAAAACTGCGCGCGCTTGGCCTGCGAGTCGTACTTGTTCTTCGGCAGCGCAATGCTTATGGTCAGCAAACTCTGCGGCTCGAATTTGTTGTTCTCATCCTGCAGCGCGCGGAATCCCTTCACCAACAGTCCCGCGCCGACCAGCAGCACCAGCGACACCGCCACTTCCGCCACCACCAGCACGCTGCGCAGCCGGTGCGCGCCGCGTCCCGGCCCGCCGCGCCCGCCCTCTTTCAACGCCTGCGAAATATCCGGGCGCGATTGCCCGAGCGCCGGCGCGAGCCCCGCCAGAATTCCCGCCAGCACCGCGACAGCCACCGTGTACGCCACCGCGCGCCAGTCAAGCGCGATGCGGTTCCACCCCGCGATGTACTGCGAAAGCTCGGCCGGCAAATAGCTGACCGTCAAGCTCACCGCCCAGGCCCCCAGCAACAATCCCAAAGCCGCGCCAGCGAGCGCCAGGATCACGCTTTCCGTCAGCAATTGCCGCACCACGCGCCAGCGGCTCGCGCCCATCGCGCGGCGCACCGCAATTTCCCGCTCGCGCCCCGCCACGCGCGCCAGTTGCAAATTCGCCACGTTCGCGCACGCAATGAGCAGCACGAAGGCCACCGCCACGAGCAGCAGCAACATGAACTGGTGCGTCTGTTCGTCCGTCGCATACGTGCGGAATGGCACGGTGCGAATGTTCAGCTTCGAGTTCGAGCGTGGAAACCGTTTTGCCAACTGCTGTCCAATTCCATTCATTTCCGCGGCCGCTTGCGAAACGGAAACTCCGCGCTTCAATAGCCCTACTGGAAAAAGGAAATTGTTGTTGTGGTCGGCTTTGTCCGCGTCCGTGAGCGCCAGCGGCTCCCACAACTGCGTCGCCACGGGATAGTCAAAATCCTTTCCCATGACGCCAATGATCGTGTAGCTGTGCCCGTTGATGTGTGCTTCTTTGCCCACGATCGCCGGTTCGCCCGCGAACTTGCTCTGCCACAGCCCATAACTCAAAATCACCTCTGCATCGCCGCCCGGAGTTCCTTCTTCCGGCGCGAAGTTCCGCCCGAGAACCGGCCGCACGCCCAGCACATCGAAAAAATTCGGCGTGACTTTCTCCGAGTAGACCCGCTCCGGATCGCCCCGTCCCGTCAGATTCGCATCCCCTCCCTCATGCGCGGCAATCTGCTCGAACGACTTGTTTTGCGCGCGAACAGTTTCGTAGTCGAACGGCACCATCGAATTTTCGTCGGTGAGCGTCCCCACCTTGTTGAACATCAGAGCGATGCGGCTCAAATTCGGAAACGGCTCCGGCCGCAGCAGCAGCGGGTCCGCCACGCTGAAAATCGCCGCGTTCGCCCCAATGCCCAGCGCCAGCGCGCACACCGCCAGCAGCGTCACGCCCGGATTTTTCATCAGCATGCGCACGCCGTACTTGATGTCTTGCATCAATGTGCCCATCGCTCGCCTCCGCCTAGTGGTCAGTGTTCAGTGGCCAGTGGTCAGCAAACAAATACTGCGGCCCGCCGGTTGCCTGCTCGCCACTGATCACTGACCACTTTCTTTCACTCCTACCTCACTACTTCCATCGGATCCACGCTCATCGCGTGTGGCCGTTCAATTTTCCGCGCAAACTTGCCAGCATCTTTCGTATCTCCTCAACATGCGAGAAGATCGGCTCGGTCTCGCGTTCCTGGCAAAACGCCAGGCGCTGGCTCAGAGTTAACTGCGTATCGACCTCCGCAAGCGAGCCCTCAGCATGCGAAATGAATTGCACAAACTCGCGCGTCGACTTCCGCGCCTGTCCTTCAGCCAGATTCGACGGAACCGAAACCGCCGCCCTTCGAAGCTGTGCAACGAGTCCAAACCGTTCGTCCGCCGGGAATTGCCGCGTTAGTGCGTAGATTTCTTCGACCAAAGACATGGCCTTTTGCCACACCACCAAGTCGCGGTAATTTCGCACTACTTGCTTGCGGCTGATGTTTGTCGCTTCTCTACTGTCAGTCATCGGCGACCTGCGCGTTGGTTTTTGCTGATCACTGACCACTGACCCCTTCTTTTCACTCGTATCTAAGCGCTTCCATGGGATCGACCTTCATCGCGCGGCGCGCCGGAATCCAGCACGCCGCCACCGCCACGACAATCAGCACCACCGCCACGCCCATAAACGTGGCCGGGTCGCTCGCGCTCACGCCGAACAGCATGCCTTTCATCAGCCGCGTCAGTCCCAGCGCCGCCGCCACGCCAATCACAACTCCCACCATCGCCATGCGCCCGCCTTCGCCCAGAATCAGCCGCAACACATCTTCGCGCTGCGCCCCCAGCGCCATACGAACGCCAATTTCGTGTGTGCGCTGCCCCACCAGATAAGAAATCACGCCGTAAATTCCCACGCTCGCGAGAACGAGCGCCAGCGCCGCAAACGCACCCAGCAGAATCATCGACAGCCGCCGTGGCGCCATGGAATTCGCCAGCACTTCGTTGAGCGTCTGCACACCGTACACGATTTCCCGCGGGTCCAGCTCGCGCACGCCGCGCCGCACCGCGTCCATCACTGCTGTGGGATCTCCCTGCGTGCGCAGCACCACGGAGTCCGCGTCCGCGACCAGCGGCATCAGCTGCGGCGGGAGCTGCATGAACGGATACTCCATCTGCGCCTCCACCGCGGCTTTCGCGTCGTTGCCGGGACCCCACTGCTGCACGTGCCCGATCACGCCGACAATTTCGCCCTGCACGTTGAAGATCACGATGTTGATGCGCTTTCCGATGGGATCTTCATTCGGAAAATATTTGCGCGCGAAAAGGTCATCGATGACCACCACGAGCGGCGCGTTTTCATTGTCCGCGTCGGTGATGAACCGTCCGCGCTCCAGCGTCACGCCCATGGCCTTCTCAAATCCCGGATTCACGATGTAGCACAGCACCTGCGGCATGTCGTTCATGTGCTCCGGCTTCGGCTTGCCTTGAATCCAGAACGGCAGCACAGTGTCGTGAATCATCGGCCGCGAACCTGTGGTGATGGAAACCGCGGTCACTCCCGGAATCCCGCGCATCTTCGCTTCAAACGCCCGCAGGCGCGCGCGCGTCTCCGCCGCCGTGGTTTGCGGCGTCGAGGGCATGGACAGAACGAACGTGATCGCGTGGTCCGGGGTGAATCCTGGATTCACGCGCCATAGCGCCGCAAAGGTGCGAATCATCAGCCCGGCGCCGACCAGCAGCACCAGCGCCATCGCCACTTCACCCGCGACGAAAATTCCCTGCAAACGGTGCCGCGTGCCGCTCCCGCCGCGCCCGCTTTCCTTCAGCACTTCCTGCAAATTCACGCGCGAAGTTTTCAGCGCCGGCGCCATGCCGAACAAAATTCCCGCGAGCAGAGAAACGCCCAGCGTGAACAGCAGCACGCGCCCGTCGAGCGAAATTTCGCTCGCGCGCGGCAGCGTTCCCGGCAAAACGTGGATCGCCGCGTTCGTTCCCACAAACGCCAGCAGCAAACCCAGCGCGCCTCCCGTACCCGCCAGCAAAATGCTCTCCGTCAGCAGCTGCCGCACCACGCGCCAGTGGCTCGCGCCCAGCGCCGCGCGAATCGCAAACTCCCGCGAACGCGCGATCGACCGCGCCAGCAGCAGATTCGCCACGTTCACGCAGGCAATCAGCAGCAAAAATCCCACCGCGCCCAGCAGCACCAGCAAAATCGGCTGCACGTTTCCGACGATGTCCTGCTTCAGCGACACCACGCTCATGCCCACATCTTTGTCCGCGTCGGGATACGTCACCGCCAGACTCTGCGCCACGCCGTCCATGTCCGCCTGCGCCTGGCCCAGCGTCACGCCCGGCGCGAGCCGCCCGATCGCGTGCGCGCTCATGTCGATGTGCCGGTCGCGCAAATTCACATCGTTCCACTGCCCAACCAGCGTGTAGATGTCGCGCATCTGCCCGTAAAACCGGAACCCCGGCGGCATCACACCGACAATCGTGTACGACGCGCCGTTCAGCACCAGCGACTTGCCCAGCACGTCCGGCGAAGCGCCAAATTCCCGGTTCCAGAATTCGCCGCTCAGCACCACCACCGGCGCCGCGCCCAGGTGGTCCTCATCGGCGCGAAACGTCCGTCCCAGCACCGGCGGCACGCCCAGCACGGTGAAAAAGTCCGCAGAAATCATGTACGCCGTCACGCGCTCGCTCTGCGCCGTACCGCTCAGGGTGTAATTGTCGTTGCGATACATCGCCATGGACGAAAAGGTTTTCGTGTCGCGCTGCCAGTCGAGAAAATTCAGGTACGTCACGTAGCCCTGCGTCGCCCCCGGCGTGGTCGCGTAAATCGCCGCGAGTTGCCCCGGCTGCGGATACGCCAGCGGATTGAGCAGCACGCCGTTCACCACGGAAAAAAGCGCGGTGTTCGCGCCGATGCCGAGGGCCAGCGTTAGTATTGCAATCGCCGCAAACCCCGGCGCCTTCCCCAGCATGCGCAGGGCGTACTTGACATCCTGCATCAGTGTCGACATCACGCTCCCTTTACGCGTCACTGCCGCGCAAACACGTAAACGTGCGGTTCATCTTCGCCCGGCGTAGCTATGGTCATCGTCAGAGTCTTGAGATCGGGCGACAGCTTGAATTGCCGGGTGTTGGTGGTTTTGCCGTTCAGCTTGTCGGCCACTTCTACACTGCGCGGGCTCATTCGCCGTGCTGAGAACGCAGAACCCGGGGCCGCATTCGGGCCCGCGTTCGGGTAGTCCTTGCCGTCGAATTGCACGCTTCTTGTCCCGGAAGGAGTGGTGAAGCTGAGCCCGGCGCTCTGGTACGGACGCACGCGAAGCATGATGACTGTGTTCAGCGGAGCGATCGCGCTTACCCACGTCCCCGCAAACCCGGACCCTTTTGCGGTTTGTTTGTACACATAGACCGTGGTGGAGGGCGAACCGTTGGCCGCGAATTCCGTATAGTGATCGGTGAGCGTGCTGCCGTCTTTCGAAAGATTCCACGTCGCCGAGAGCATGGTGCGGCCGTTTTGCTTGCGGACCACCTTCCAGGTATTGGGCCCTTCGACGGTGACCGCCAAGGTAGTGCCGGAATAGCCGGGCTGATCCGTCCCATCGGCTGTTATGGCTTCTTTGCCGCCGCCAAAGTCAAAGGTGTACTTGTTTGCGCCAACGTTCGCCACCTTCATCACGTCGGTCAGCTTGGTGAGTTTCCAGTCGCCCACCATGGGGTCGGCCGCCGCCCACGCCGCGCTCGCAGCGAGGCACACAACCAACAGCAATTGGAACGGACGCTTGAGCATGGACTCCTCCTCCACTATTCGTATCGCAACGCGATCATCGGATCGACGCGCGTCGCACGGCGCGCCGGAATGTAACAGGCGAGCAGAGCGACGAGCAGGAGCAACACTGCGGCGCCGGCAAAAGACAACGGGTCCGCCGCGCTCACGCCGTAGAGCACGCTTTGCATCGCGCGCATCAGCACAAGGCCGGCGATGATGCCTGCCGCCGCGCCGGCCAGCGCCAGCTTCGCGCCCTGCGTCAGAACCATTCGCAGCACGTCGACGGGCCGCGCGCCCAGCGCCATGCGAATGCCGATTTCATTGGTGCGCTCGGTGACGCTGTAGCTGATTAGCCCGTACAGCCCGACCGCCGCGAGCAAAATCGCCAGGCCCGCAAACACGGCCAGCAAATTGGTGGCGAAGCGCTGCGGCCCGAGCGATTCGGCGATGCGCGCGTCCATGGTTTCCATCTCGGAAACCGGCAGATTGGCGTCGAGGTCGTGCACCGCCTGGCGAATGGCAGCCTCTCCGGCCGTCGTGCTGCCGCTGGTTTTGGCAATCAGATATCCGGAAGGCGCGTTGCTCTGATAGACAGGATAGTAGTAGGAGCCCTTGCCGGAAGACATGGAGATTCCGGCAGATTGCTCGTCGCCGGCGAGCGTGGTGAAACGAATGTTTCCAACGACGCCGACGATCGTGGACCAGGGGCCGGTACTGCTGTTGCGAATCTGTTTGCCGATGGCATCTTGGTTGGGCCAGTAGGCTTTCGCGAGATTCTCGTCGATGATGGCCACGCCTTGCGAGCCCTTGCGGTCATCGTCGGCAAAATAGCGCCCCTTGAGCAGCGGGATGCCCAGCGCCCTGAAGTAGCCGGGCGTCACGACGCGAATGGCGCCATGCGGGCCGGGATCGCCAGGGCCCATCGGGCGTCCCTGAATCTCGAAAGAAGCGGTGCCGTCGTTGCCCGCGAAAGGCAGCGGATAGCCTCCCCCGGCGGCGACAACTCCCGGAGACTGCGAGAGCCGGTCGAGAACCGCCTGGAAAAATGCGGCTTGCTTCTCTTTCGTGCCGTACTGCGCGTTGGGAAGAGCGACGACCGCGGCGGTCACGTTGGCAGGACTGAAGCCCGGATTGACTTCGCCGATTCGCGACAAACTTTTCAGCAGCAGGGCCGTGCCGGCCAGCAAAATCAGGCCCAGCGCCAATTCGCCGGCCACGAGCAGAGAGCGGAAACGCTGGCGGCCGCGGCTGCCGGTGGAGGAGCGTCCGGATTCGCGCAGCGCGTTGTAGGGATCGACGTGGGACATATGCCACGCCGGGACGATGCCGAAAATCAAAACGGCGAGCAGCCCGGCGAGCACCGTGAAGCCGAGAACGTAGCGGTCCAGCGGAAACGTGACGCCGGTGGACATCTGCTCGGGCGCAGCAAAGAGCAGGGCTTTCAGACCAATCTGCGCGACGAGCAACCCGGCCAAGATTCCGAGGGCGCCCAGCGCCAGATTCTCACCGAGCGCCTGACCCAGCAGGCGCGCCCGCGAAGCGCCCAGTGCGGCACGGACAGCGAGCTCCTTGGAGCGGCCGGAAGCCTTCGCGAGGAGGAGGCCCGCGATATTGGCGCAGGCAATGAGAAGAATGAAAGCGACGGCGCCAGTGAGAATTAAAATAGGCGTCTGCAGATCGCCGAAGACGAAATCGGTGAGCGGCATGAGGAACGTACTCCACTCTCCGGTGGTGGCATACGCGGTGGCGGGATTATTGCGGACGCGCTGGGTGAGAATCTTCATGTACGCGCTGGCTTGCGCGAAGGAAACGCCGGGCTGCAGGCGCGCGACGCACAAATAGTTTTCGTTGAAGGTGTTGGCGACGGCGTACTCGCCCGGATCGAGGCCCATGGGAATCCAGAGATTCGTCTGCGGATTGGGCCACTGGAAGTCAGCGCCCATCACACCAACGATGCGGTAAGGCTCCTGATTGAGCTGAATGGTGCGGCCGATGACGCTGGCGTCGCCACCGAACCAGCGCTTCCAGGTGCCGTAGGCGAGCACGATCTCGTTATTAGCCTTGGGCTGATCCTCCTCCGGCGTGAAGGTGCGGCCCAGAATGGGCTTGGCTCCAAACACGTCGAACCATTGCCAAGTGACCATCGCGCCTTCGAGTTTCTGCGGGAAGTCGCCGCCGGTGTAGTTCAGGTCGCCGGGCGCTTCGATGGCGGCGGTGGCGAAAATCTGTTTGCTGTCGCGCACCAGGGCGTAATCGGGGACGGAGACGACGATATTCTTCAGGCCGAGCTTGTCGTAGCGGGCGCGCTGGACGACGACACGGTCAGGCTGGGCCACGCCGGGCGGGTGCAGAAAGAGCGTGTTGACAACGGAAAAGATGGCGGTGTTGGCGCCGATACCCAGCGCCAAGGTGAGGATGGCAATCACCGCGAACCCCGGCGATTTGGCCAGAGCGCGCAGGCCGAAGCGAATGTCCTGAAGTAATGTGTTCATGGTTCACCTCAATTGAAAACAGTGATGGGCGCGCACATCATTCGTACCTCAGCGCCACCATCGGATCCACTTTCATCGCGCGCTGCGCGGGGATGTAGCAGGCCGCGAGCGCCACGAGCAAAAGTATGACGGCGACCGCGGCGAAGGTCAGCGGATCGATGGAACTGACGCCGTAGAGAATTTTGGACATGAGGCGCGTCAATCCGGCGGCGCCGGCGAGGCCGATGGCAATGCCGATGAGCGTCATACGCGCGCCGTGGCCGAGGACCAGGCGCAACACGTCGCGGCGCTGCGCGCCCAGCGCCATGCGCACGCCGATCTCATGCGTGCGCTGCCCGGCGACGTAAGCCATCACGCCGTAAATTCCGATGCTGGCCAGCAGCAGCGCCAGCGCGGCAAACGCGCCGAGCAGAATCATGGCGAAGCGGCGCGAAGCGAGTGAATCGGAAATGGAAGCGTCCAGCGTTCCGAAGTCGAAGGGAATCTCTTCGCTGTTCGCATTCTCGACGGCGTTTTCGATGGCCGTGGCGCTGGCATACTGCGGCGTTTGCGTGCGAATCAGGAACGCAGCAACCGACTCGGCGACTTCCTCGTCGGAAAGCTGCACCAGCGGCACGTAAAGAGCGATCCGCACCGGACCGGGCGAGTCGAGGCCGAACTGCATCACGTGTCCCACGACGCCGACAATTTGCAGCTGTTGGACGCGCGGGGGATCCGAGAGATTCACGATTTTCCCAAGGGGATTCTCATTGGGGAAATACTTCTGCGCGAAGCTTTCGTCAATCACGGCGACGCGCGGCGCGTGAGCATTGTCCTGTTCGGTGAAGAAACGCCCCCGCAGCAGCGGCATCTGCATGACCTTCAAATAAGCGGGACTGACAAGGTAGAAAAGCGTCGAATCCATCTGCGACTGCATCGCGGGCTTCGGCCGGCCTTCGATCCAGAAAGGAACTTCGTCGTCGCCGATGAACGGGACCGCGCCGTCCTCGGAGGAAACGGCTTCCACGCCGGGCACAGCGGCGATGGCTTTGCGGAGCTGAACCAGGCTGGCGCGGAATTGATCAGGCGTTTGCTTTTTGCGAGCAGGCGGCAGCTTCACGGCGAGGCCGGTAATGTTATGAGGATTGAATCCGGGATTGACGTTCCACAGGCGCATCAAGCTGCGAATCGCCAAGCCCGCGCCGATGAGCAGGACCACGGCCAGCGCAATTTCCGAGACGACGAAAATTCCCTGCGTGCGGTAGCGCGCGCCGCTTGCGCCTCGGCCGCCTTCCTTCAATGTTTCCAGCAGGTCGGGCTTGGAGGTCTTGAGCGCGGGCACGAGGCCGAAGAGCAGGCCGGCGAGGACGCACAGTGCGAAAGTGAAAAGCAAAACGCGGGCGTTGATGCCAATGTCGCTCGCGCGCGGCAACGCCTGCGGCAGCGCGTGCAACGCCGCAGCAGTGCCCCAGGACGCCAGCAGCAATCCGAGCGCTCCTCCGGCGATGGAGAGCAGCGCGCCTTCGGTGAGCAACTGGCGAATGATGCGGCCCTGCGGAGCGCCAAGCGCGGCGCGAATGGCAAATTCGCGCGTGCGTCCAGTGGCACGAGCGAGGAAGAGATTCGCCACGTTGACGCAGGCGATCAGCAGTACGAATCCCACGGCGGCGAGCAGCAGAATCAGAATGGATCTAACGTCTCCCACCCATTGGTCTTTCAGCGCGGCGAGAATAATTCCCGAGCGGCTGTCCGCGTCGGGATACGCAACGGAGAGCGCGTGGGCGACGCTGTCCATGTCCGCCTGCGCCTGCGCGAGTGTCACGCCCGGCTTCAGGCGGCCGACAGCGAAGATGCCCATGTGATTGCTGCGAACGTAGAGGCCGCTGCTGGCCCAAACGCCGAGCGGGACGTATACGTCGCCGAGGCGGAAATCCGTGTTTTCACAGCAAAAGTAAAAATGGGACGGAACGACGCCGACGACGGTGTAGGCCGCGCCTTCAAGCGTGATGGCTTTTCCCAGAATGTCCGGCGAGCCGCCGAATTTCGTTTTCCACAGGCCTTCGCTCAGCATGACCGTGGGAGCGGCACCGCGCGTGTCTTCCGCGGCGGTGAAATTGCGGCCAAGGACGGGCTTCACGCTGAGCAGAGGAAAAAAGCTGGCGGAGATTTGCGTGGCTTTCAGGCGCATCGGTCGGCCGGCGCCGGTGAGGTCGAAGTCATTCTCGCGATAAGCTGCGAGCGACTGGAAAGTGCGATTGTCGCGCACCCAGTCGAGAAAATTGGGATAGGAGATGGAGCTTTCCGAGAAAGTCTCGTTTTTTTCGGCGATCTCAACGAGCTGATTGGGATGCGGATATGGCAGCGGACTGAGCAGGACGCCGTTCACGACGGAGAAGAGCGCGGTGTTGGCGCCGATGCCGAGCGCCAAAGTCAGGATGGCGATGGCGGCGAAGCCGGGCGATTTGGCCAGAGTGCGCAGGCCGTAGCGAATGTCTTGAAGTAAGGTTGACATTGCGCCACCTCCTTACGAGCGGCCAGTACTCAGTCTAGAAACCATGTACGCGAAGTACACCCCTCATGTTCGCCGTGAGGGTCAGCGCAGGTTGCGCGCCGAAGCGTTCGACTATAGAGCTTGTACAATCAGCGAGTTAACGATGGACAGGAGATTGGTGTGTGCGCAACCTGCCCGCTTACGGGAGGCGGGTGCGCGCAATCGGACAGTGTTTCTTTGACATGCAAGGGTGGCGCCATGGCCCGCCCCTGCCACCCTACAAGCGCACGTCGGCGGTAAGGCAACGTGGCCCCATTTCAGCCAAGACACCTTATCATTCGTAGCGCAGCGCCACCATGGGGTCGACGCGCATGGCGCGGCGCGCCGGGATGTAGCAGGCCGCCAGCGTCACGCCCAAAAGCAAAACGCACACGCCAACGAGCGTAAGCGCGTCCGTGGCGCGGACATCGAAGAGCAGGCTTTGCAGATAGCGGCCAAGTGACAGCGCCAGAACAACGCCGACCGCCGACCCGATGAGCGCAAGTTTCATGCCGCCGCCGAGCACCATGCGCAGAATGTGGGGCGGCGTGGCGCCCAGGGCCATGCGAATGCCGATTTCGTTGGTGCGCTGGCTCACGGAATAGGCGATGACGCCGTACAGGCCGACCGCCGCGAGGCCCAGCGCGAGCACCGCGAAGATACCGACGAGCAGCGCGGAAAATCGCGGTTCGGAGACGGACGAAGCAATGACGCTTTGCATGGTGCGAGGGTTGGAGAGCGCCTCGCCTTTGTCCAGCGACGCCAGCACATCTTGCAAGGCGCTGGCCGTGCCTACAGGATTCGCGGCCGTACGCACCACGATTTCCATCTCGTCGGCGTTCGTCTGCCCGATGGGCGCATAGACTTCCGGGCGCGGCGGCGCATTCAGCGAATCGTGGGTCACATTTCCGACCAAGCCCACAATGGTGGTGGCCTGCGTAAACGCCAGGCTGCCGCCGTTGCGAGCTGCAAATAGGATGCGTTTTCCGATGGGATTTTCCTTCGGGAAATAGTGCTTGGCAAAGGCTTGGTCGACAACGGCCACGAGAGGAGCATTCGCATTGTCCCT
>JASHQB010000096.1 GCA_030037775.1 Candidatus Acidiferrales bacterium
CTCGGTTTCTCAAAAAACCGAACGGGTTCTGGCATGTTTCGTCCGATTGTCAAAGAGCAGGACTTCCTGTCCAGCAGGAAGGAGTACAGACAAACGAGGATTCTACAGAAGCATTGGCTCGGTGTCAACGTCATTCTGCCGGCCGAGCCTTGTCTTCGGCGTGAGGCGAAAGAGGACCATCATTCGGAGGCGGTACTGCGCGGATGACGAGTGCGAGCCAGGCGCGACGCGCGAGGCGGGGCGCGCTAAGTGATTTGCGCGGCCGTGTTTAACAGTGGAATAAAGCGTGCTAGACTTTGACGAAATAGCTCGGAAACAGGGGGTGCGGGATGGGATTCCTGCGAGATCTGAAGATTGCGTTTCATTCGCTGAAGCGGTCGCCGGGGCTGGCGCTGACGGTGATCATCACGCTGGCGCTGGGCATAGGAGCGAACGCGGCGATGTTCACGCTGGTGCGCGGGGTGTTGCTGAAGCCGCTGATCAACCGCGGCGAGAGCCGGCTGATTTACATCCGGCAAAGCGCCATGGGCATCGGCGAGGACAACACGACGTTTTCGGTGCCGGAAATCAAGGACCTGGAAGCGAGCACGCGTTCGATCACGGAGTTCGGCGATTTCTCGCAGATCGGATTCACGATGATCGGGCTGGGCGAGCCGCGAGAAGTGCGCGCGGGCGTGGTCGGCGGGAGCTATTTCGATGTGATGGGCCTGCGTCCGGCGCTTGGGCGGCTGATCGGGCCTGGGGACGACGGCCCCAAAGCAGCAGGCGTGGTGGTTTTGACGTACCGGTTCTGGAACACGGTTTATCACAAAGACCCTTCGGTGATCGGCAAGACGGTGCGGCTGGGGAGTTTTGGCGACCGGTCGGCGACGGTGATTGGAGTGCTTGAGCCCTGCGTACCGTATCCGGCGGAAACAGAGATTATCGCGAATATCGTGACGAGCCCGCATCACCTGTCGGCGACGATGGTGACGGGGCGAGTGCATCGGATGACGGAGCTGTTCGGGCGGCTGGCGCCCGACGTCAGCCTGGACCAGGCGCGGAGCGAACTGCGCACGGCGTACGCGAACATGCAAAAGGAGCATCCGGAAGCGTATCCGGGGCCGGACCAGTTTGCCATCAGCGCCAGGATGCTGCGGGATCAGATTACGTCGGGGGCGCGCACGGTGCTGCTGGTGCTGCTGGCGGCTTCGGGGCTGGTGTTCATCATCGCGTGCTCGAATGTAGTGAACCTGATATTGGCGCGGACGGTGAGGCGCGAAGGGGAGTTGACGATTCGCGCGGCGCTGGGCGCGGGAACGGGCGCGCTGCGGCGAATGCTGCTGGCGGAAAGCCTGTTGCTGTGCGGCGCGGGAGCGGCGCTCGGGGTGATCAGCGCGCAGCCGATGGTGAGCATTTTGGCGCGGTATGCGTCGCGATTCAGCGTGCGCGCGATGGATTTGACGGTGGATTGGAGCATGGTGTGGGTGGGCGCGGGGCTAGCTATCGTGGCGGCGGTGATTCTGGCGTTTGTGCCGCGGCTGCCGTCGGCGGAGAGTTCGAGCGGACTGAACGTGGCGAGCGCCGGGGTGCGGATTACGAGCAGCACGAAGCGCCATCAGAGGATTTTCGCGGTGACGCAGATCGCCGCGTCGTTCGTGCTGCTGGCGGGCGCGAGCATGCTGATCACCACACTGATTGCGCTGCAGAGGGCGCAAACGGGCGTGGACACGAGGCACGTGCTGGCGATTGATGTTCCGGCGATGTCGTATGGAAAGACGCCGGAGCAGGTGGTTGATTTTTACAAAGAGGCGATGAGGCGCGTTGAGGCGCTGCCGGGCGTGGTGAAGACGGCGTATGGCGAAGTGGCTCCGTGGCGCGATGCGGACACTTTTGGCGCGGGCCTGCAATTTTCCGCCGACGGCCACATTCATGTTCCCGACCGAGAAGATCCCCGGGCGCAGCCTCGCACTATTTCTCCGGGATTCTTCGCGGCGTTGGGCGTTCCGATCGTCGAGGGCCGCGATTTCAACGCGCTCGACCGGGCAAACAGCGAGCCGGTGGTGATTGTGAGCGAGACGCTGGCGCAGCGGATGTTCCCGAATGAGGATGCGCTGAACCGGCATGTGTATTGGACGGATCCTGTGCTGCAATTTCTGCCGGGAACGACCGAAGAGAAGGCACGTTTCATGTCGCCGCACCGCATCATCGGCATAGCGGCGGATATCGACGATCAACACGTGGTGCCGGAGCCGACGGCCACGATCTACGAAACGTTCGACGATGAGGGCGGGCTGTTTGGGGGGCACCTCTTCATCCACACGAGCGTAAATCCGTACCTGCTGGTGACGCCGGTGACGCGCACGATCCGGGAGATGTCTGCCGAGCAGCCAGTGGAACACGCGGCCACGCTGCAAGATATCCGCGCGGAAGTGCTGAGTCCGGACCGCTTGAACTCGCTGGTGTTCGGAGTTTTTGCCGCCGTGGCGCTTTTGATTGCGGTGGTTGGCGTGGCGGCGGTGCTGGCGTTTTCGGTGAGCGCGCGGACACGGGAATTCGGCATCCGGATGGCGCTGGGGTCGGAGCCACGGCAAATTCTGGGAGGCGTGGTCAAAGAAGGAGCGATCATTGCATTCGCGGGCGTGGTGGCAGGAGGGGCGTTCGGCCTCGTCGCCGCGCGTTTTGCCGCGAAGTATGTTGCAGGCGTGCAGATGCCGGGCGTTTTGCCGGTAATCGTTTCCGCATTGGTGCTGCTGATAGCGGCGGTGGTTGCTTCGACGCTGCCAGCGGTGCGAGCGGCGCGCGTGGATGTGATCCAAGCGCTGCGCGCCGAGTGACAAGCAAGAAAAGCAGTGGCGACTGGCTGGTGGCGCGGCGAGGCATTGTCACTTGTGAAACCGAAATATTTCATGCTTGCTAAGTAACCGCCAAGGGAGCAGATTAGGCGCGGACCCTTTCGAGGCAAAAATGGCTCCGGAAAAACCCCCGGCCGAGAAGTCATCGGGGCCAGAACAGCGGCGCAGCAGCCGCTTCCCCGTAGTTGTTCCCCTGGAAGTCCACTGGCGCGAAGCCAACGGCGGCGAATTCAAAGAAGAAGCGCAAGCCACGGAAGTGAACGCCCACGGCGCGCTGCTGACGATGAGAAATTATCCGACCATGGGCGTGGAAGCGGAGCTGCAGAATCTGCTGACGGGGCAAGAAGCGCGAGCGCGCATGGCCGCAGTGCGGCGGACGCGCGGCGGCGAAATCCAAGGCATCGCGGTGGAGCTGGTGGCGCCGGACGAATCGTTCTGGGGATTGAATTTTCAACTGCGCAAGACCAGCGCGGAACTGCTGCGGCTGGAAAAAGGGATGAAGATCGCACAAATCGATCCGGTGATTCTGCGCGAATTTCAAGAAGCGGTGGATTACGTGAGGAAGACGGCGTGGGCAGTGCAAGAGTGGCGGGAACGGCAGATCCAGCACCGCGACCCGTCGACGGTGTTTTCATTGCTGACACTGGAACGCATCCGGCGGGCGACGACGCTGACGCACGATTTGCTGGAGGACTTGAAGACCCATGGAGAGGGCCGAGTGACGGAGGGCGTAAACGAATTGCATCAAGCCGTGGAAAAACTGCACGAGCGGCTGAGCCAATACTTTAGAGATGAGAAATGAGCGGTTGGCCGCTCAGGCCTTCTTGATGAAGCGAATGAGCCACAGAAGAATGACGGCGCCGGCGACGGCAACGACGAGGCGTCCGATCAAGCCGTAGGCACCGAGTCCGATCAAGCCAAAAACGAAACCGCCGAGAAGCGAGCCAATCACTCCGATGATGAGGTCGCCGAGGAGGCCGAAGCCGCGTCCGCGCATGATTTTGCCGGCGATCCATCCGGCGAGAATGCCGATGACGATGACCCAGAGCAGCCAGAACATGACGAGCCTCCTCGCGTGAGAAGAGCAACTTGGGGGTGAGAGTGTACACGATTTCGAGGCGGAGAACATGCGCGATGTGAATGGCAGG
This sequence comes from Candidatus Acidiferrales bacterium, assembly GCA_030037775.1. Taxonomy (GTDB): domain Bacteria; phylum Acidobacteriota; class Terriglobia; order Acidiferrales; family UBA7541; genus DAHUXN01. Next base: position 3,983 of record JASHQB010000096.1, read on the forward strand.
ATCGGGGTTGAAGATCTGAGGAGCTTCTGCAAGGCTACATCAGACGCGAATCTATGTCCGGCTTCGACGAATCACTCGAACAACTGAAACGAACGGGGTGGTTCACTCGTTTGAAGCGCTCCAGTCTTTTCCGACGAGACGTTCCGATCACAACGGTCCGTGACACGATTGGTTGGTGGGAAGCGAGAAGGATTCCCTTCAATTTGATTGTCGGGAGCGCTGGAGTTCTTTCGGCGATGATCATTGGCGTCATCGCCTCAGGAAGCTCGCTTCTGTTTAACAGTGATTTTGGTCTTCCTGACCCTCCCCTGTTTGCTTTGTTTGCCGTGTTCATTTACGGGATCATGGCCAATGTCTGTTTTACAGGTGGCTGGTTAGCTGAACTTGTCATACGCAAGATATGGCCGCGCGAGACCGACCGTTTCGCGACATTGAGTTTTTCTGTTGGGCTTGTTTTTTCTGTTCTGCTTACTTTGACGCCGGGCATCGTGGTCGGGTCGGCAGGGGTTTTCAAGCTTCTTGGGCACCTCTTTGGCTTACCGCATCGGTAATGAAGTGAGTATCTGGCCGCGGCGGTTTTAGCCCTGGGGAGTTGTTAATTATGGTGGGCCTGGACTGACTTGAACAGTCGACCTTCCCGATGAAAGTCATCGGGACGCTCTCACTAGCTTTTGGATCCATGCATGGCTTTTCATCTTTTTGATTTGACGTTCACGGCGCAGAGCTTCGATACGCGTGATGAACTCCTCGGAGTAATAGAGTTCCCAAGGTCCCCGACTCTTGATCGAGGCGGTACGGTTGTTGTTGTGTTCGTAGATGCGCTTGCTGAGATTCTCCGTGTGACCGATATAGAAGCGCCCTGTCGAGAGGCTGCGAAGAATGTATGTGTGAAAGGCCATGTGCGGGGTCGGTTTGCTCGTGCTAAAATTATGTACTTCCACGGGCCTGTAGCTCAGGTGGCTAGAGCGCGCCCCTGATAAGGGCGAGGTCGACTGTTCAAGTCAGTCCAGGCCCACCATCCTACAAGAAAACCGATCTGCATTCTGCAATCAAAGGTTTCATGCGCGAGGCGCGGCTTGGGCGCGCGGCGGGGCGGACCATTCGGGGATGTGGGCGAGGGAGGCGGCGATGCGGTCGTGGACGAAGTGCAGTTCTTCGGCAGTGATGCAGTAGGGCGGGAGAATGTAAATGACGTTGCCGAGCGGGCGCAGCAAAATGCCGGCGTTCAGGAAAAATTCGTAGAGCTTGGGGCGGAGGCGCGAGAAATAGCCGGGATCGTCGGCGCGGAGCTCGATGGCGGCGACGGTGCCGATGGAGCGAACGTCAGCGACGGCGGGATGGTTTTCGATAGCGGCGAGGCGCTGCTGATGAATTTTTGTAATGGCGGTGATGCGGTCGAAGACGGGTTCATTTTCGAAGATTTTGAAGCTGGCGACGGCGGCAGCGGCGGCGATGGGATTTCCGGTGTAGGAGTGTCCGTGATAAAAGGTGCGGCCGCGATCGTCGCTGACGAAGGCGCGATGAATTTCTTCAGTGCAAACGGTGGTGGCGAGCGGGAGAACGCCTCCGGTGATGCCCTTTGAAAGGCACATCAGATCGGGGACGACGCCGGCGACGTCGCAGGCAAACATTTTGCCGGTGCGGCCGAAGCCGGTGAGCACTTCATCGGCGATGAGCAGCACGCCGTATTCGCTGCAAAGCTGGCGGACGCGCTGGAGGAATTCCTGCGGATGGACGATCATGCCGCCGGCGCCCTGGAGCAGCGGTTCGACGATGACGGCGGCGATTTCGGCGTGCTTTTCTTCGAGCAGGCGCGCGAGCTGAGCGACGCAGTCGATGTCGCAAGTGGCGCGCGTTTTGCCGACGGGGCATCGGTAGCAATAGGCGCTGTGGACGCGATGCACGGGGAAAAGAAAACTGCGAAACGGTTCGCTGAAGGCGGAGCGCGCGCCGACGGACATGGCGCCGACGGTGTCTCCGTGATAGGCGTGTTCGAGGGCGACGATGGAAGATTTCTGCGGGCGGCCGACGTTTTGCCAGTATTGAACAGCGATTTTGAGGGTGACTTCGACGGCGGTGGAACCGTCGTCGGAGAAAAAAATGCTGGTGAGCTCGCGCGGAAGTATTTTGCGGAGGCAGGCGGCGAGCTCTTCGACGCGATCGTGAGTGAAGCCGGCGAGGAGGACGTGGTCGAGCTTTTGCGTTTGCGCGGCGATGGCGGACATGATGGCGGGATGACAGTGGCCGTGGAGATTGGTCCACCAGGAGGAGATGGCGTCGAGGATGCGGCGGCCGTCGGCGGTGTAGAGATACGCGCCTTGGGCGTGAGTGATGCGTAGCGGCGGAGGGTCGAGCGCTTCCTGCGTGAACGGATGCCAGACGTGCAATGGGGCGTTCATGTGGTCAGGGCGCGAATACCTTGCGGTCGAAGTTGCGGCGAAACACGCGCAATAGTGTAGCGCGATTTATTTTCTTGAGAAGCGGGACGGCACCGACGACTGCGATTTCGCCGTAGTGTTCGATGGCGCGGCGATTTTCGCGATTGGGTTTGCCGACCATGATCACGCCGCGAAGGTCGAGGCGCGCAGCGCGGAGCGCAGCGATGGAGAGCAACGTGTGATTGATGGTGCCGAGGGCGGTGCGCGAAACGAGAAGTACGGGCAAGCCGAGATGAGACATTAAATCGGTCATGAGCTGGGTGGAATTGATGGGAACGAGCGCGCCGCCGGCGCCTTCTACGATGAGATTTTCGTGAGCGGCAATCGCGGGAAGTTTGATCTTGCGCAGGTCGATGCGGATGCCGGCGCGTTGCGCAGCCAGATGAGGCGAAACGGGAGGAGCGAAACGGTAGGCTTCGGGAAGCGCGCGGCGACGCGGCAACTCGGCGAGGCGCATGACAGTGGCGCGGTCGGCGCCGTCGCGCGTGCCGGTTTGGATGGGCTTCCAGTAAATCGCATCGAGCGCGGCGCAGAGCAAGGCGGCGACGGTGGTTTTTCCGACGTTGGTGTCGGTTCCGGTGATGAAAAAACGGTTAGGCAGCGACTTCATGATTCGATCAGCGGACAGTGCGGGTCAGGTTGAATTTTAGCTCCTTGTGTCACGATCAAGAAAATTCAAACTGACCCGCGAGCCAGCGGATGCACGGCATGCGCGAGCGAGGGGGAAGGGGCGTCGCGCAGGAACGAAGTGGCGGCGATGATGGCCTGCGCGAGACGGTGAACGTCTTCGTGGGAGATTTCGCTAGTGAGAGACAAGCGAAGGCGCGCGGTGCCGGGCGGCACTGTGGGAGGGCGAATGGCTTTGGCGGCGAATCCGGCGGACTGCAAGTCGGCGGCGACGCGCAGAGCGGATTCGTTGGAACCGAGGATTAGCGGGATGATGGGCGTGTCGCCGGAAGAGCAGCGCAGGCCCGCGGCAGTGAGCGCGGCGCGAAGGCTCGCAGAGATTTGGCGAAGGTGGGCGCGGCGGTCGTCGGCAGCGCGCACGAGGGCGAGCGCGGCGCGGACTTGGTCCGCGATGTAGGGAGGATTCGCGGTGCTGAAAATGAAGCTGCGGGCGTGATTGACGAGATAGTCTTTTATTGCAGCACTGCAGCAAACAAAGGCGCCGCAGGAAGCGAGGGCTTTCCCGCACGGATACACGGCGGCGAGAATGCGGCTACGATCCGGCAGACTGGCGACGATGCCGCGGCCTTCGTGGCCGCGAACGCCGAGGGCGTGGGCTTCGTCGACGATTACTTCGGCGCTGTGGCGATGTGCAAGATGGAGAATTTCGTCGAGCGGCGCGAGATCGCCTTCCATGCTGAAGATGCTCTCGGTGACGATGAGTTTGGCACCGGGAGCGTTGGCGTTTTCGTGAAGGGCGCGTTCGAGAAATTGCAAATCGCGGTGCGGATAGATGATTTTGCGGGCGCGCGAGAGGCGAATGCCGTCGATGAGGCTGGCGTGATTGAGCGCGTCGGAGAATACAACGTCGTTCGGCTGCAAGACGGAGCTGAGCAGGCCAATGTTGGCCGCGTAACCGGAGCTGAAGTAGAGGGCGGATTCGGCGGCGACGAAATGCGCGAACTCAGATTCGATGGCCTCCCACTCGCGCGAATTTCCAGAGAGGAGGCGCGAGCCGCCGGAAGCGATACGCGCGGAAGAAGCGAGAGCGTCGAGTACGGCTTGCTTCAGACGCGGATCGGAAGCGAGGCCGAGGTAGTCGTTGGAGCAGAGATTGATGCCGCGGGGAATGTCGAGCGAGCGAAGCTGGGAAGCCTCGCGCAGCGCGTGCAGTTCGGCGTCGATGCGGGCGCGCAGGGAATTGTCTGGCGAAACGGCCAACGGGGTTGCTGTGGAATCAGACACGCGCCATCGCTTTCATGCCGAGGTCGTCGAGGAGCGCTTTGTCTTTGTCGACGGAGGGATTCGGCGTGGTGAGAAGTTTTTCGCCCGTAAAAATGGAATTGGCGCCGGCGAGGAAGCAAAGCGCGACGGCTTCACGGGAAAGTTTATATCGGCCGCCGGAGAGACGCACGCGGGAGGCGGGCATGAGGATGCGCGCGGTGGCGATGGCGCGAACCATCACCATGGGATCGAGTTCCGGAACGTTGGCGAGCGGAGTGCCTTCGATGCGCGCGAGCACGTTGATAGGAACGCTCTCGGGATGCGGATCGAGGGTCGCGAGCTGATGAAGCAAGCCGATGCGATCCTCTTCGGATTCGCCAAGACCGAGGATTCCGCCGCAGCAGACAGTGATTCCCGCTTTGCGAACGCGGGCGATGGTCTGCAGACGGTCTTCGTAGACGCGAGTAGTGATGATATGGCCGTAAAATTCGGGCGACGTGTCGAGATTGTGATTGTAGGCGGTGAGGCCGGCGTCTTTGAGGCGCGCGGCCTGCGAATCGGTGAGCATGCCGAGGGTGCAGCAAACTTCGAGATCGAGAGCGGCGACGCCGCGGACCATTTCGAGGACGGAATCGAACTCTTTTCCTTCGGGAACATCGCGCCAGGCGGCGCCCATGCAGAAACGCGTGGCACCGTCGGCCTTGGCGCGTTTTGCGGACTGGAGAACGTCGGCCGGGTCCATCAGTTTTTGGCGCGTGACATTCGTTTTGTAATGCGCGCTCTGGGAGCAATACGCGCAATCTTCCGGGCAGGCACCGGTCTTGATGGAGAGCAGGCGGCAAAGCTGGACTTCCTCGGGCTGATGAAATTGGCGATGAGCAAGCTGCGCCTGGAAAATCAGTTCGGGCAAAGGAGCATTGAAGATGTTGCGAATCTCGGTGCGCGTCCAATCGTGGCGAATCTGTGGTGGCATGCGGAAGTTTCCCTTGCTACGCGAGAGCGATGAGCTCGATTTCCACGCGGACGTCGCGCGGGAGGCGGGCCACTTCGACGGTGGCGCGCGCGGGCGGATTCGACGGGAAATAACGGCCGTACACTTCGTTCATGGCGGTGAATTCGTTCATGTCTTTGAGGAACACGGTGGTCTTCACGGCTTTGTCGAGGGTCGAGCCGGCGGCTTCGACAATGGCTTTGAGATTTTGCATGACGCGATCGGTTTGCGCGGCGATGTCGCCCTGGACGAGCTGGCTGGTGGCGGGATCAAAGGCGACCTGGCCAGAGATAAAAATGAAGCCGTTGGCGCGGATGGCTTGGGAATAAGGGCCGATGGCCTTGGGGCCGTGCACCGTTGAGATGACTTCCTTCACGATTCCTCCTAGGAGTGCTGCGAATTAAGAAAATTCAAACGGACCTGCCATGCCGGTTCCTACGGCTTATTGCCGCCTGCGCCTTGGTAGCGGGCGCGAAAATCGGGCGGAATTCCCGGCTGCGCAAGCCACGTGCGAAAGAAGCCGTCCAGATCCTGATGGCACTGCTGTTCGAGCGCGGCGCGAAAATCAGAATAGCCGTAGTCTTCGCCACGCAAAGCATAAACCATGTCGTGGATGGCATGGGTGACATTTTGCTGGCCGCATTTGTCTTCGAGGGCAAAGAAGAAAAGATCGATTTTGTCCCCCAGCAGATCGAGCTGGGCTTGCGGGTCGTCCGGAGTGAGGGACGCAATCGGCTTCTCGACGGCTTTGACTCTGTTCTGATCGTAGCCGGACAAATCGGAGGCAATCGCTTCGGCCCGCGACTTACCCATACTTTCATCTAGTGTATCGGAGGAATAATCAATGAGCCCACCGCCAAGCACCCAAGAGTCCGGGCGCGCGACAATCATGTGCTCGAACCACGTGTTGGGAAGTTCGAGTGGACCTGTGGCACTGGAAATGAAACTGTCGAGGCCCTTTCCGAGAGACTCCGCCGGATCCAATGTCGGATCGTAAATGACTCCTGGAAGCAAAAGACCTTGCCAGCGTTTCCAAGTAAGGCCTTCGTTGAACACGCTTTTCCCAGGCTGGACGCTGTAAATAGCTTTCATCGAACGAGGGAGGGGCCCAAAATTTTTCGCGCAAAAGTTTGCCGCTGTTGCGACTTGCGCCGCAGTTTCTTGCGCCTGGTCGGCGGGGATTGGGTTGAACGTCCAGATGGCGACGGTGACGCCGGCGGAAGTGACGATTTGTTGCTGATATTGTCCGGCGAGGACATAGGGGTCGAAGTCACCTTTGCGGATGCGGAAGCGATGTTCGATTTCGCCGCTTTGGTTTTTTGTGCCACCGGGCTGGCCGGCAGCGGTGACACGAAAATCGGGGGGAACCGTGACCACGAGGTCGGTTGGGTTTGGGCGCGTGATGGCGGGAGAAAGAAATGCTTTGAACCCCATGAGACCGGGAAACCAGCCGGAATCGTTCAGGTAAAACATATTCGCGGCGGCGAAAATGCGAGGATCTGTTGACGGCACAGTCGCGAGGTCATAGGCCAGCGTCAAAGTGATTTTTTCTTTCTGGCGCCATGGGGCGGCCATCGGAACGCGCCAATCGTCGGGGGTTTCGTGGGGGTTGTGTTGCAGAATGATTTCCTTGCCGTCGATTTCCGCGCGAAGATTGGAGCGGCCGAAGGTTTTCTCGCCGGGCAGCTCGACCCCGATGAAATGAAGAGGGGCGTTGCCGATGTTCGCGAGGCGGTATTCGGCGCGAATGGCGAAGTGCGGCGGAGTGCCGGGGACGAAATGAACGGCCAGTGTTTCGTTCTTGATTTGATAGCCGGGCGCGACGGGGACTCCGCAGCCGCCCGCGCAAATCGAGCAAAGACCGGCGAGTGCGGCGGTAGCGACCGGGGCGCGACAACGAACGGTGCGAATCAAAGCAGGAGAATTCTACCAGACTCGAGATTGGAGGTTGGAGGTGAGAAGCTGGATGTTGGAAATCAAAGGGGAGAGGAAGGAGAACCGCCGGCTGCTGATGAGAGTATGTGCTGACTAGTGGCCGCCGGGATAGCGGCGGAGGATTTGCGCGTCGGTCCAACCGCGGCGGCGAAGGGCGATGATCGTCGGCGCCTCGTTGTCGGGCACGCCACGGCGAACCAGTTGCAGCAGAGTGGCCTCGCGCATGCCGACATTCTTGAAATTCGCGAGCGAAGCGCCGGAAAGAACGGCCAAGCCCTCGGAGCGGCGGTGGGCTTCTTCGAGAATGATCTGGTCGGAGAGGCCGGCGAGGCGCATGGCCACAGCTTCGCCGCCCCAAGCGCTGATCTGGTTGAGCTGCGCGAGTTGCATCACGGTGGGCTCGGAAACGCCGGCGCGCAGCAACTGCGCGACATCTTCGCCGGATTTGAATGGCTCCTTGCGGCTGCGGGCCAAACGAATCAGGGTGACGCAATCTTCGTCAGAAAGGCCGGCCTGCTTGGCTCCGATCACCTGGGTCACCTCGTCCTTGGTGACGTCCATGCCTCGGAGAGCTTGAATGGAGGTGAAATCCAGACCGGAGGTGTCGAGGGCGGTGGTGTCCAGCTGGGCGACATGATGGCATCCGGGAAGAAGGCAGCAAAAGAAGAAAAGGGCGAGGAGGGACGTCCCATGCGGCGCAAAGCGACGCAGGCGGAGGCCGCAAAAGGGCAGCGGAGGCATACCTAGTGGAATTGTAGCGTCACGCGCGCCGGTTCGGCGTGGCGATGTCGGAAATGTCAATGCGAGACAAGAACGGGGCAGGAGCAGGCGGGCTCTAGACGTTGTAAATGCGCTCGATATCGAAGACGCCGGGGATTTTCTTGATCTGCAGGAGAATCTTTTCCAGCTGCTTGCGGTCGCGCACGTCGAGGGCGATTTCGATGCGCGCGTGCAAATGCTCGCCGACGCTTTCGAGGGTGCGGATATTGGCCTCGGCGACGCTGATGGCGGCGGTGATTTCGGCAAGCATCCCGGGGCGGTCTTCGGTGAGGATACGGAGACGCACCGGGAAGATCGATTCCAAGGCGCCGGCCCACTCCGCACCAATGCGGCGCTCCGTTTCGTACAGAAGATTCTGGACGTTGGGGCAGGCCGTGGAGTGAACGGCAACACCGCGACCGCGCGTGACGTAGCCGACAATGTCGTCGCCAGGGATGGGATTGCAGCACTTGGCACGATAGACCATCAAATCGTCATGGCCACGAACCTGAATGGTGGCCTGCTGCATGCCCAGCATGCGCTTGACGGTGGAAACAATCTTGGCGGGCTTTTCTTCGGTGGATTCAGCGAGGGTCTGACCCGACGCTTTCGCCAGCACCTGGCGCGCAGACCATTTGCCGTAGCCCAAGTCCGCATGGAGATCTTCGACGCGGGCGCAGCCATATTCCGAAGCGACGCGCTGCCAATCCTCATCGGAGATTTTCTTCAGGCTGATGCCACAGTTGCGCGCTTCGCGCTCGAGAAGGCGGCGGCCCACGGCGGTTGCTTCCTCACGTTCGTGAAGATTAATCCAGTGGCGAATCTTGCTGCGGCTGCGGGAGGTCTGCACGAACTTCAGCCAGTCGCGGCTGGGCTCGTGGCCCTTCTGGGTAAGGATCTCGACCACATCGCCATTGGTGAGGACATGGCGGAGAGGAACGATCTGGCCGTTCACTTTCGCGCCGACGCACTGGTGGCCCACTTCGGTATGAATGGAATAGGCGAAATCGACAGGCGTGGAGCCGCGAGTGAGGACGACGACGCGGCCCTTGGGGGAGAAGGTATAAACCTCCTCCGGGTAGAGGTCGACCTTGAGCGTGGACAGGAACTCGCTGGGCTCCTCCATTTCCTGAACCCATTCAATGAGCTGACGCATCCAGAGCACGCGCTGATCGTCACGCTGGTCATCGGCGTCGGTGGCGGCGCGGCCGGAGGGCCCGTGGCCATCTTTGTACTTCCAGTGCGCGGCCACACCTTGCTCGGCGATGCGGTGCATATCCTGGGTGCGAATCTGAATTTCGAACGGCTGGCCGGAGTGAATCACGGTGGTGTGCAAGGACTGATAAAGATTGGGGCGCGCCATGGCGATATAGTCCTTGAAGCGGCCGGGCACCGGGCGCCAGATCTGGTGAACCACGCCGAGGGCCGCGTAGCAATTCTTTACTGTATCCGTGATGACGCGCACGGCCATGAGATCGTAGATCTGTTCGATGGAACGCTGCTGGCGAAGCATTTTCTGGTGGAGCGAAAAAAGCCCCTTGGTGCGGCCTTCGACCTCCGCCGGGATGCCGCTTTCGACCATCTTCTTGCGAATAGCGTCCTGAACTTCGTGAAGGAATTTCTCCTGCACCTTGTGCTTGGAGACGACTTTCTTCTGCAGCTCAAAGAAGGCGGAGGGCTCAAGATAACGGAAGGCCAGATCCTCAAGCTCGCCTCGTATGAGGCCCATCCCCAGACGGTTCGCGACGGGGGCATAGATTTCCAGGGTCTCACGAGCGATGCGTTCCTGGCGATCGGTAGCCAGGTATTCGAGCGTGCGCATATTGTGCAGGCGGTCGGCCAGCTTGACGAGAATGACGCGTACGTCGTTGACCATGGCCAGGAGCATCTTACGAACGTTCTCCGCCTGGCGCGCCTCCGGGGCAAGCAGATCGATGCGGCTGATCTTGGTCGCTCCGCCGACGACGCGGGCCACGTCGTCGCCAAACATCTCGGATATTCTCTCAATGGGGATGCGGGTGTCTTCGACGACGTCATGTAGCAGAGCGGCGCAAAGGGTGGTGACGTCCAGTTTCATATCTGCCAAAACGCCGGCAACGGCAAGCGGATGAGATAAATACAGGTCGCCGGATTCGCGGCGCTGGGAGCGATGCTGCTCGGAGGCGAAGTCGTAGGCGCGGCGGAGCAGTTCCAGGTCGTCACCGGGGCGGTTGCGCCGCACCTTGTCCATGAGCTCCACGAAGCGCAGGTCGAGAACGCGCTGCGCAGTGGGGTCGCCGATTGGTTTTTGTTCCGGGCTCAAGATTTCCTTATTGTACGCCGAAAGAGCGAGCGTTTCACGCGGAGCAGGGACCACGATCAGAAAGTGCGGTAAAAGACAAGAACCCAACTGGCCTTCCGGAGTCCAGTTGGGTTCCGTTTTCCAAACAGCGCCGAACGGCTACTGCGTGCCGGAAGCGGGCGCGGTCATCTGCTTCTGATTGATTTCCTTGACCTTCTCGAGAAGATCATCGGCCTGCTTTTCATCCGCCTGGCGAGCATCGGCGTCTGTTTCCATGTCGGCCTTCTGGCGCAGGACGAGGTTCAGGTAGGCCATGGCGTTCGCGTAATCGGGGTTGATCTGAATGGCGTGCTGGAGGTCGCCGATGCCCTCCTGTACCGTCTGGCCCTCCTGCTGGATGAACTGGTCACGGATGGGGGGCGGCAACGGATCGAGCGGCTTGATGGGCTTTTTCGCCTTTAGATTGTAGTCCGAACGCAACTGAGCATTGGTGCGGTAGGCGATCCAGTAATCAATCACGCCAACCCAGTAGTAAGCCTGAGAATCGTTGGGATTCAGGCCGATGGCCTTCTGCTGATAATCCTTGGCCTGCTCCATCATGTCGCGGTTAAACGGGGTCCCGGCCATGTTGTAGAGCATGGAGCCGATCCCGCCGATCGCGGTCAGATTGTTTGGATCCGACTGCAGGACTTCTTTCCAGACGGCGATGGCTTGCTCGCCGTTGCGCTTATTCTCTTCGGAGGGAGCTCCGGGAATGTATTGCTGCGCATAGGCCTGCGCGAGATATAGTTTCGCGTTGGTGAGCGTGGGGTCGTTCGCGGCGGAATCCTTGAAGTACTCGATGGCCGCATCGAACTGCGCGTTCTTATAGGCTTCCACGCCCTTGTTCAGGTCGTCTCGGGCCTTCAGTTTGGCACAACCCGCCATAGCGAAGCTGAACGCGACCGCCAGCAGCACAAAAACCGAAACTGTATGGGATTTACGCTCCATCCCTGCTCTCCTCGATGATTTGTGACCCGCAACCCGCCGGTTTGCCGGCGAGCGTCATTTACAACCCGGATCGCGCAACCCACGAAATCTACTGCGCGACCTCCATTTTGGCTGTGATCAAGCCAACATTCGTAATACCTGCCCCACGCATGATATCGATCGCGCGCGCCGCGTAGCCGAACGACGTATCATCTTCGCCCTTCATAAACGCTGTCTTGTCGGCGCGGGTCTTGAACACATCGGCGAGCGTCGTACCAAGGTCGTTCCACGTCGCCGGCGTCTGGTTGATCATCACCTTGCCGTCTCCGCTGACCTGCACGACGATCATGCTGTCCGGAGGGAGCAGTAGCTTGTTCTTCGGTGGAGTCTGTGGCACCAGAGCCGGCATCCCCGTCGGCGTGGTGGGTGTGATGGCCATGAAAATGATGATTAGGACGAGCAGAACATCGATCAACGGAACGACGTTCGGTTCCGACATGGAGATGCGGTGTTGTCCTAATGAAATGGCCATTGCCACTCCCTCATCGATACGGCGTTATTGCCCAGCCTCCATTTTGGCGGTGATCAAACCGACGTTGGTGATGCCGGAGCCGCGCATGATGTCGATGGCCCGAGCCACGTAGCCGAAAGAGGTATCGTCTTCACCCTTGACGAAGGCGGTCTTATCGGCGCGGGTCTTGAACACATCGGCGAGCGTCGTGCCAAGGTCGTTCCACGTGGCCGGCGTCTGATTGATCATCACCTTGCCGTCTCCGCTGACCTGGACGACGATGGTCGTGTTGTCCGGGGGTTGCGGCTTCTGATTCTTCGGCGGAGGCTGCGGCACAAGCGCCCTCATCCCCGTGGGGGTGGTGGGCGTGATGGCCATGAAAATGATGATTAGCACGAGGAGAACGTCGATCAAAGGAACGACGTTCGGCTCCGACATGGAAGTGCCGTGATGCCCTACTGAAATTCCCATTGCGAATCCTCCCTAAGGGGTACCACCCGGAGTCGGCGGTGGTGCCGGCGCGCCGGATTCGTCTTTCAGCGTCAACAAGCCGACGTTATCGACGCCGGCATCGCGGACGGCGTCGACGACTTTCTTGACGTCTCCGTACTTAGCGTTTTCGTCGGCGCGGACGTAAACGGTCTTATCGAGCTTATTGGAGATCTTGTCCTCGACGGTGGAGGTGATGGTGTTGAGAGCGATTTCGTTGTTGCCGAGGTAAAAACGGCCGTCGCGAGTGACCGCGACGACGACGGCATCGTCGCGTTCCGCCGCGGGCATATTCTCCCAGTTCTTCGCTTTGGCCATATCCACGAGCTGATGGTTATTCAGCATGGGAGTGATGACCATCATGATGATCAGCAGGACGAGCATGATGTCGGCCATAGGAATAACGTTGGGCGCCGCCATCACCGCGCCTACTTTGGGTTTGTACGCCATGACTTACTTCTTTCCGCCTCGGCGAGTGATGAAGTAGTTGACCAGCTCCATCGAAGAGTTATCCATCTCCACGTCGAAGGCTTCGACTTTGTTGGTGAAGTAATTGTAGGTCCACACGGCAGGCACGGCGACGAGCAAGCCGAGAGCAGTGGTGACGAGGGCTTCCGCGATACCGCCGGCAACGGCGGAAAGACCGCTGGCGTGCTGGGCGGCAATGCCCTTGAACGCGCCGATGATGCCCATGACCGTACCGAAGAGGCCAACGAAAGGCGCGGTGGCGCCGATGGTCGCCAAGCCGGAGAGGCCGCGCTTCATTTCCGCATGGACGATGGCGACGGAGCGTTCGAGGCCGCGCTTGGCGGCTTCGATGACTTCCTCGTCGGCAACCTGAGCGGACGCGGCCTGAAACTCGGAGAGCCCGGTGGCGACAACCTTGGCGATGTGGCTCTTCTTGTTGCGCTCGGCGATGGAGATCGCCTCGTCGAGCTTGTTGTCTTTGAGAGCGCCGGCGACCTGCTGCACGAAGACGCGAGACTGCTTGCGCGCGGCACTGTACATCAGCCAGCGGTCAATCATGATGCCAACGGACCAAGCAGACATAATGAAGAGAATGATAACGACAATCCTGGCGGGGATGTCCATGGAGTGCCACATGGCCCGCAGGTCCCAGCTTACGGCCGCGTTACTGCCGCCTGTGTCCTGGAAAAACAGAAAGGCGGCGCACAAAAGATTCGCAAACATAATATTCTTTCCTCCTCGAAATTATCGAAAAGCTCTTTAGCGGCAAAGACGAACCGCCTTTGATTTCCCCAAAGCAACTGGGCAATTCCGGCCGGCAAGAACCGCCAAGACTTGCCCGAAATCAGCCGCCGTCAAGGTCGAAAATAACGGAGACCGTGGTATCAACCTTGACCGGCTGGCCGTTGAGCGTAGTGGGCTGATAACGCCACTGCCGCACAGCGTCCAAAGCGGCCTGCCTAAGGAGCGTTGGCCCCGTAAGCACCTGCAATTCCTGAATCGTACCGTTCTCCGAGATAATGGCGTGGAGCACCACGGTCCCGGATACGTGGGCCATTTTCGCAATCTGCGGATAGGGCGGCGCGGGAGAAAAGAGCGCCTTCGCCGCCATTACGTTGCCGCCGATGCGCAGTGGGGCCGTCGGTTTCGGCGGCGGCGGCAAACCGCCGGGCGCGCCACCGATGATGCCTCCCAGAACGCCGTCAGCGGAGCCGCCGGGCACACCACCGACCACGCCGCCAACCATGCCGACATCCGGCTGTGGCGTTTGAACAATCTTTTCAATTTTCTTAGGGATGACCGTGGGGGCGACAAACTTGTTGGTGAAAATCTTGGGCTGAACTTTTACGTGGACCACAGCCGGCGGAGGCGGCGGGGGCGGGGGAGGCGGCGGGGCGACCAGAAAGGTCGTCATCAGGGCTTTCGGCAGGGCGCTGGTATAAATCAGCGGGATCAGAATAAGCACGCCCAGGATGGTCGCCTGAATGAGCGCCGAGACCCACACGCTCCACACTTTGTTGGTCTTTGACTTGTTGGTTGACTCCACAAGTTGGTCGAACATGGTTTACCTCCGAGCTGTTGCCAGACGCTTCTCCGCGCGCTTTTCCGCTGAAGACGCGACCGGCACCGTGGCACCCTGGCCACGCCATTTATTCCAGATCACAACAATCGGGGCCGCAATGCCAAAACTGGAGTAGGTACCTATCACAACTCCCACAACCATGGCAAAGGAGAAACTTCGCAACACCTGACCGCCAAAAACAAACAACAAGAAAACAGTAAGAAAGGTGAGACCGCTGGTCAGGATGGTCCGGGAAAGGGTCTGATTGATGGAGCGGTTGATGATGACCGGCAACGGTTCGCGGCGCATCAGCCGCAGATTCTCGCGCACGCGATCGAAGATGACGATGGTGTCGTTCATGGAGTAACCAACCAAGGTCAGCAGCGCGGCAATCACGGTGAGAGAAATTTCGAACTTGTCGTAGAACAAACAGAAAAAGCCGAGGGTAATCAAGACATCGTGAAAGACGGCGATGACCGCGGCGCTCCCATAGATCCACTCGAAGCGGAAGGCTACATAAATGAGCATGCCGGCCAGAGCATAAAGAGTGGCCAAGATCGCCTGGCGGCGCAACTGCGCGCCAACCGTGGGGCCGACGACCTGAGCATTCAAAACACTGAAAGTGTTGAGCGAAAAGCCGTCATTCAACGCGGCGATCACCGCTGAATTGGCGCCCTCGACGCCGTTCAATTGATTGAAGTTGGTAAGAATGCCGCCATGGTCCCTGTCGCGCGCGGCGATGAGCGCCTGGGCCAATTGCGTGTAGCGGTCGCCGGCGGAAGTCTGGAGAAGCAGCGGATCGCGCCGCGTGAGATAGTTGGCCAAATCCGGCACGGCGACCGCGTTGAAATCCGGCTTGGAGCTCGAGGGCGTGCCGAAATTCTTTTCGAGGGCCGTCAGAATGGTTTGCTTTGCCGCATTCAGCGCGTCTTCGCCCTCGCCATTCTGCTCGACGCGAATCATCACGTCGTTTCTGGAGTTGGCGTTGGAGATGTCGCTGCTGCTGGTGACTTCGTTATTTTTCAGGCCGGCGGCGTCAAGCGCGCTGCGAATTCTGCCGATCGGAGGGGCGGAAGAAAAACGAACAATGACCATGGTGCCGCCCTTGAAATCGATGCCGTAATGCAAGCCGTGATGGCGAATGGCGGCAACGGCCCCGATCAAAAGAAGGCACAGGGATAAGGTGGCGAAATACTTGGCCTTGCCCATCCAGTCGATCTTCGGTTCGTGAAAAAATTCCATAACTCGACTCTTATCCTTGCTGAGTTAGACACCAGGGGGAAAAGAATGTTCCCAAAACGGCACGCTGGCTATTCAATTGCAGTTTTTGCTGCTCGTCTTCGTATCTCATTGAAAAATAGAGCTATATACTCAACTCCGCTTCCCTGTTCATGCGCGACAGATGCCAGTCAAAGATCACGCGGGACACATAGACCGAGGTGAACAGGTTGGCCAAAAGGCCGATGGTCAAGGTGATCGCAAAACCCTTCACCGGGCCGCTTCCGAAGAGGAAAAGAAAAGCCGCGGAAACAAGGGTGGTGATGTGGGTGTCGATGATGGTCAAGAAAGCCTTGTCGAAGCCAACATCGACGGCCGAGGCGTTGGCCTTGCCGTTGCGCAACTCTTCGCGTATGCGTTCAAACACCAGGACGTTGGAATCGACGCCCATGCCGATGGTCAACACCACGCCGGCGATGCCGGGCAGGGTAAGGGTGGAACCGGAAATGGCCATGAAGGCAATCAGAATCACGAGGTTAAGCAAGAGAGCGACGACCGCGTTGATGCCGCTCAGGCGGTAATAAACCACCAGGAAAATCCAGACGGCGATAAGGCTGGCGACCGACGCCTGCACTCCTTCACGGATGGAATCCGCGCCAAGAGAAGGGCCAATAGTGCGCTCCTCCAAATACCTGATGGACGCGGGGAGAGCGCCGGCGTTCAGTATTTCCGAAAGGTCTTCGGCCTGCTGCTGGGTGAAATTTCCCTCGATGTAGCCCTGGTCGTTGATTTGCGCCTCAATCACAGGATCGCTTTGCACCTGGCCATCGAGAACAACGGCCATGCGGTGGCCGACGTTGGCGCCTGTGAACGGCCCTAAGCGCTTCGCTGCCTCATTAGACACCGAAAAATTGACCTGATAAAAGCCGGGCTGGTTGCCGTCCGGCCCTGGCGTCGCGTGCCTCAAATCGGCTCCCGTGACAACTGGGGAACGATTAAGCAGATACCAACCTTGACCGCCAGATTGCCCGCCTGCTGATTCTATCTTTCCTGGTATGAGCTCGCTCCCGAGCGGGAGGACCCCGCCGTGCGTAGCGAGCGCCGCCGCCTCGGACGGATAGGGATTGTCATCGAGGACGAGTTGGAATTTCAGCTGCCCGCCCGCCTGAATGATCTGTTTGGCGCGCGTGGGATCGCCTTCGCCTGGAAGCTCGACGAGGATTTCATCCTGGCCGCGGCCGGTGGGCGCGACGTTGGGCTCCTTCAAACCTAATCCGCTAATTCGGCGGCGGATGGTTTCGAGGGACTGATCCATGGTTTGCTGTTCAATGTCGGCAATTACGGAAGCCCTCATGGTAAGCAGAAAGCCATTCTGTTCGCCGGCGGCTTGGGACATGGTGAAGTCGGGAAACTGATTCTGCACCAGAGCCTGCAAAGCACCGGTCGAGGCGGGCGGGACGTTGCGAATCAAGATTTGCGTGCCATTGAGTTCGCGAATTTCGCCGGTGGTGATGTTCTGCTTGTGAAGCTGATCCTGGAGCGCGTCATAAATCTGGTCGGTATGATTGGTGACTGCTTCCTGCACCTGCACTTGCAAAACAAGATGGCTGCCGCCGCGCAAGTCCAGGCCGAGCTGCATGCGATTCTGGAAGTTACCGGTCACCTGAGCCCAGGAGGTGGGAAAGGAGGGAAAACCGAACAGGCCGTACAAGCAGATAACCACCACGGCCAGAATGAAAATCGCTTTCCACTTGAGATTGGAATCCATGGAAGGTGACTAACTCTCCTTGGCCTCGGGCTGGAGCCCGGCAATGGCGCTGCGCGCGACGCGAATCTTCACCTGCTCGGCGACGCGGAGCTGGATCGATTCCGGATCGAGGCCTACGACGGTGCCGTAAATTCCGCCGTTGGTAATGACCTTGTCGCCGTTCTTCAAGGCGGAAATCATGGCCGCAAGTTTCTTTTGGCGGCGCTGCGCGGGAAGAATCATCAGCACATACAAAATAATCAGAATCAGGATGAACGGGAGGATAGCGACCAGGCCGCTGGCGGACTGCTGCGCCACCAAAGAAGGGTCAAACAAAAAGCCGTGGGACATCGATCCAGTGCACTCCCGGCGCCTACGAACTTCTCTAAGACAGTTAGAGGGACGATTGGGCGAAAACGCTGCTCCTGAAAATCCCGTTCACGCCCGCCCGACAATCGCCGGCTCGACGGGACGATGCCGCGTGCTAGTCGGAGACACTCGTTACAAGACGAGCCTGAAGCTCTGAACAGAATCCCAGAAGGTTCCCAAAACCGATAGAGTTGCGGATTTTCGCCATGATGTCAAGGTAAAAGTAGACGTTATGGAGGGTGTTCAAAGTTGCTCCCAGAATTTCGCGCGACAGAAAAAGATGGCGCAAGTAGGCGCGCGAATAGCGGCGGCACGTGGGGCAGGCGCACTCCGGATCAATCGGCCGCGGATCATTGGCATAACGCGCGTTGCGAATCAGCATCCGGCCGTGCCAAGTGAAGAGGCAGCCGTGGCGCGCGCCGCGCGTCGGCAAGACGCAGTCCATCATGTCGATACCGCGAGCGACGTAGTCGGCGATCTGCTCGGGACGGCCAACGCCCATCAAGTAGTGCGGATTATCCGCCGGCAGCCGCGACACAACTTCTTCGGTGATTTCACAAGCGGTCTCGTGCGGCTCGCCGACGGCCAGGCCGCCGATGGCGTATCCGGGAAAATCGAGCGCCACCATCTGATCCGCACACTCGCGCCGAAGTTCACGGTGCGCGCCGCCCTGCACGATTCCAAAGATCATTTGACGCTGCGAATCACCGTGCGCGCCGAAGTAAGCGAGCGAGCGCTTGGCCCACGCCAGGGTGCGCGCAGCGGCGGCCGCGGTGCGAGCCTTGTCGCTCGACGATTCCACGCATTCGTCGAGGACCATAACAACGTCTGAGCCAAGCGCGATTTGCACTTCCAGCGCTTTTTCAGGCGAAAGAAAGTGCGATGAGCCGTCGATGTGCGAGCGAAAGGCGACGCCATCGTCGGTGACCTTGCGCAAGGCCGCCAAACTGAAGACCTGATAGCCGCCGGAATCGGTGAGAATCGGATGCGGCCAGGACATAAACTTATGCAGGCCGCCCATCTCGCGGATGAGCTCTGCGCCGGGGCGCAGAAAAAGATGGTAGGTGTTGGCGAGAATGATTTGCGCGCCGATGGCCTCGAGAGATTCCTGCGTGAGGCCCTTGACCGTTCCGAGCGTGCCCACCGGCATGAACGCCGGCGTTTCGATCACGCCGTGCGGGGTTTCCAGGCGGCCGAGACGCGCGCCGCTGGGATCGGTGTGCAGAACTTCAAAACGAAACGGCATCCTCCGAGTGTATCAGGAGAGCATCGCGATCAGGCCGGTCTTCACCAGAACGAAGACCAACCAAACTCCCACAACCCAGGCCAATGCCGTACCCATGCTGAGCTTCTTCGGCCGCGCCACGGAATAAGCGAAGGCCAGCAAGCCGATCACCCAGAAGCTGAAAACGTCGAGGGAACCGCACAGCGTTTGCAACCACATCGGCGCGGAATTGCTGAGCAGCGCTCCCACGTTGGACGCGACCAGGTTTTGTATGTTTACGGTGTCCGGCGGTTTGAGGAACATGACGACGATGCCTAACACTCCGAGGATAACCAGCGGCATCCACGCGTGGACGGCAATGCTGAAAGACGTCTTGAAATCGAGCGCTGCGCTCGAGGTGGCATTGAATATGCCCATAAAAATCGCGCCAACGATAAGTAAAACGATCGGAGCGCCGACGACTCCGAATGCGTAACCGAAAATCGGCGCAGTTTTCACCTGCAAGTCGATCAAGCGCTGCTTCTGCTCAGGCGTCATCTGCGCCATTTGCTGCTGTGCGCGGCGGTTTTGCAGGTCTTGCTTCTCGATGAGAGTACGCCAGCCTACGTGGCGGCTGAAGGTTCCGATCACCGCGAGGTTCATGACGATGAGGATCAAGATGGGCAGCAGCCAGCCCGGTTTGTGGGCGATATCCTGAAAGGTTGCGCGCGGACTGATGATCGCGCCGATCACCCGGGCAAATGCGCCCATGGATTGGGGCGCCTCAGGGACCGCGGCGGTGGTGGCAGCCATTGTCATTCCTCCTGCGAACGAAAAACAGGCTCGCTTCCTTCTCATACGTACGAGCAGGCAGAAAGTTTCTCCGCGGAGTTTAACGCAAAACGCAGTGCGCGAATAGCCACTGAGACAGGCATGTAAATGGGTCAGTTCGAATTTTGACTCATTGTGTCACGATCAAGAAAATTCAAACTGACCCACCGCCGGCGGGTAGCTTGGGGACGGCGGCGAGGAGGGTCTGCGTGTAGGGATGCTCTGGCGCGGAGAGCACGCAGCTGGCGGGCCCGCTTTCGACGAAGCGGCCAGCCTGCATCACGGCGACGCGCGAGGCGAGCTGAGCGACGATCGGCAAGTTGTGCGAAATCAGCAGCAGCGTCAGGGAGAATTCACGTTGGAGGCGCTCCAGCAATTCGAGGATCTGCGCACCGATGGAGACGTCGAGCGCAGAGACGGGCTCGTCGGCAATAATCAGATCCGGCCGCAAAATGAGCGCGCGCGCGATGCCGATGCGCTGGCGCTGGCCGCCGGAGAATTCATGAGGGTAGCGCGGCAGGACGTCTGCCGTCAGGCCAACGGCTTCCAGCGTGTCGGCAACACGGGAGCGAAGCTCTTTTCGCCCGAGAGCCGGCTCGTGAATTTCCAGCGGCTCGCCGACGATGGCCTCCACACGCATGCGCGGGTCGAGCGAGGCCATGGGGTCCTGAAAAACCATTTGCATGCGGCGGCGAATCTGGCGCATATGCGCGCCGCTCGCGGCCAGCCAATCCTCGCCCGCAAAGCGAATTTCGCCGGAGTCCGGCTCGACCAGGCGCAACAGCAGGCGCGCCAGCGTCGTTTTGCCGCAGCCGGACTCGCCGACAACACCAAACGTCTCACCGCGCTCGATTTCCAGGCTGACGTCTTCGACGGCTTGCGCGCGCCGCTCCGATTTCTCCCACGCCGCACCGGAAACGACGAAGGCTTTGCGCAAATGGCGCGCTTCGAGCAGCGGCGCCGCGCCGGTCACTGTTTTTCCGCCGAGAGATACAACGCGGTGTGCACCAACGCGATGTCCGGACGCGCGTCTGGAAAGGCGTTCGCGCCGCCTTGCTCGGGCGGCTCTAGGAATTTCGGGCGCAGGGCCGCGCGGTCATGCGGAATTGACGCTTCCAGCAGCCGTCGCGTGGCTTCGTATGCCGCATCGCCGCGTTTCCATCCCGCCGTGCGCATCCACTGGTCAAATGTGCGGGGATGGTCGATGATTTCGCGGCGCACGACGCGTAGGCCAACGGCGGCCAGCAATCGCTCGAATTCGCTCGCGGGGAGCGCACGAGTGTGCGAGGCGTCGCGGGCAATTTCGATGTCGTTGCACATTTTCGCCGCGGGCGCATCCTCGGACACGATCATGTCGAGCATGCCGAACCGCCCGCCGCGCTTCAGAATGCGCGCGATTTCGCCGAGCGCCGCCGCCGCATCCGGCAGATGGTGAATGCTGTAGCTGGTGACGACGATGTCGAAAGTTTCGCCGCCAAACGGCATGCGCAGCACGTTGCCGCGGATGGCGCAGAAGTTGTGCAGGCCGACGGTTTCTTTGCACGCGCGCTCCAGCATCGCCGGAGTCAGATCCAAGCCGCCGATCCAACGCACGTGCGGCGCGAAAATGCGCGCCAGCGTCGCCGGCCCGCAAGCGACGTCGAGCGCTCGTTCCGAACCTACAGGTGCAACCAAGCGCAGCACGCGTTCCGCTTCGAAAACGCGTTCGTGCAGAACGTAATCGGCGAATACCTGCGCCGTGCGTGTAAAGCGGTCGCGCACCAGCGCCATCTGTTTTTCCGAATCGTTCAACTCAGGCGATGAGCTCATGGTACGAGGATACAACGTGCAAGATGCTCCGGCGAAACTTCACGCAAGTCCGGCACGGCGGGATCGCACTCGCAGCGGTGAAATTCGCAGCGCGGAGCGAACGCGCAGCCCGGCGGCAAATCGTCGAGCCGCGGCACGGCTCCGGGAATGGGCACGAACTTTTTGCCTTCCAAGCGCGGCGCGGCACGCAGCAGTCCGGCGGTGTACGGATGGCTCGGCCGGGCCAGAACTTCCAGCGTCGGCCCCATCTCGACAATCCGTCCGGCGTACATCACCGCTACGCGCTGCGCGATCTGCGCGACCACGCCCAGATCATGGGTGATAAAGAGCAGCGCAAGATGCAGCTCTTTGCAGAGCCGCAACAGCAGGTCGATGATCTGCTTTTGCACGGTCACGTCCAGCGCCGTCGTCGGTTCGTCGGCGATCAGCAGGCGCGGGCGCATGGCCACGGCCATGGCGATCATGGCGCGCTGGCGCAGGCCTCCGGAAAGCTGGTGCGGGAATTGCCGCGCGCGAACGTCCGGCTGCGGCACGCTGGCCAGTTCGAGCGATTCGATAGCACGGCGGTGAATCTCCGCTTGCGGCAAATGCGGTTCGTGAACGCGAATAGCTTCTTCAATTTGCGCGCCGATGCGCATCACCGGATCCAGGGCGGTCATCGGCTCCTGAAAAATCATGGCGATTTCGCGCCCGCGCAGCTTGCGCATTCCGTCGCCCGCCATCGCCGCCAGGTTCACGCGTGCCGCGAGGCCGTCGCGCGAAATTTCCAGCCAGGCGCGGCCGTCGCGCCGCGCGCCGTGCGGCTCGAGGCCCATCAGTCCCAGCGAGAGCATCGTCTTGCCGCAGCCCGATTCACCGACCAGGCCGAGCGCCTCGCCTTCCGCTATGTCCAACGAGACTTCGTTGACCGGGCGCACCGAACCCACCGGCCTCGGCAGCTCCACCGTGAAATTCTGGAGTTCGAGAAGCGCAGCCATGCAAGCTATGATAAACGCATGGCGTAAGCCGGCGCGAATTTTGGCTTGGGAATTTTCTATGGCGCAAACGAAGTGTCCGAAGTGCGGCGCAGCGACGCTTCCGGCGATGGGGCGATTCTACTGCGCGCGGTGCGGATGGAACCGAGACGCGGCGGAACGGCGATTCATCCGGATGCAGTGGCTTATCCCGGGGCTGATCGCCATTTTCGACTTCATGGGAATCGTGGCGCTGGGAATTGAACGGCACAACTGGGCGGGCGCGATCCTTTTTGCGACGCTGCCGACGCTACTGCTGGGATTCGTCTATGCCGGAGCACGACAAGGGCTGGCCAGACTGCGCGTCCCGGCGCCAGAAACAGCAGCAAGCGACGAGGCAACGTCTCTGGCCGCTTCGGCAAACGCCAGCGACGAAAAAGAAAAAGCGAAACAGTACAGCTTTCTTCTGTCGTTGCCGGCGCCCCGGCCGGTGCGGATCAGCCGCCGCGGAAAACGGCTGCTCACGGTGCTGCTGCTGTTTGCGTTCGGAATGGAGGTGTTTTTTCTGTGGGTGTTGTACGGAATATGGTTCCGGGCAAGCGCCACCGGCGATTCCCGCGCTCCGGCAATCTTTCTTCTGTGCTTCATGGTTCTGATCGCCAGCCTGCCGTTCTTCGTGCGCCGCACGATGGTTCGCGATCAAAATCTGCTGGAAAACGGAACGGTGGCCATCGCGCGCGTCACCGGCCAGCGGAACTTCAAGAATGCTTCGGCGATCACTTATGAATTTCAGGACGGGGCGGGACAAACGGTTTCCGGCTCGGGGAACGATCTCACACGCTCATTCTATCCGGGGATGAACGTGGCTGTTTTTTATGACGCGCAGAACGCCAAGCGGAACGTCGCGGTCTGCGCGTCGTTCTTTGAAATTGTGAACCCGGGCGACGAGTAACCGCCAGGACGGAGATCAGAATTCGTTGGCGGAGCCCTCGAGGAAGGCGCGCAGCTTGCGCGAACGCGAAGGATGGCGCAGCTTGCGCAGCGCCTTGGCTTCGATCTGGCGGATGCGCTCGCGCGTTACGGCGAAGGACTGGCCAACCTCTTCGAGGGTGTGTTCGCTCCCGTCGTCGAGACCAAAACGCATCTTGATGACTTTTTCTTCGCGCGGCGTCAGCGTTTTCAAAACGGACGAGGTTTGTTCCTTCAAGCTGAGGTTGATGACGGCGTCGGAAGGAGAGACGACGGCCTTGTCTTCGATGAAATCGCCCAGATGTGAATCTTCTTCTTCGCCGATGGGAGTTTCGAGAGAAATCGGCTCCTGGGCGATTTTCAAAATCTTGCGCACTTTGGCCACAGGAATATCCATGCGCTTGGCGATCTCTTCCGAAGTAGGTTCGCGGCCGAGTTCCTGCACGAGCTGGCGGCTGGTGCGCACGAGCTTGTTGATGGTTTCGATCATGTGCACGGGAATGCGAATGGTGCGCGCCTGGTCGGCGATGGCGCGCGTGATGGCCTGGCGAATCCACCATGTTGCGTAGGTGGAAAACTTGTAGCCACGGCGCCACTCGAACTTGTCGACGGCCTTCATCAAGCCGATGTTGCCTTCCTGGATCAGGTCGAGGAACTGCAAGCCGCGATTGGTATATTTTTTCGCGATGGACACGACGAGGCGAAGGTTGGCCTCGATCAATTCTTTCTTGGCCTGCTCGGCTTCAATTTCTCCGCGAACGATAATCTGCAGAGTGCGCTTGAGTTCCTGCGGGCTGACTTCGCTGGAAACTTCGATTTCGCGGAGCTCGAGGCGGCGGTCCTTCAGATCGCGGCGCGCTTCGGCGAGGACGTCGCCCTTGGACGCATCTACGCGGCGCTCGAGCTTGGCGGTCTCGCGCTCCAGAGTGTGGACGCGCTCTACGGTCTGGCGGATTTTGTCGATGAGGCGCTTGCGCTCGAACGGATTGAAATCGATTTCGCGCACGCGGTTGGACATCTCGATGCGCGTGCGGGCAAGCGCGTAGCGGGCCCGCAGATAGGGGCGGCGCTTGGATTTCGGGGTGCGCTCGAGCTTCTCCGCCTGTTTGAGAGCGGTGAGATACAGCTTGGCGACGCGATCGATTTGCTTGAGCGTCTGCTTGGTCTTGTTGGCGATTTTCTCTTCGGTCAGCTCTTCGTCATCGAACTGGACGATTTCCTTGATAGAACGAGTGCCGGTGCGAAGGTCGTCGCCGATGGCGAGGATTTCCTTGAGCACGATGGGAGAACGAGTGATGGTCTTGAGGACAAGCAACTGACCGCGCTCGATGCGCTTGGCGATGGTCACTTCGCCTTCGCGGGTCAGCAGCGGCACCGTGCCCATTTCCCGCAGGTACATGCGGACAGGATCGTTGGTTTTTTCGAGCGCACCAGGAGTCAGATCGAGATCGACTTCATCGGTGGCGGTGGAAGACGACTCCTCCTTAGCAGGCTCGGCGGTTTCTCCCGCTTCGCCAGCGGCGAGAGCGGCTTTGGCGCTCGACAAATCTTCGTACACGTCGATGCCGTAGCGCTCAAAGGTGGAAAGAAGGTCGTCAATTTCTTCGGAGGAATGGACTTCCGCCGGAAGAATGTCGTTCACCTCATCATAGAGCAGGTAGCCGCGCTCCTTGCCCATGTTGATGAGCTGACGAACCTGATCATATTTTTCCTCAATCGCCAATGGCACTTTCAGACTCCTCAGAGGCGGCACGGGGCCGCACGAAAACTCAATTCAAGATCGCACGCTCGAAGAGAGATGACACTCCGAGCGACGAGATGCCTAGCAATTATGACGGATAAAACCGATGGCTTCGCACGACGAAGGCGAACTAGTGTTTCCGCTCCCGCGCCCAAATAGCTCAAATCCCACCGCGCAACCAGCACTCACACTATGAGATGCAAGGGGAAGGCAGTCCGTTTCGCCCCAAACCCTACTAGCATAGCCTCGAAGATAAGGAAAGGTCAATTACGTTATTGGCCACGCCGTCCGATTGCAGAAAATGGCTATTTACCATTTACCAGGAGGTTGTGGGGGGATACCAGCCCAGGAGCGGAAAACCTAATTCTGGGGACCGTCCACTCCGCCCGTTAGGGGCTGGTGGCCCTTCAATCGTGCCAGCTCCCTCTTTAGATGCATGAACTGGCCTTGAAGGTCCAAGCCTTTTTCCCCGGGCGCCAGGGCGGCAATGCGGCGACCCAGCTCGGTCAGATTCTCTTCCATTCTGCGGCACTCCAGCTCGATGAGGCAGGATTCCGCCTCCTCCCACCTGGGTTCCTGCGCCGGTTCGAAAAGGATCTCGAAAAGCAGGGCGCGGTCGCGTTCGGGAAGGGACTCGGCCAAAGAGGCGGGGTCAGGGTGCGCGCCGGTGTGCGCCGCGTCGATGAGAATTTCGAAAATTCGCTCGGTCTCGAGGCCTTTGTGGCATTGCGCTTCGCGGATGCGCGAGGCAAGCTGCTGGCGAAAGCCTTCGGCTTCGACGAGCATTTGCATGAGGCGGCGCTCGACCGGGCGAACGGCGGCGCGCATCAATTCAGGTTTGGTTTTCACTTCGCTGCGGCGTTCGGAAACGGCGCGGCGGAGGGCTTCGCGCAAAACGGGCTCTTCGACGCGAAGCTCAGAGGCGATTTTCGAGGCGATTTCCGAGCGCAGCAGGCTGCTGGGCACGCGCTGGGCGTAAGGCATGAGGAAATTCAAGGCGGCGAGCTTTTCTTCGGGTGAAGTGCGCGGCATGGCGCGAGCGCGGGCGATGAGGTAATCAAAATAGGAGGGAGCTTCGCGCAAACGCTTGGCGTAGTTTTCGGCGCCCTGCTCCTTGATGAATTTATCGGGATCGGCGCCGGCGGGAAGGGCGAGGACGCGCACGTCGAATTCTTTTTCGAGCAAAAGAGTGAGGGAGCGCTCGGTGGCGGCCTGGCCTGCCGTGTCGGGATCGTAATTCACAACGACGCGGCGGGAAAAACGGCCAAGCAATTTGATCTGACCTTCGGCGAGACTGGTGCCGCAACTGGCGACGACGTTGGTGACGCCGGAGCGCGCGACGGCGATGGTGTCCATGTAACCTTCGACGAGAATCGCGAAATCATTTCTGCGGATGGCGTCTTTCGCACGGTCGAGATGGTAGAGGACGCTGCTCTTGGTGTAGATGGGCGTCTCGGGCGAATTCAGATATTTCGGATTCTCGTCGCCGAGGGCGCGGCCACCGAAGGCGATGACTTTGCCGGACTCGTTGGCGATGGGAAAAATGATGCGGCGGCGGAAGCGGTCGTAAAGGCGGCCGCTCTGGTCTCGCGAAAAAAGGCCGGAGGATTCGAGAAGTTTTTCGGGGGATTTGGTTTTGAGATGGCGAAGAAGGGCGTCGCCCGAGGATGGAGCGTAGCCGAGGCCGAAGCGAGCGATGGCTTCGGCGTCGAGGCCGCGATCTTCGAGGTAGGCACGCGCGACTTTGCCTTCGGGCGTGTTGTTGAGGGCGCGCGAGAAAAATGCCGCGGCTTCGCGCTGAATTTCGACGAGCGCGCTGCGCTGCTGATTTTCGCGGCGCTCCTCGGGCGAACGTTCCCGAGGTCGGGGGATGGCGATGCCGCATTTGGTGGCGACGGTTTGAACGGCTTCGGGAAACGTGCACTTGTCCATTTCCATGACGAACTTGAAAACGTCGCCGCTCTTGCCGCAGCCGAAGCAGTGATAGAACTGTTTGGTGGCGTGGACGGAAAAAGAGGGAGTTTTTTCCTGATGGAAGGGGCAGAGGCCGGTGAAATTCTGGCCGGCTTTTTTCAGACGGACGTAGTCGCCGATGACGCGGACGATGTCCGCCTGCTGCTTGACGCGATCTGCGAATGAACCGGCTTCCGCCACGGTAAAGACCGAAACTCGAAAAGCGACGATTGGAATCTCGGTCTCTCAATGTAGCGCGGCAGGGCGGAGAGTTCAAATCCGTGATGATCGCGCCGCAGCACTAGATTTTCTTCGAGGCAGCGCCGGCGAAATGACGGGCGTAGACGACGATATCGAAGCCGTCTTTTTGCGAAGCGCGCTCGTAGGCCATGCCGAGTTTCTCCATGATGTGCAGCGAGGCGCGGTTTTCGGGCATGGCGATGGCGATGACGCGCTCGAGGCGAGCGTATTCTACCGCGTGATGCAATGCAACGAGAGCGGCGTCGGTGGCGAAGCCGCGGCCCCAATACTCTTTCGCGAGGCGCCAGCCGATTTCAATTTCGGAAACGCCGTCGAGTTCAAGGGGCTGCAAGCCGCAGTCGCCGATGAGGCGGCCATCGGATTTCTGAATCAGTTTCCAAAGGCAGAAGCCGAGCGATCGCAGATGGTTTTGCTGACGCGCGATGGATTTGCGAATCTCGTCGTCGGAGCGCGGCTTACCGCCATTGATGTAGCGCATAACGTCAGGGTCGGTGAAGACGGGGCGAGCAGCGGCGAGGTCATCGGGTTCCCAGGCGCACAGCCAAAGGCGTTCGGTTTCGAGATGAACTTGCATCGCGCTAGTCCTTAACCTTTCAAATTGGCGATGGTGATGGCGGCGCCGCCGCGGTCTTCGGTTTCGAAGTGGAAACCGGCGACGAGCGGATGCGCCGCGAGAAATTCTGCGAGGCCGCGGCGAAGCGCGCCGGTGCCGTGTCCATGAATGATGCGGATGCTGGGAAGGCCTTCGAGAGCGGCGGCGTCGAGAAATTTGTCGACGCGGCGCGAGGCTTCTTCGACGGTGCTGCCGATGACGTTGATTTCGTTCGCGGAAGGCTCGTCGGCGGGCGTGGACGTGACGGTGACGCCGCGCTGCGAAGCCGTGGTGACCGTGCGCGCGGCGGGCGCGGATTCGACGCCAAGAATATCGGCGAGGGGGATTTTCATGCGCATGGGGCCGGCTTGAATTTCGGCGGTGGCGGAGTCGCGACGGCGCAGGACGACGGGCTCCTTCATGCCGCGGACGCGAAGGCGCATGCCTTCGGAGAGTTCCTCGGGAGGGACGGGCTTGGGAACTTCGATGAGCGCGCCGAGGTCGGATTGCGAAGCGGATAAAGTTTCGAGCACGGCGGCGTTGGCTTCTGCGCGCACGCCGGATTCGATGCGCGCGAGGCGACGAGCGCCGAGTTTTTCGGCTTGAGCGCGGGATTTGCGGTCTTTGATTTCAGCGGTGAGGCGGGCGACTTCGTTTTCAAAACGCTTGGTGGCTGCCGCGAATTGTTTCTCCAATTCGGTGATGCGAGCGCGCTGGCGTTCGACCCATTCGGTTTGCAAAGCGCGGCGCTCGGCTTCGAGCCGGCGCAATTCGTCTTTGGCCTGGCGCTGAAGCTGATTGATTTCGTCGCGGCTGCGATGGAGATAGGCAATCAGAGCGCGCGCTTCGCGAGTTTCAGGCGAAAGGCCGGCGCGGGCGTGTTCGACAACGCGCGAGGGAAGGCCGAGGCGGCGAGCGATTTCGATGCCGCTGGAGACTCCCGGAACGCCGGTGAGCAGGCGATAGGTCGGCTGGAGATTTTCTTCATCGAATTCGACGGCGGCATTGACGATGCCGGGAGTGGTGGAGGCGTAAGACTTCAGCCGATCGTGATGCGTGGTGGCGAGGGTGAGGCAGCGGCGGGCACGGAATTCTTCGAGCAATGCCACAGCGAGAGCAGCGCCCTCTTCGGGCGCGGTGCCGGTGCCCATTTCGTCCACGAGGACGAGAGTGCGGGCGGTGGCGCGGTCGAGCATGGATTTGAGATTCAGAATGTGCGCGGAGAATGTGGAAAGGTCGGCGGTGATGGATTGTTCGTCGCCGATGTCGGCGAGGACGGAATCGAAAAGCGGAAGCTCGGCGCTTTCGGCGGCGACGGGAATGCCGGATTGGCCGGCGAGAGCGGCGAGTCCGGT
>JASHQB010000097.1 GCA_030037775.1 Candidatus Acidiferrales bacterium
CGCACCACCGGCCCTCCGGATTTGGCTGCCGATCCCGCGCGCCAGGTGATTTTCTCCATCGACAAGAGCCAGCCGGTCACTGAGATGAAATCCATGGACGAGCTTCTCTCCGCATCGATGGCTTCCGAAACAGTGAACGCCAAGCTTCTCAGCTTCTTCGCTTTTCTCGCCCTCGTGCTCGCCGCCATTGGCATCTATGGCGTCATTTCCTACGGGGTACAGCAGCGTACCCGCGAGATTGGCATTCGCATGGCGCTCGGCGCTCAGCGGAATGATGTGGTCCGCCTGATCATCGGCGAGGGTGCGCGTCTCGCTCTTGCTGGCATGGTTCTCGGCTTAGCTGGCGCCTATGTGCTCACTGCAGTGCTCGCTGGATTTCTGTTTGGCGTCAAGTCGGTGGACCTTCCCTCCTCTGCCATTGCCATGACCATCCTGGCACTCGTGGCTCTCTCCGCGTGCTATATTCCCGCGCGTCGCGCCACACGCGTCGATCCGTTGCAGTCGCTTCGCTACGAATAGTTGAACTCTTTTTCAGCCCTGACTCGCGTCCCATTCCAAACACAGACTGTCCGAAATCGAACACTCCTGCCACGAGCAGACCGCGCTTGTCTGTGTTACCCTATCAAAATACAGCCTTTGCTTGGGCAGCCGCAAAGGCGATGCGGCAATTGACGTGCCCGGAAATCCGCAGGGGGAAGCCTGTCATGAAAAACCTTTGGCAAGACATCCGCTACGGCTTTCGCACCATCGCCAAGCAGCCGGGCTTTGCCGCAATCGTGATTCTGACGTTGGCCCTAGGGATCGGCGCCAACACCGCGATTTTCAGCGTCGTTTACGGCATTCTCCTGCGGCCCCTTCCCTATCCTGAGGCTGACCGAATCACCCAAATCTGCATTCGCGACAACGGGCAGCTCGACTACTCCGGTTTCGACGCCCAACAATTTGATTTTTGGAAGGCCCACAGCGAACCCTTCGCGTGTGTTGCCGCAACCACCGGCGTCGGCTTCAATCTCTCCAACGGCAATCAGCCCTTGCGCGTCCGCGCGTTGCGCGTCTCCAAGGATTATTTTCGCGTCTTGGGTGTCCCGCCCATGCTTGGCCGCGAATTCACGCAGGATGAAGACAGCGTAAATGGCCCCGACGTAGCCATTTTGAGCTACGGTCTATGGAAGTCGCAGTTCGCTGGTGACCCAACTCTCATCGGGAAAACCATCTCACTCGATGGCGCGCCTTTCGCCGTCGTTGGCGTCATGCCGGCAGGTTTTCAAAATGTCGGTCTGCGTGGGAACTCGGACACCTCTATCGAACTGTGGACAACGATCGGCCAGGTCACTCGCTCCATCGGTGGCGGAATCAACTACACCGTTACCGCGCGTTTGAAACCAGCGGTGTCGCGCAAACAAGCCAATGGCTATCTCGGCATTGCCATGAACGATTTCGTCAGGCAGTTCCCGTCGCAAAGATTTTCGCCGCAGGATCATGCCTCATTTAGCGTCGAGCCTATCCGTACAATGGCATCGTTCAACTATCGCACACCGCTCCTGGTGCTGTTCGGAGCTATCGGATTTGTTCTGCTGATCGCCTGTGTGAATGTCGCAAACCTGTTGATGTCCCGCGCCGCGGGACGGGGGAGAGAAATCGCTATTCGCACGGCACTGGGCGCCAGCCGCGCACGCCTCTTTCGCCAATTGCTTACGGAGAGCGTCCTGCTTGCAATCCTCGGAGGCGCGCTGGGCCTGCTCCTCGCCTACTGGGGGTTGAACCTGCTCCTGGCCATCGCGCCGACGGATTTGCCGCGCGCGCAGGATATTTTCCTGGACCGCTGGGCGATTGTCTTCACCGTGCTTGTTTCGCTTTCGACGGGAATCCTGTTCGGCCTTGCCCCTGCATTGCAGTCTTCCAAGGCAGATCTGAACAATTCGCTCAAGGAAAGTGTCGGCCGCGCAACTTCAGGCGCGGCTCGGCGACGGTTACGCAGCGCTCTAGCCGTTGTCGAAATCGCTCTTTCGCTCGTCCTCCTCGCAGGGGCCGGCCTTCTGATCGAAACGTTTGCGAATCTGCTGCGCACCAATCCCGGATTCGATCCGCACCCTGTCCTCTCGCTGGAAATCTGGACTACAGGCCAGACATTTGCCTCTTCGCCTTCTTCAGCAAACTTTTTTGGAAAAGTGCTGCAATCAGCGGCAATCTTCAATTTCTATCAAAGGATCTTGCAGAGAATTCAGTCCGTCCCGGGAGTGCAGAGCGCCGCGGTTGTCGGCGCCGGATTGCCGCTCGAGCAGGGCGGAAACGTTTTTGTGTGGCTTCCGTCGGAGGGCGAGTCAGGTGGCATCTCCGCAGATTTCCGGTCGGTGAGTGAAGACTATTTTCGCACGATTGGAATTCCGTTGCTCGGCGGCAGGTTTTTCTCGGAAACGGATTCGCCGGACGCATCAAGAGTCGCCGTCATCAACCAGGAATTCGTGCGCGAGAAATTTCCGAAGCACAATCCGATGGGACAGAGCATCAACGTAAATGGGACGATGCGCGAAATTGTGGGAATAGCTAGCGACGTAAAATCGGATCTGGGACAGCCAGCGCCTGCCACTGTCTTTGTTCCCTTGGCTCAGGATAGCGGTGAGATCCAGTTCTTTCAGCAGTTTGGTATGCCCGTTTCCATTGTAGTGCGCACCGCGCAACAGCCTTTGAGCCTGAGCACCGCCGTCGAGACCGCGGTTCACGACGCTGATCCAGATCTGCCGATTGGCCACATCAAATCTATGGAGCAGGTTCTCTCCACTTCCCTCGCCTTCCAGCGCTTCTCGATGTTGCTTATGGGCATCTTTGCCGCGCTGGCGTTGATTCTCGCCGCTGTCGGAACGTACGGTGTCATGGCCTATTCCATCGCCCAGCGAACCCACGAGATCGGCATTCGCATGGCTCTCGGTGCGCGCCCGGCAGACGTGCTGCGCATGGTCGTCGGCCAGGGCATGGCGCTTGCCGCCCTTGGCCTTGCGATAGGATTGGCCGCGGCGCTAGAAACCACGCGACTGCTGGCCTCGCAGCTTTACGGCGTGAAGCCTGCCGATCCGCTTGTCCTCGCGGTCGTGGTTGCGCTCCTCGCGCTCGTTTCATTGCTGGCCTGCTATGTTCCCGCTCGCCGCGCGGCGCGAGTCGATCCACTGGTTGCTCTTCGATACGAATGATTTTCGAAGCGAATGATGAGAGACAAAATTTTGCAGCACAGCCAAGGGGCGGATTTTCGATGACCGGACCAAATTCACAGCGCTGGCGCATTCTCGTGGCGGACGATCAACCCGACGTTCGCGAGGCCTTGCGCCTGCTCTTAAAGGGCGAAGGCTTTGATATCGACGCTGTCGCCTCCCCCGCCGCCTTGCTCGCAGCTCTCGACACGCGCGAATTCGACGCCATCCTCATGGACCTCAATTACGCCCGCGACACCACTTCGGGCCAGGAGGGTCTTGACCTCCTCACCGAGATTCGCACCCGCGACGGCAGCTTGCCGGTCATCGTCATGACCGCGTGGGGCAGCCTCAATCTTGCCGTCGAAGCCATGCGCCGCGGCGCCAAGGACTTTATTCAGAAGCCGTGGGAGAACGCGCGCCTCCTCGCGATCTTGCGCACGCAAATCGAACTCGCCCACGCCATCCGTCAAAGCGTGCGCCTGGAAGCGGAAAACCGTCTGCTGCGCGCCGACGGCCGCCCGATGCTGATCGCCGAATCCGCCGCCATGCGTCCCGTCATGGATTTGATCGCGCGTGTGGGCCCTTCCGACGCCAACGTCCTGATCACCGGCGAGCACGGCACCGGAAAAGAAGTCATTGCCCGAACACTGCAAGCTCTTTCTCCCCGCGCCGGCAAACCGTTAGTCACCGTCAATGCCGGCGGGCTGCCTGAAGGCGTTTTCGAAAGCGAGCTTTTCGGCCACGTGAAGGGCGCCTTCACCGATGCCAAAACCGATCGCGTTGGCCGCTTCGAGCTCGCCGATGGCGGCACTCTCTTTCTCGATGAAATCGCCAACGTCCCGCTGAATCTCCAAGCCAAGCTGCTTCGCACGCTCGAGATCGGTGAACTCGAACGCGTGGGCTCTTCCACCACGCGGCGCGTCGACGTCCGCATTCTCTCCGCCACGAATGCCAATGTGCAAGGCGAAGTCGAGGCCGGCCGCTTCCGCGAAGACTTGCTCTTCCGCCTCAACACGATCGAAATCCATCTCCCGCCGTTGCGCGAGCGCAAAGAAGACGTTCCCCTTCTCGCGCTGCATTTCCTGCGCCAGTCCGCGCAGCGTTACCGCAAAAATTTAAGCGGATTCGAAGCCACGGCCATGAAGCTTCTGCTCGATCATCCCTGGCCCGGCAACGTTCGCGAATTGGACCACTCGATTGAGCGCGCCGTACTGATGGCCGAGGGCCCCGAAGTGCGCGCCAGCGACCTCGGCCTGCGGCCCGTTCGCGAAGGCACTTTGCGAATCGAAGACATGAGTTTGGAAGATGTCGAGCGCGCCTTGATCCAAAAAGCTATGAGCCGTTACGGCGGCAACGTCAGCCACGCCAGCAAGGCTCTCGGACTCAGCCGCAGCGCTCTTTACAGGCGGTTGCAAAAGTACGGGCTGTGAAGCCTCTCGCTTACGAACGCCGCATCCTGCTCCGCGCCCTCCTCGCGGGGCTGCTCGGTTCCACTACCGCGCTGATTCTCCTTTGGACCGGACAGCACGACGCCAAAACCGCCTGGACCCTTACCATCCTGATTGTCGTCGCATGGCTCGGTTTTGCTTTCAGCGCTCAGAACCGCATCACCTTTCCCCTACGGACCCTTTCCAACATGCTCGCCGCTCTTCACGAAGGCGACTTTTCCATTCGCGCTCGCGGCGCCGAACACGCCGATGCGCTCGGCGAAGTGATGCGCGAAGTCAACGCCCTCGGCGAGACCCTGCGCCGCCAGCGCCTCGGCGCGCTCGAGGCCACTGCGCTTCTGCGCAAGGTCATGGAAGAAATCGATATCGCCGTCTTTGCTTTTGATTCCTCCGATTGCCTGCGCCTCATCAATCGCGCCGGTGAACGCATTCTCAATCGTCCCGCCGAGCGCGCCATCGGCCACACCGCCGAAGAACTCGGCGTGCAGTTTTGCCTGACCGTGGAAACTCCCCATGTCGCCCAAATCGCCTTCCCCGGAAAGATGGGCCGCTGGGAAATCCATCGTGGAAGTTTTCGTGAAGGCGGAAAACCCCATCAATTGATCCTCATTTCCGATTTGAGCCAGGCCCTTCGTGAAGAGGAACGCCTCGCGTGGCAGCGCCTGATTCGCGTAATTGGCCACGAGCTGAACAATTCTCTCGCCCCCATCAAGTCTGTCGCGGAGAGCCTCGCGGGAATGATGGCGCGCTCTCAACGCCCCTCCGACTGGGAAGACGATCTAAGTCGCGGCCTCGCCGTGATTGCCAATCGCACCGACGGCTTGGCCCGTTTCATGAATGCTTACGCTCGCCTTGCGCGCCTTCCCGCGCCGCAGTTTCAAGCCATGCAGGTTGCTGCCTGGGTGCGTCGCGCCGCAAGCCTCGACCCGCGCATGCGCATTCCTGTTGACCCTGGACCTGACTTCACGATTCAGGCCGACCCGGATCAGCTGGATCAGGTGTTGATTAATCTCGTGAAGAACGCTGTCGATGCCGCGAGTGAAACCGGCGGCGGCGTCACGGTGGGCTGGAACTCAGCGGATAGTTTTCTGGAAGTTTGGGTGCGCGACGAAGGCCCGGGAATCCCCAGTGCCGCCAATCTTTTTGTTCCCTTTTTCACCACGAAGCCCGGCGGCTCGGGAATCGGCCTGGTGCTCAGCCGTCAAATCGCTGAGGCCCACGGCGGCAGCCTGACCCTCGAAAACGCTCCTTCCGGGCGTGGCTGCGAGGCCCGCCTTCGATTGCCCTTGACGAAGAATTGATTTGCCTATCTGCGGGTATCCCAGAAGCCCGGCGCCGGTCCAGCCAAGGCCACGCCGATGCGAAGATCTGCATGTTTGGGGCGTTTCGCCAGGGTAACCACGCGGCACTCTTGCTCCTCTTTCGTGACTCGATTCACCACCAGGAGCTTCTGCCCGCAGCGCACATTGGCATCCAGTCGCAAAAGACCGCCACTGTCGTTCACTTGAAGCGTATTTGTGTCCTCGTGAAATGGCTCACCAGCTGCCGAGTAACCGTAGACAAACAAAGGTACATACAGGCTTGTTCGCGGGCTCTTGCGGCGCTCGGTGGCCTCCGCACACAGTTCTCGTGCCACATGATTCTCTCTCTGCGGAGACTCCGACTCATTCAGGAGATCCCAAATGATGCTCACACCACACCTTTGGGCGGGGACAGGGCGCTGACTGGAATTATATAGGAGTGCGGCGGCGCTAGCAAGTAGCCGGTGCCGCACCCGTCGAAGAAGAGCTTGACCTTGGCACGCACGCCGCCAAGGCCAAGAAACGAAAGGAGCTACTTGGAGAAGCTCTGTACGGCCGAGGTCTCGTTATCGTACACGTCGAACACGGTCATTAGCTTCGTAACTTGCAGCACTTCTTTGAACTTCGACCCGAGATTGCACAGCTTCAGCGTGCCGCCCTGCGAACGGGCGCTGTGGAACGTCGCCACCAGGGTGCCCAGGCCGGCGCTGTCGATGTACGTCACATTCGACATGTTCAGCACGATCTTCTTACGGTTGTTGGCCAGCAAGGCTTTCACCCGCTCCCGGAAGGAATTGCTCTCCTCGCCCAGGACGATCCTCCCGTCCAGATCCACGACGGTGACCCCGCTCACTTCTCGTTCCGTCATTCTCAATGCCACGTTATTCGCCTCCTGGCAAAAAACTCGATTTCAAATTCTCCTCATTGCGCCCCGCTGTGAGGCGCTCATTGCCCTCAGTAATAATCCGAACAGGACATATAGTAGCCGCACTTGCAAGCCAGCTTGCAGTGGTTCTGCTCCAGCGGCTGAAAACAAACCGGGCAGTACACCGAAGCATTCGCCGTCCGGGAAATTGCCTCACCGGAAGGAACCGCGCACGGTTCTGTTTTCATCGTCGCGGCCATCCCCCGTACATTTTCCGTCCCCATCGGCCCAACGGTTATAGCACATCCAGTCTACGCCGCAAAGCAACCTCGTCGGGAATATCACGCTGAAGAAATATGATCGAAGAGCCGCAGGCTGCGCCCCAACACCAACATAGCAACTCCGATAACGATGAGCGCTGCTGTATAAATCGCGAGCCGCCGGGAAAGAATCGGATCCTTGGCCCGGCGATGGATGATCGGCAAGTTCACAATCGCGCTGGCAAAGGACGCCAACACCACTCCAGTTCCCGCAAGACTTGCTGGAATTTCTCCATGCCCTGCGACCTTTGCTGCCGCAGCGGAGGTACTCGCGCTGCTCACCAATCCTCCCAGGAGACTGATGCCCAGAAAACCAAAGTCCCCGAAATGCCGTTCTCCAAGAACCGAAACGATCTGAATGGTCAGAAACAGGACTGCGAAACTAAAAACATGCTTCATCGAAACCGGCGACTCGATCCGGATCTCCGCTGTTGAATTGTTTGCCCGAACCCGCGCCCGCCGCACGACGATCAGCGCTGCAATCGTCATGGCGAGCAATGGCATCGCTGCCGTGGGCGCCGCAGAGGGCGCAAAAATGGCCAGGATCAGCAGATTGCGCGCAAACATCGCCACCACAGTCAAGAGCAGCGCGGCCGTTCCCACGTCCGGCGAGGTCCCGCCTCTTCCCAGTGGCCCCGCGAGCTCCGCTGCTGCTGCCGTGCTGTTCACCAATCCCGCCAAAAAGCCGCTCCAGTACAAACCACGCGTCCCATAAATCCTGAACAGCACATAATTTACAAATCCAATGCTCGCGATCACCACCACGATGATCCACGCTTCTCGAGGATTCACCAAATCCCAACGGTCCACGAACCGGTTCGGCAAAATCGGATAAATCACGAACGCGAGCAAGCCCAGCAGTACCGCACTTCGAATTTCCGCAATTGTGAGTCCCCCGGCGAACCGGCGGAGCTCCGCTTTCCAGGAGAGCATCCCCATCAATACCACTGCCGATGCGACCGGCGTAAACAGGTGGCCTTGTCCAGCCAGAACGCCTAAAATGTACGTCACGAGCAGAGCGACAGAAGTCGTGGTTTCGAGGCCGCGCTCGGCAAGCATGGTCCGCCAATTCACATACACGATTACGAGGAGCACTCCGGCCATGGATGCGAGCGCAAACGGCAATCCCGCGAGCGAGCTCAAAACTCCAAGCAGCGCGGTAATCGCAAACGTGCGTACACCCAGATCCTTGTGCGCCCATTCGCGTTCCAGTCCGACCAAAAGGCCGATCGCCACAGATATGCCGATCTTTGTTGCCACCTCGGTGGGCGAAAACGGCGGCGTTGGCATCATCATTCTGTCAAGTTTCACATACAAGCGCCAATCTGCGGAGCATTATCTACCGTGAAACGGCTCGGGCTTTTAGTTTTACTTTGTGCTTCACCGCTTTTTTGCCAAAGCAACAGCGGCGAATTGCGCATCAAGGTAATCGATCCATCCGGCCTCGGCGTGAAGACCACCATCCAGATCGCCAGCGAAGCCAATCAGTATCACAACGCTCTGGCGACCAGCGATCAAGGCAGCCTCGACGTTCAGCGTCTGCCTTACGGCATATATCAGCTGGAAGTTCGGCAGCCGGGCTTTGCTGCTGTATCCGCATCCGTCGAAATTCGCTCTTCGATTCCCATCGAATACACCATCCGGCTCGCACTCCCCTCTGTCCGCCAAACCGTAAATGTCAGCGCGGCGAATACGTTGATCGACCCCGATCAGGCCGGCTCTGTCAATCAGGTCGGCTCGAACTTTATCCAGGACCGGCTCGGCTCAATCCCAGGCCGCTCCTTGCAGGACTTGGTGAATTCCCAACCCGGCTGGCTTTACGAGGGCAACGCCGTCCTGCATCCCCGCGGCTCCGAATATCAAACGCAGTTTGTGATCGACGGGATACCTCTCACCGACAACCGCTCCCCGAGTTTCGGCCCTGAGATTGAAGCCGACGACGTTAAATCGATGACCATCTACACCGCTGGCATTCCCGCGGAGTACGGCCGGAAAATGGGCGGTGTGGTCGAGCTGAACACTATCCAGGATTCGCAGACCGGCTTTCGCG
Source organism: Candidatus Acidiferrales bacterium (assembly GCA_030037775.1). GTDB lineage: Bacteria > Acidobacteriota > Terriglobia > Acidiferrales > UBA7541 > DAHUXN01. Next base: position 9,170 of record JASHQB010000097.1, read on the forward strand.
GCCAGGCCGTGTTTTCCGGCGGCAGCTTCGACAGCGCGGGAGCTTTCGCACAGGGGCAATATTCGTGGGGCGCCAATACCTTTGGAGTGAGCGCCAGCGGCGACGGAACGGCGCATTATCTGAATCCAGTGGTTACGCAGAACTACACGAATCGAGGCACCGTGGGTGACTTCTCCGTCAATTATCAACGCGATTTCACCCCGAACGACCGCCTCACGATGAGCGTTCGCCATGAGCTTTCGCGATACGAACTGCCCAATGAAGACATCCAGGAGTCCGCCGGCCAGCTTCAGACCGCAGATAACTTTGAGACCATGGGCATCATTGGCTACGACCATACTTTTTCTTCCCATATGGTCGCTGATTTCCGCGCTATGGTTCGCGACAGCGCCAATGATTTTTATTCCAACCCCGACTCAACACCCATTCTCATTACCCAGCACAATTGGTTTCGCGAAGCATATTTCAGAGCTTCCACCACAATCGACCATGGAAGGCACGAGATAAAGGCTGGAGTCGAGTCGGACAATATTTTCCTCAACGAAAATTTCCACTATGTCATTCCCAACATCCAGACGCAGCTGGCCTATTTTGACTCGAGCACTCCGCTTACGTTCAGCTTTATGGCAAATCGCCCGGACCTCGAGCAGGCGGCGTTTGTACAGGACCTAGTCCGCATTGGCGATTGGACGATCAATGCCGGAGTTCGCTGGGACCATTATCAGCTCATCTTGAACCGCCAGGCGGTGCAGCCGCGTCTTGCGATTTCGCGCTATTTCCCCGATGCCGGCATTGTGGTTCATTTCTCTTACGATCGTGTTTTCCAGACTCCTTCGTTTGAAAACATCTTGCTCTCGAGCTCCACCGCTGCTGCCGGCCTCGATACCATCTCGCTCCAGTTGCCCGTTCAACCTTCCGAGGGCAACTATTACGAGGCCGGACTAGCAAAGGTTTTCTTGAACAAACTCAGGATCGATGCAAATTATTTTCGTCGCATGGTCAACAACTACGCCGATGATGACCAGATCGAGAACACCACCATCAGCTATCCCATAGCGTTTGAGAAAGCGATTATTTACGGCGCAGAAGGAAAGCTTACTCTGGTGAACTGGAGGCGATTCTCTGGATTCGCAAGTTATTCCTATGAAGTTGGCAATGCCTGGTTTCCCGTAACTGGGGGATTATTCTTGGGCGATGACGCCATTCTTCCGACATCGGGCCACCTCCCGGACTCGCAGGACCAGCGCAACACCGTGCGCGGCCGCCTTCGCTATCAGGTGACGCCGCGACTCTGGATTGCTGGAGGAATCCAGTACGACACCGGGTTACCGTTCGACTTCCAGTGTCCCAGTGCTTCCGGCAGTCAAACGCCTCAACAGGCTCTCCAGCAATGCATCGCCGGCCAAGCGCAGATCTACGGCTCGGACGTTGTGGACCGTTTGAATTTCGATCTCGGCCGCATCCTCCCGTCGTTTCAAGTGAGCGCTTCCGGCGGGATGGATTTGTATAAATCCGAGCGGATCAACGTGCGCTTCCAAGCCGATGGGGAAAATCTCACGAACGTGGTTGAGGTAATCGACTTCGGCGGCCTGTTCTCCGGCAACGCCATCGGTCCGTCGCGCAGCTATGCCCTGCGCTTGACAACCAGTTTTTAAGATCATCACGCGTTTCGCAGAGTCCTTGCAGGCCGACGCTCTAGCGACCGGCCGGAGGAATTGGATCAGGCATGTAGTACCGCACTTCCGCGGGCAGTCCCGCGCGTTCAAACTGAATGGTCGTATGGGTGATGCGAAACTGCTCCGCCAGCCGCTCGCGGATCGCCGCCAGGACTTTTTCGCTCTGCTCCATGTGCATGTCGGGAATACACACATGGCAGGAGAGCGCTTGCAATTCCGCGCCAATCGTCCAAATGTGAATGTCGTGAACTTCCTCCACGCCTTCCACTTCGAGAATGGTATGCGCCACGTTTTCAAGCCGCAAATGCCTCGGCAGTCCTTCCAGTAGAATATGGCTGCTTTCTCGCAGGATTCCCACGGCGCTCCACAAAACCATCAATCCGATGGCGATGCCGATCACCGGATCCACCCAGGTCACTCCGGTCCAGCGGATCGCCAGAGCGCCCGCGATAATGGCGACGTTCGAAAGCGCGTCCCCGAAATTGTGAATCAGTATGCTGCGCAGGTTCAGGTCCTCGCGCCCGCGTACTAGTCCCAAAGTGATGCCGCCGTTCACCACCAGCGCGAACACCGCGACCCAAATCATCAGCGTCGTACGGATGCTCACCGGCCGCAGCAGGCGCTCGTAGGATTCCAAAAGAATGTATAGAGCGACCAGCACCAACAACAGCGCGTTGACGAACGCGGCGAGCACTCCTGCCCGCTGATATCCGTAGGTTTTTTCCGGCGTCGGCGGCCGTACCGACCATCGCGCGGCGATCCACGAGATCAGAATCGTAGGAACGTCGGTGAGGTTATGTACGCCGTCACTGACCAGCGCGATGGAATGGCCCAGCGTGCCCGCGGTAAACTCCGCGGCCACCAGCGCCAGCGTTGCCAACATCGCGCCACCCAACACGCCGCCGAATATGCCGAACGAACTGGCGCCGTGGCTGTGCGAACGGCCCTCGCCGTGACTGTGAGCGTGGAAATGCATCAGCAAATTTTAACCATAAGAAACAACCCGCGCGCAACTTTCCGAAGCATACGCCGCCGGATTCCACATCTTGCTCGCCAAGCTCACCACCTCGACACGGCCGCGGAACAACCCATTTGACTTCATCCATCGCCAACCCTAATCTGTTTTTACCGCACCGGGGGCGGGATTTTCGGAGCGTGGATTCCGTTTAGAAACCCCTTCCAATGCATCCAAACTGCGCGAAGCTGCACTTCTGGGGTGTCCGGGGCTCGATTCCCACGCTGGATCGCGGGATGTGGCGCTACGGCGGCAACACGCCCTGCCTCGATTTGATCGCTCCTGACGGAACACGCTTTGTCCTCGATTGTGGGACGGGCTTGCGCACCCTCGGCAATCAATGGGCAAACATGGAAGGCGACCGCCCGATTCAAGCGCACATCTTCGTAACCCACTACCATTGGGATCACATCCAGGGCATCCCTTTTTTCCGGCCATTCTATATGCCGCAAAACGATTTTCGTTTTTACAGCTTCCAGTCGAAATATTTGGGCCGCGACAGCCTGCGGCAGGTCCTGGAAGCGCAGCTTGCGCGCCCGTATTTTCCTGTGGATTTGACGCTGATGCCGTCGGGCCGGCAGTTCTCCGAAATCAAGGGCGGAGATCAATTCGATATCAACGGCACAAAAGTCTTCACGCGATGGCTCAACCACCCGCAGGGCTGCCTGGGCTACCGCTTCGAAACTTCCGCCGGAACAATTGTTTATGCGACGGATAACGAGCCTGGCGTACCCGAGATGGACGAAAACCTGCGGCAACTGGCCTCCGGCGCCGACATTCTTATCAACGACGCGCAGTGCTCGCCCGAGCAACTGGCCTCTTCGCGAAAGGGCTGGGGCCATTCGAGTTGGCTCGAGAGCGTGAAGCTGGCACGCGAGTGCGGCGTGAAAAATTTGGTTCTTTTTCATCACGATCCGGATTCCAACGACCGCGTGGTCGACGGATATCTTTATGCGGCGCGCCAAGAGTTCGCGAACACCTGGGCGGCCACCGACGGAATGGGTGCGTCGCTGAGCGAGAGCCGCGCGGATTTCCATCTACGGCCTTCGCGCCTGGGCCAGCGCCGGCCGGTGCACTTCTCAGCGACGGTCAGCGGGCAGTCGCGCGAAGGGGCGCGATTCCAGGAATACGCGGTGCTCAAGGAAATGAATCTGCGCGGCGGCTATCTGTGGCTCTCGCATTTGCCGCAACTGCAATCGCAGATGGATATTCGCGTGGAATGCGGCACGCCGGAACATCCCAACTGTCTGGTGCTGCGCGGGTCGGTCGTTCACTGCGACGTAGGACAGGAAAGAGATCGCGTGGGCGTCGGCGTGGTTTTCGTGGACGAAACGGAAACGGCGCTTCCGCTCGACTGAAAACCGCGCCAAGAAGCTCACGACTTCAGGCCGGCAATTTCATGCATGCGTGCAAAGCCGCGGCGCACGTGCGGAATGGTAATCGAACCACCCACGATCAGCGCCACGTTCAGTGCGTCGATCACCTCGTCGCGTTTCCAGCCTTCTTTGGCGCACTGCTGCAAATGATAGGTGATGCAATCGTCGCAGCGCAGCACGGTGGACGCAACCAGGCCAAGCAGTTCTTTTGTTTTTCCCGGCAGCGCACCAGATTCGTAGGCCTGATGATCGAGCGCGAAAAAGCGCTTCATGCCCAGATGACCGCAGCCGAGAATTTCTTCGTTCATCTCCGCGCGAGACTTTTCGAAGTCCGAAATTTTGTCCGCCATGGTGGCCTCCCGCCGAATTGGAAATCACGCCATACGAGCCTGTCATTATGCGCAAAGAGGCAAGCTGTGCGCCAGCGCGAGCCCGCATTCAGCCGAGGGAGCGGCGCTTGCCGAATCGCTGGACATAGACGGCCAAGTTGCAGACGCAGATCGCGACGGCGACGGTGACGAGGAGCGCGGTCGCCACGTTGGGATAAACAGTGGCGTCCAAATAGTGGAGTAAGCAAGAGCCACGATAAGGCGTCATGCCGGCTCGCGTTTCGCACCAGTTTTCAGCCAAGGTAAGCGGGCAAGGCGCGGAAGTGGTTTCGGCAATGATCCCCCAGAGGATGGTCGCGATGTGAACCGCGGCCAGCCATGGACGCCGGCGCGTGAAAAGCGCGCCGAAGATCACCCAGGCAATGTACAGCAGATGGAGGAGCAAGACTGCGTCGGCCAGAGCGAGATAGGTTTCCCGGCTCATGTGGATGCCTGCGCTCGATTATAACCGCAGTGGCAGCGCGCCAGCCGGTCACCGAAAGAGAGCCGATGGTGCGCGCTTGACGATGGGAGGCAAACAGGCTAAGAAGAGAGCGAGCGCCGGTTGGGCGCGCATTCCCGCCGTGGCTGGCTGACTGGCCGCGCAGAGGCAGTGAAGATGGCCGCACGAGGCCCAGCCCACCTTAGTCCACGGAAGATGCCAGAAGAAACGAATACAAAGACGAACGGGAACCGCAGGGAGTGGGTCAGCCTGGTGCCGTACGGGCTGAACCAGCAGCATCCCAACGCCTATAAAGACATCCTCGGAACCATTTGGGAAAACCGCGACCAATTGGGCTACGCGTGGCGGATTTTGAACAATGGCTGCTGCGACGGCTGCTCGCTGGGCACTTCAGGCATGCACGACTGGACCATGGAGGGCGTGCACCTGTGCGCGCTGCGACTGAAATTGCTGCGCCTGAACACCATGCCGGCGATGGACCCGCGGCTGCTCGGAGACGCGGAGGCGCTGCGGAAGACGCCGACGCGGCATTTGTCGCGGCTGGGAAGGCTTTCCGTGCCGATGATCCGTCGGCGCGGAGAAAAAGGCTTCCGGCGAATCCACTGGGATGAAGCGCTGGAGGTCGCCGCAAGGGGGTTGCGCGAAACGGACCCAAAGCGGCTGGGTTGGTTCATCACTTCGCGCGGGCTGACGAACGAGGCGTATTACGCGCACCAGAAAGTGGCGCGGTTCTTCGGCACAAATCACGTGGACACCAGCGCGCGGATCTGCCACGCGCCGAGCACCGCCGGGCTGATGGCCACGGTGGGATGCGCGGCGACGACGTGTTCGTACGCGGATTGGATTGGCACGGACCTGTTGATTCTGGTGGGCACAAACATCGCCAACAATCAGCCAGTGAGCACGAAGTATCTGTATTACGCGAAGGAAAAAGGAACGAAGGTTTTTGTCGTGAACCCGTATAGGGAGCCGGGGCTGGAGCGCTACTGGGTGCCGTCGGTGGCGAAGAGCGCGCTTTTCGGGACGCCGTTCGCGGATGATTTTTTCCCCGTGCATGTGGGCGGAGATGTGTCGTTCCTTTATGGCGTGCTGAAACATTTGGTTGAGAACGATTGGCTGGACCGCGGTTTCATCGCCGCGCGCACCGCGGGTTGGAATGAAGTGGAGGCAAAGGCCAGAAGTTTTTCCTGGGAGACGCTGGAGCAAAGTTCGGGGCTGACGCGCGCGGATATGCTGCGGTTCGCAGAAGCGTTTGGCAAGGCACGGCATGCAATCATGGTGTGGAGCATGGGAATCACGCAGCACCGGTATGGAAGCGACAATGTGCGCGCGATCGTGAATCTGCAATTGGCGAAGGGAAACGTCGGGCGGCCGCACACGGGCTTAATGCCGATTCGCGGGCACTCCGGAGTGCAGGGCGGTGCGGAAATGGGCGCGCAGCCGGGCGCATACGCGATGGGCTTGCCGGTCAGTGAAGAAAACGCGCGGCGGCTGGCGCAGCCCGAACTGTGGGGGTTTGCGCCACCGGCGTGGAACGGCTTGACCGCGGCGCACATGATTCTGGCGGCGGAGCGCGGCGAGATCGACGCGTTGTGGCAAAGCGGCGGAAATTTTGTGGACACGCTTCCGGAGCCGGAGCGCGTGAAAAAAGCCGTGAGGAACATCAAGCTGCGGATTCATCAGGACATCGCGGTGAGTTCGAACATGCTGGTCGAGCCGGCGGATACCGTGGTGTTGCTGCCGAGCCGGACGCGCTACGAACAGCGTGGCGGAGGTACGGAGACCAGTACGGAGCGGCGGATTATTTACAGTCCGGAGATTCCAGGGCCGCGATTGGCGGAAACAAAAGACGAATGGGAGATTCCTGTGCTGGTGGCGCGGCGGGCGAGGCCGGAGTGCGCGGCGAAGATTTTAGCGTGGAAGGACACGCAGGATATTCGCGAGGAGATCGACCGCGTTTGCCCAGCGTATAAGGGAATCGTGAATCTGCGGAAGAAGGGCGACAACTTTCAGTACGGCGGCGCGCGGCTGCTAGAAGAGAAGTTTTTGACGCCGGATGGCAAAGGGCACTTCAGCGCGGTGGAGTTGCCGGAGGAGAAAATTCCGGCGGGACGATTCCTGCTGGCCACTCGGCGCGGGAAACAGTTCAACAGTATTATTCACGGTAAAAAGGACCCGCTGACCGGCGCGAGGCGCGAGGATATTTTCATGGCGGCGGAAGATGCGCAGCGGCTGGGCGTGAAAAATGGAGAAGCGATCGTGTTGCGCAACGAACGCGGAGAATTTCGCGGGCGCGTGCGGATCGACCGCATCAAACCGGGCAGCGTGCAGGGGCATTGGCCGGAAGTGAACGTGGTAGTCGCAGCAGGATGCTTGGATCCGAGCGGTGTGCCGGATTACAACGCGATTGTGGAGATTGTCCCGGCGGCGCGAGCGACCGAGCCGCAGGCCGCGGCAGTGACGAGGGCGTAGAAGGGCGAAAGGAAAGCCGGAAAAGCCGATGGATTGGCAGGCACGGAACGTGCGCGACGTCGATGTGACGCTGGTGCAGGAATGGAATGACGGCAAGGTGCGCGCGCAACAGGATTATCTGGTTGGCGAGGAACCGCTGGAAATACGCGCCGGCGAGCATGCACTGTCGGTGACGATGCGGACGCCGGGCGACGATTTGGATTTGGCGGCAGGATTCCTCTTCACGGAAGGCGTGATCGAGCGACCGGAACAAATCGTCTTCATCGAACACGTCGCTCAGTGCAAGCCGACGGAGCGCGGGAATATCGTACACGTGGAACTCTCAGCGGACGTGGCGCTCGATCTCGAAAAGACGCAGCGTAATTTTTTCGCAGGATCGAGCTGCGGGATTTGCGGCAAGGCTTCGATTGACGCGGTTCGCGCACGGGGTGTGCGTCCTCCCAATGCGAATTTTCGAGTGGACCCAGAGGTGATTTGCCGCTTACCGGAAGAGCTGCGCGCGAAGCAGCAGATTTTTGGCCGCACGGGCGGGCTGCATGCGGCGGGTGCATTCAGTGCGAGCGGCGAATTGATTGTGGAGCGCGAAGACATTGGCCGGCACAACGCGGTGGATAAGATCGTGGGATGGGCGCTGCGCGAGGGAAAGCTGCCGCTTGCAGAATGCGCGCTGATGGTGAGCGGGCGCGGCGGATTCGAGATCGTGCAAAAGGCCGCGATGGCGGGCGTGCCGGTGGTGGCTTCGGTTTCAGCGTGCTCGAGTTTAGCGGTGCGGTTTGCACGCGAAATGGGAATGACGCTGATCGGGTTTTTGCGGGACCGGCGGTTTGTCAGCTACTGCGGCGGCGGGCGCCTGGGCTTAGCGGCGGAGGGCGCGCCGCGGTCGGTCAAGCCGTAAAGAATACGAAACGGGAATCGCAGCATTACTCGGAAGGTTCGCCCGTAACGATACGATTGCCGCCTTGGGGTTTGGCGCGGTAGAGAGCTTCATCGGCGACGCGCAGCAGAGCCGCGGCGGCGTTGCCGCGTGCGGGGAAGGCGCTAACTCCGAGGGAAAGCGCTCCCGGATTCAGGAACATATCGCCACACTGAATGACGATGCGGCGGAACTCGCGCAGCATCAGTTCCGCGCGGCGCTCGGCCGTGTCGGGCGAAGTATCGAGAAGAATGAGCACGAACTCGTCGCCGCCATAACGGCAGGCGATGCCCCCGGCGCGAACGATTCTTGCCACCAGATCGCCAAACGAGCGGAGGAGCGTGTCGCCGGGGGCGTGGCCGTAGGAGTCGTTGAAGGCTTTGAAGCGGTCCAGATCACACATGATGATGGCGAGATTGCGGCCGTCCCGGCTGGCGCGATGAATTACGCGGGGCAAGGTTTCATCCAGATAGCGACGGTTAAACAGGCGCTGACCGGGTCACGGATCGATTGCGCGCGGAGGCCGTCGCACAGGCGCAGATTGGCGAGCGCCAAGGGCACATGGCCGGCAGGGGTTTCCACGAATTGCTGCCGGGCAGCGAGCAATCGTTGCTGGACGTCGGCTGGCTGGCCCAGTTCATAAGGACCACCCTGCACGGTAGCACGCCAAGGGTCCACCGGAGGCCACCAGGGGAGCACAAATGGAATTTGAGGAACCGAGACGCGACAGATGCGGGCACAACAGCGGTGTGCTGGGGTCGGCAACGGGATAGACGCGGCCGCTGCGGCGACGGGCGTTTTGCCATTCGAAATCAAGAGGCTCGCTCCTGGGCCGAGGCTGCCGAGAAAGGAGCAATACAGAGAGTAACGGACGAATTAACAGGCATGAACCCGAGGTGCTCTTGGGATGCCGGAGGCTCGGAGGAAACGTTGAGCCGTAAGAGCGGGGAAATGGTCTCCCTACGGGATTTTACTATCTGCCAGTCCAGTAACCACGGTATTGCGTCCGACGAGGGCGCGGTTAATATCGGAGCAAATCGATGGGAATTTCGCACACACTGACGAAGGAGAAGAGTCTGGGAGGACTCCCTGCCACCACCGCGGGGATCCTTAGAACTCACTCCCTTACTAGTTCCCCACGAGTTTCTCCTTTGCGAAATTCCCATCTCCAATCACAAAGCCAGTAACGGGATTGCTGAAACGGGAATGTCCGCAGAGGTTGTGCTTGTTGGCCACTCGCGGTTCTTTAGATGCGGTGGGAGGCAGGTCCTAATTCTTCCAAGGCGTGCGCGACATTGCGCAGCCTGACCTTCAGGGTGGAAGAGAGGTTACTTATCTCCTTGCGATGGCCTTCCAGACACGAAGACGAGATGCTTTCCAGGCGAGCAGCAAACCGGTCGAGAGCGGCGTGGCATTCGGCCTCCACCATAGCCCGGTTCCGCAGTACCGATTCGGACTTTGCGGCACTGAGCGCTTCGGTCATCTGTCGACTCAAGACCTCAGAGAAGTTGCGAACCACCTCTTCCGAAAGGAGGTCGAGGCGCAAGGCGGTCTGTTCATAGGAGGACTGCAACCGGCCTTCCAAGCGGTTTGAGAATTCGTCGGATTTCCTGGCAAGCAGGTCCTCCCACTGCGCTGCCAGTTTCCGCTCGAGGGCGCTCTTCACATCGGCATGAGCTTTGTTTTCCGCCGCTGACGCAAGTGCGGCTTGGGCGTCCTTCCTATCCTGTTCGCGGGCCTCGGGGTCGAAAACGGGCATGGCGTGGATAGCATGGTCAGGGAAAGAGGAAAATTTCTTTGGCCGCATGAAAGCGATCGGATGAGTCGAAATGTGGTGAGGTGAAGGAGCTACGGTAATAGCTCTCAGCGAGTTCACGGCCAAACGCGGATCGCTTCGCAAAGGTGTGCTGGGTCCAGAAGTGTAGTTCGGAGTATCGTCCGCGTGGGCGTAGGAGGGTTTGAGCTTGCCGCCCAACGGCGCGGTGAGAAATCCGCCGCTGGCGCGAGCCAGAGCCCGCAAGCTACGCCGAGCGCTTTCCCATCGCGGCTGGCACCACCCTGTCCAGACCGCTTGCTCCCAGCGATTCCGCGCGGCCGCCAATTGCGCGCGATGCTCCTGCATCCAGCTTCGAAGGCTCCCGTTTGGTTTCCGCATAGCCCACCTCACCTCGCCGAGAAAGATCTCTGATTCCGTATTGCCGCATCTTGTTCCACAAAGTCTTGGTGCTGATGTGGAGGACGCGGGCTGTTTCCATGCGGTTCCAGCAGTTTTTTGCCAGGCAATCCTCGATCATTCGCCGTTCCGCGTGGGCGCGGATGGAGGCGATGCGCGGCTTCAGACCGCTCCCATCGGCTCTGGCGCTGCTCTTACTGGACTGGTCCGTCTCGTCGCCGATAAATAGCTCCGCGACCAATGCATCATCGTCCTGAAGAACTAGATGACGGCAGACGAAACTCTTGAGCTCCCTGATGTTCCCGGGCCAGCGGTACCGCAAACAGGCTTCGAAGGCGCGTTTGGACAAGGGCCGCGGATGGCAGCCCAATTCTGCAGAAAGCAACTCGATGAAATAATCGATAAACTGCGGGATATCCTGGCGGCGCTCGCGCAGGGGCGGGATGCGCAGGGTGATCGTGTTCAGCCGGTAGTAAAGGTCGGTGCGAAAAGTCTTCTGCTTGAGGGCCAGTTCGATATTCACATTCGTGGCGGCAATCACGCGGACGTCGACAGTGAGTAATCGCCGGCCGCCGAGCCGGGAAAACTGCTTGTCCTGTAGAACATGAAGCAATTTGGCTTGCAGGCTGGGAGGCATTTCTCCAATCTCGTCCAGGAGGATAGTGCCGCGGTCGCAGAGCTCGAACAGGCCGGGCTTGGACTTGGCCGCGCCGGTGAAGGCGCCGGGCTCGTAGCCAAAAAGCTCGCTTTCCAACAATTCCGAGGGCAATGCGGCGCAATTGATCTTCAGGAACGTGCGAGCCGCACGATCCGAGCGCGCATGCAGAGTGCGAGCTGCGAATTCCTTGCCGACGCCGGATTCCCCAAGGAGAAGAACCGGAACATCGACGCCAGCGACCATTTCAATTTGGCGCTGGAGTTCGACCATGGCCGGGCTAAGTGAGGCGGATAACTCGCCGGGCCGCGGCGTGTATTCGCGGCCAGGCCTGAGGGTTATAGGCGGAGTAACCTCAAGGACTTCCCGAATAGGGACGCTAGGAACAGAACGATCAAAATCGATCACACGGGCCGAAGCATTCATCAGGACTCCCCACTTCCGAACAGCGCTTTATTATTTGGCGGACGGCGAAAAAACTCCCCCGACGGCGAAGAGCTTCACAGTCTTTCAACCCCGGCTTCTGCCAAAAGTCGCAAGAAAACCGAATTATCGTATTGAGACAAGTAGAATTCCGCTATAGGTGGCGCACTGAATTCGAGCCGGGAAAAATCCTTAACGCCGTGTAGGGCAGAATCTTCCCGTTCTACAGTTATGCCTGAACCAGCCCGGAACGAATGGCGTAGCGGACCAGACCGGCGGTTTCATGTATGTCGAGCTTCTCCATGATGCGCGTGCGGTGGGTTTCCGCGGTTTTGACGCTGATGTTGAGAACGCTGGCCGCTTCTTTGGTCGTTTTGCCCTCGGCGATAAGCTGCAGGACCTGGCGTTCACGGGGACTGAGGGGTTCAGACGACAGCTCGGTTTTGTTTTGGTACGCCTGCACCACGGCGCGGGAAACTTCCGGACTCAGGTAGACGCCGCCCCGCGAAGCTTCGCGGATCGCCTGAACGAGATTCTCGGCGGCATGCGTCTTGACCACGTATCCTTTAGCGCCGACGCGAAGAGCGTCGAGCAGATACGGATCTTCATCGTGCACGGTGAGGAAAATGACCTTGGTTTGCGGCGAAACTTTCTGAATTTCTTTCGCGGCGTCGATGCCATTCAGAATGGCCATGCTGACATCCAGCACGGCGACGTCCGGATGCAACGACTCCGCGATCTTAACAGCTTCCTGTCCGTTGGAAGCTTCGCCAACAATTTTCAGCCCCTCCTTCTCAAGCAGCACTTTTAACGACTGGCGGACGATTTGGTGGTCGTCAGCGAGTAAGACTTGTATCGGCATGATTTAGGCCTCCACGGGAACCAGAATCTTGAGTTCTGTTCCCTGTTGTGGTGTGGATTCGATTCGCAAGGTTCCCCCCAGGACGTTTAATCGCTCGCGCATTCCCAGAAGTCCCAATGTGTTTCTGCTTCCCTTGGCAACGGCGACGGGATCGAAGCCCACCCCGTCGTCACGGATACAACAGTGAAACTCACCGGGAGCGCGCCAGAGCCGAATATTGACGCGAGAAGCTTTGGCATGCCTGGCGACGTTGTTCAACGCCTCCTGAGCCACGCGGTACATTGCCGCTTCGATCGTTTTTGATAGGCGCGGCGCCACCTTGCCGTCAACACTGACCGGCAAGCCGAAGCGTTTCGAGAATTTCTCGGCGAGAGTTTGCAGCGCTGGAAGCAGACCGTAATCGTCCAGCACCGTCGGCCGAAGTTCATGCGAGAAGTTTCGCAACTGTTGTTCGACTTGCTCGAGGAGCGACTCCACTTCCACGAGGTTGGATTGTGCTGCGGTGGAAAGACCGCGGGCCATTTGCCGCAACTGAATGTGGACCGCAGCCAAAAGCTGTCCCGACTCGTCGTGCAGCGAGCGGGCAATCCGGCGTGTCTCACTCTCTAATGATTCATTCAGGCGGCGCAAAGTGTCATTGGCCTCGCCAAAAGCGCGGTGAGTCATCTCGAAAGGCGACATCAACTCAGCGAAAAACTCTCCCGCCTGATGAACGGTATCGGCTTTCTGCCCGTTGATGAGAATTTTTTCCAACACCTGTTGATGGACGCCAATCATGTCCAGGATTCCGCGGCCTTCGCTCAGCGCGCGGCGACCGAGCTCATAGGCCTGCTTGAGGGAGCTCTCGCCGCCCTGCTGGAGATACGTTCCTAGCGCGCGTTCATACTCGCCCGGCAACCGATCCACTGGGCACCTCCTTCTGCGGCCCGGTGTAGCGCGCAACGAGAACCAGCGCATCGTCGGTTCCGCGCGCGAAACGGGATAAAACGGCGTCGGCGGTTGCTTGCACGGAGTAGGCCCTCAGGCCCTCGGCGAAACCCAAACGAACGCCATCGGTCACAAAAATCAAAGTGTCGCCTCGCGATACCGGAACAATGGATGCCACCAGCGGCGGCAATTGATCGCCGACAACACCTCCACGAAGTGGAAGGACTTCCTGGTTCACCGTCCCATAGGGATCCCGGTGGAGCAGCACGCCTTCCACGTTGCCAACGCCCAGCCAAGTAACGGTGGAGTCGCTGGCGCGAAAGGAAGCGAGGCTCACCACCACTCCGCGAGTTGCTTTGAGCCTTTCATGACAGAGCTGAACCAATGTGATCACAGACTGTTCGGCGTTTTGTTCGAACACCTCGGTGGCGATTCGCGCGGCTGCCGCCGCCTCTCCTCCGTGGCCCAGACCATCCACTACGGCGACCAACACTCCGTCGTCGAAGTGCACAATGGCATGGCGGTCGCCAATCTCATGTTGCCCATGCAACGCCTGCGCAGCAACGCCGCAGTCGATAAATGGTCTCACTTTTACCTTTTCCATTTGCGCGCGGTGACGGTGGTACCGTAGCCGACCCTCGATTCGATCTCAAACTCATCCATGAGCCTGCGAACGCCGGGCAAACCAAGTCCCAAACTTCGCGAAGTGGAGAATCCGCCCTGCAGAGCCCGGCGAACGTCGGGGATGCCAGGGCCTTGGTCACCCGCTCGAACCATGATTCCGCGCTGCTCGCCGCGTTCGAGGACGCGCAGCACAATTTCGCCTTGCTTGGCGTAAAGAACGATGTTCCTGGCCAGTTCGGAGATTGCCGTGGCGATGAGGGTGAGCTCGCTCGAAGAAAAGCCCAGTGTTCCCGCGAGCACGCGGCCTTTCTGGCGAGCGGCGACGATGTCCGTGTCGCCATTGATGTGCACGGCAATTTCTTCGAGCACGCGATCCCGGGTATTGCCGATGGGCGATCGAGCTGGCACGGCCGCTTCAACGGGGTTGCGCTCACCGTTCACGAGAGTTCGTTTCCTTGGCAGGGCTCCCATCTTTCTTGCTCAAAAAAGTAATGCCTTCTTCAAGGTCTAGGGCCGTGGGCACTCCCTCGAGTTTCAAGCCGAGCTGGACCATGGTGAAGGCCACGTCGGGTTGGATGCCGACGATTACCGTCTCGGCACCGCGCAGGCGAATCATGAAAGTGATGTCGCGAAGGGTGCGCGTGGCGAACGAATCCATCACATCGAGAGCCGTGACGTCTACGATCACGCCGCGCGAACGCAGCCGTCCAACCTGCTCAACAAGCGCATCGCGCAGCTGCACCAAATCGGCATCGGAGAGCGCCGACTGGATGGAAGCGATGAGATAAGGACCTTGTTTGAGGATCGGAACTTCCACAGTTTACGCTCTCAAAGCGTGATCTGCCGATTCCGTGAAGGTGACGACCTTGTAGCCGAGGAGGCGTTCGGCTTCTTCAATGCCTCCCTGCAGGTCGCCGACGGTGTTCATCTTGCCCAAGTCCACCCCGATGGTTACGAGCGTCTGGGCGATCTCCGGCGACAGTCCGGTGATGATGACGGTGGCGCCGAGCAAGCGCGTAGCTTCGACCGTTTGCACCAGGTTATTGGCCACGTTGGCGTCCATCACCGGCACACCTGTGATATCGATAACGACGACTCTTGCACGGTTGGTGCGAATGCCGCGCAGCAGCTGCTCGGTCAATTGGCGCGCGCGCTGCGGGTCGATCACGCCGATGATAGGGAGAATTAGCAGCCGTTCACGGACCTGCAACACAGGCGTGGACAGCACGCGAATCGCCTCTTGCTGTTCACGAATGACGCGCTCCCGCTCCTGCACGAAGCCGACGGCCACGGTGTTGGCGATGCGGTTCGCGGCAGGTTCGTAAGCGTCGAGGATGCGGTTCAGAAGAGCGAAGTCGTTCTGGTATTTCGCAAACAGGGAGCGCGCGAGGACGTCGCGGAGCAACAGCACGATGCCGACGACTTCATGGGTTTCAACGCCGCGGGGAATGATGCGCTCGGAGAGGTTGCGCGCGTAGGCCTGGAGCGCTTCGAAGGTTCCGGTTTCAAGCGCCTCTACGTAGTTGTCGTACACGGACGTGGCCTCGGCGAAGATTTCTTCCTTGGTCATCGCCGTCAGCAATTTGGCCTCGGTGATGCGTCGCGCCCATTCCTCGCGCAATTGGGTGCGATTCTGTCGCAAGTGCGCCACCAGCTGCCGCAGCAATTCCGCCGTTGGTGCGGTCATCTGATGAGCTGCCCCGAAGGTTGTTCGCGCCTCTCGCGACTCTCGCATCTCATTCACCATACGGTTTCCTCCTGTTTTTCAAACGCACGCAAGGTGTAGGCGATATCGGGAACCTTTCTGACTTTCTGTAAGGCATAGCGATTCTTGCAAAGCACGAAAACTAATGGAATAGGGACAAGCACCTGTAATGGGCCAGTGGTTTTACTTACAGCGTTTACTGTAGAAAGGTTAGGGCTTTAGCTCGTTACAGTTGCGACCGCTTTTGACCTTCCATGGGGTCTTGCAAGCTCTTCATCCTTGCGAGCCGCATTTTTTTCGTTGCTTTCTCTCTGCAAGCGGAGTTCTTGAATTGGCAGGGTGGCTCGAACTACGGTACCTTTCCCCAACTGAGAGAAAATCTCCAATCGTCCGGAAAACTGCCGAATGCGCTGGCGCATGCCCTGAATTCCCACGCCCAGAGGAGCGACATCGCCATTGAGCGCTTTGGTTTTTTCCAGCGGCATGCCATTTCCAAAGTCTCCGATCTCGACCTTGAGCTCATCGCTATCTCGAGGAATGCGTACATAGGCAGTTGCACTTCCGGAGTATCGATGCACGTTCGCGAGACTTTCCTGCACGACGCGAAAGAGCGCTACCTCGACCTCGGGGCGAAGACGAGGCAAGTCCGCAGCGATGTCGACGTCCACGGGGATTCCAGTACGCTTCTGAAAACCCTGCGTGTACCATTTCACGGCCGAGGGCAACCCGAGCTCGTCAAGCAAGGGCGGGTGCAAGAGGTACGAAAGGGTACGAATTTCCTCACCGATCTGATTGGTCAGTTCCAAGCACTGGGCAATCGAATCTTTGGTTTCCTCACTCGCGGTCGGGGAAAGCAAGCGCATCATTCGCGACAGAGCGATACACTGTAAGGCCAGTTTTTGACCGGTCACGTCGTGCAAATCGCGCGCGATGCGGCGGCGCTCTTCGTCCTGAAGTTCAAGCAGCCGCGAGGAAAGGTGCCGCAAAGCCTGTTCGTTGGCCTTCAGCGCTTCATTTGCGTCGGCCAGCTCGGTTAGATCGGTGGCGATGGCACAAATCGTTTGTAGGGCCGCATCCTTAACGGGGCTCAGGGACAGGCGAATGAGTTTCTTTCGAGTGCGACTCAGCTGCAACTCGATATGCCCATTGGCGCTGCCACGCGCTCCGCTTTCGAGGAGGGCCTGAAGTTTGGATTGTTCACGGGCCGGCACATAGGTTTGGAGCCGGGCGCCGATAAATTTCTCGACTGGCAGGCCCACAAATTCCGCGAAACGGCTGTTGGCGTAGAGAACCTTGCCCTGTCCGTCGAGCGTGGCGGCGCCTTCGTTGATGGTTTCAACGAGCACACGATAGGGGAGCTCCGCGTCACCCAGAGGAAACATGCGCTCGCTACGAGGAGCTTTGGCGAGGAGCGTCGCCACATCGCCGCGGCGGATCGGGGCGAGGGTCTGCTTAAGCTCGGCGCTACGTTCGTGGAGAGCGAGGCGCGCGCTCTGCGGTTCTTTCTTCATCTTCCGGGAAGGGCAATCCGTTCGAACGTTTTTCATCGCGGCTACCAAGTACCCCGGGATATCCCTCTTCTCAGGAGCCAGAGCAGCGTGGAGGGCGAGGGAACGGTGCCGCCTAGCGCGGAGCCAAGATACTAACCGAAAAAACATGCGCGGGCAAGCTATGCCGCCATCAAAACGCGCTGCGCATAAGCGCGGGCTGGCCGGCAGTTTGCCTGATGCCTTTGCGGGCAAACGCTCGTGAATTAAGATCTCTTTTGGGGGACTTTGGCGCCTCTCTTCCGCGCCTCGGACAGCCCGATGGCGATCGCCTGCTTGCGGCTTTTCACCGTACCGCCCTTTCCGCCTTTTCCGGACTTCAATGTGCCGCGCTTTTCGCGGCGCAAGGCCCGCTCAACGCTCTTCGATGCAGCTTTTCCGTATTTTGGCACTGCCGTCCTCCTATTCGAGAAACAACCAAGCTCCCTCGCCTCCGAGTCCATCTGTAACACGAGCGCGAAACGCGGGCATCCACCGAATGGTAAGGATCGAGTCCGGTTTTGTTCATCGGTTCGCGCCTGTAGTATGTTGGGACATGCACGGGCCGCGGGTCAACTGACGCGAGCGGCCGACCAATGGGGATCATGTGAAAGCGGCTGTCCTTACATCACCGAACAGCGTATTGGAAAGGCCCCTCGCCATTGCTGACGTGCCACGGCCCACTCTGGAGCCTGGGCACGTCGTGTTGCGAGTCCGTGCGTGTGGCGTGTGCCGCACGGACCTGCATATCGTTGAAGGCGAGCTGGCGCCGCTGCGCAAGCAAGTGATTCCCGGCCACCAGATCGTCGGGGAAATTGTGGAGGGTGCGACCAAGGAATTGCCCGCGGGGTTGCGCGTCGGCGTGTCGTGGCTTGGCGGCGCGGATGGAAGTTGCCCGTATTGCCGGCGCGGAGACGAGAATCTTTGCGATCGGCCGGTCTTCACGGGCTACACCGTCGACGGCGGCTATGCGGAGTACGCCGCCGCGCGAGCCGATTTTGTTTTTCCGCTTCCCCGCAGCTTGGATGACGCGCATGCAGCGCCTCTCCTTTGCGCCGGAATTATCGGTTTTCGCAGCCTTCGCGTCGCGGGCGTGCAGCCCGGAGAGCGTGTGGGGCTTTTTGGATTTGGTGCGTCGGCCCATCTGGCCATCGCTGTTCTGAACGCGTGGAAGTGCGAAGTCTGTGTTTCCACACGCGGCGACTCGCATCGGCGGCTGGCGGCTTCTCTGGGGGCGAAATGGGTGGGAACGGAAGACGAAAAGCCGCCGGCAGAACTCGACCGCGCGGTCACCTTCGCTCCCAGCGGGAAAGTGGTGATTGCAGCGCTCAGCAGCCTGCGAAAGGGCGGAGTGGTTGCCATCAACGCCATTCACCTGGACCAGATGCCGGCTTTCGATTACGACAATCTTCTGTGGGGAGAGCGCCAAATCCGCAGCGTGGCTAATATGACGCGGCAAGACGCGCGTGATTTTCTGGAAATCGTGGCGCAGATCGGACTGCGGCCCAAGTCGACTATTTTTCCGCTGGCGCAGGCCAACGAAGCCCTTGTCGCGGTGAAGAATGATTCGATCGACGGCGCGGCGGTGATTACTCCTTGATCGCTCCGGACCTAAGGTTCGCGGGGGAAGTAATGCAAAAGCGCAAACTGGGAAGAAGCAACCTGGAAGTGTCGGCCATCGGGCTCGGCTGCATGGGCATGAGTTTTTCCTACGGCCCTCCCAAGGACAAGCAGGAAATGACTTCTCTGCTCCGTGCCGCCGTGGAACGCGGCATCACATTCTTCGACACAGCCGAAGCGTACGGCCCATTCATCAACGAAGAGCTCGTGGGCCAAGCGCTCGCTCCATTCCGCCGCCAGGTGGTGATCGCTACCAAGTTCGGCTTCAAGATCGATCTCACGGTGGAGCGAGGTTTGAACGGGCTGGATAGCCGACCGGAACACATCAGGCAGGTTGCAGATGACTCGCTCAAGCGGCTCAAGACCGATGTGATCGACCTGTTCTACCAACACCGTGTCGACCCGAACGTGCCGATCGAGGACGTCGCCGGCGCCGTGAAGGAACTGATTCAAGCCGGCAAGGTCAGGCACTTCGGACTTTCCGAGGCTGGCGTAATGACGATTCGCCGCGCGCACGCCGTCCAGCCTGTAACCGCTCTCCAAAGCGAATACTCGCTGTGGACAAGAACGCCTGAGAAGGAAGTAATACCGGCGCTGGAGGAACTCGGAATTGGTCTCGTGCCGTATAGCCCTCTCGGCAGGGGCTTCCTGACGGGAGCGATCAAAGAAAGCGCGGCCTTCGACCGCTCCGACTTCCGCAGCCGTCTGCCTCGCTTCACGCCGGAGGCCCTCAAGGCGAACCAGGCATTGATTGACATGCTCGGCAGCATCGCGCAACGGAAGAAAACGACTTCCGCTCAGATCGCACTGGCTTGGCTGCTTGGTCAAAAACCGTGGATCGTTCCAATCCCAGGCACGACGAAGCTACGCCGTCTGGAAGAGAACATCGGAGCAGCAACAGTTGAACTGTCGTCCGACGATCTTCGCGACATCGCTGCCGCCGCTTCAAAGATTACCGTGCACGGAGACAGGTATCCGGAACATCTGGAGCGAATGACAGGCCTGTGAGCGGCGGAGATCGCGAGTGATGCAATAAGGCATGGATTCACTTATAGTTGCGTAGCAGGGCCCGTAGCTCAACGGTTAGAGCAGCGGACTCATAATCCGTTGGTTCAAGGTTCAAATCCTTGCGGGCCCATCAGCTACTCTCTAAGACCGCTCTGTAGAATGCTCTCGCCAGTTTGCACCACGTACCGCCAATCGCCGGGACTGGCTGCCGGAAAAAGGGCAGGGTTGGATACCAGGGAGTATCCTCGCGCGCCTCGAGCCAATGCCAGTCCGGCAAGTGTGCAGCGATATGCTGCGGCGGATTATTCCGTAACTCTTGCAGAGAGAAGACGTCGACGCTCGGAAGGAAACGAGCGAAGAGCGGTTTGAGTCGCGCGTCGCAGTCGAGGATGCAGCGCTCGCCCAGGCCGATCACATCGGGAATCAGGCCCGCGAACATGACCTCGTCGCCGACTCCCTGCTCACCCCAGATCAACAGACGCCCGGACGCCAACTTTTCGCCGCTCCACAGCGGCACTGGATAGACGCGCATCGGCGCGGTACTGAAGATGTTGAGCGGGCAGAGCGAAGAGCGTTCCTCAGGGAAATCATTTCGCTTAAACTCGCGCCGATATGTGTAGTGACTCAGAGGCATTGGGGGCTTGCAATTCCCGGGGTATTAGATAGAGACCCCCGAAAGTACCCCACCCGAGGGGTCCTGCCTTGGCTTTCCTTGACAACTTCGTCGAATAGGGCTAGTTTCATAAGCAGCTTAGGATAATCACATTGGCCGAACGCGCGCAAATCTGACCTGACCGGGGATTTTTGTACCGGGTGAAATGAGAGAGAATTCACTTGGAGGAAGACCGGTCATGCCCATGATGAGATATAAGCCGGAGCAGATCGTGACGCTGCTGCGGCAAATTGAAGTGGCCATCGCCAACGGAAAAACCACCCCGCAGGCCTGCAGAGAAGCTCAAATCACCGCCCAGACCTATTACCGCTGGCGGAAAGAATACGGCGGACTGAAGCTGGATCAGGCGAAACGCCTCAAAGAGCTGGAAAAGGAAAACGGCAAGCTGAAGCGGCTGGTGGCAGAGCTGTCTTTGGAGAAGCAAATCTTGAAGGACGTGGCCGAGGGAAACTTCTAAGCCCCGAGCGGCGACGTGGCGCGGTCAGGCATGTCCGCCAGAACTACCCGATATCGGAGCGGCATGCCTGCCGGCTGCTGGGGCAGGGGAGAGGGACACAACGCTACGAAGGAATCTACCGGATCGACGAGGATGCCCTGACGCGAGCGATCATCGCGCTGGCTAGTGAGTACGGCCGCTACGGCTACCGGCGAATCACGATCCAGCTGCAGGAAGCGGGCTGGTGTGTGGGCAAGGATCGGGTGCAGCGGATCTGGCGGCGAGAAGGGCTCAAAGTGCCGCAGAAACAAAGGCCGCGCGGGAGATTGTGGTTGAACGACGGATCGTGCGTGCGGCTGAGGCCGGAGCGAGCCAATCACGTGTGGAGCTACGATTTCGTGAAAGCCATGACCCACGATGGAAGGAGCCTGCGGCTGTTGGTGCTGATCGATGAATACACGCGGGAGTGTCTGGCGATCCGCGTGGCGCGAAGGCTGGGGAGCAACGAAGTGATGGAAACGCTGGCAGAGGTGATGTTGTGGCGCGGAATCCCCGAGTACCTTCGTTCGGACAACGGACCGGAGTTCGTGGCCAAGGAACTACGGAAATGGTTGGGGAATCTGGGGGCGGGAACGCTGTACATCGAGCCGGGAAGCCCCTGGGAGAACGGCTACTGCGAAAGCTTCAATGGGAAGTTGCGGGACGAATGCTTGAACGGAGAGATTTTCTATTCGCTGCGGGAGGCGCAGATCGTGATTGAGAAGTGGCGGGTGGAGTACAACACCAGGCGGCCACATTCAGCACTCGGTTATAGGCCGCCGGCGCCGGCGGCCTATAACCCCTTGGTCCCACCCAACTCGATTTCACAGCCTGAGGCTGTGATGTAAACT
>JASHQB010000098.1 GCA_030037775.1 Candidatus Acidiferrales bacterium
TATGAAGGAAGACGGCACGGACACTGAAATTGCGCTTATCGATATCGCCAGCGGCACGCAGCGGGTGATGACCTCCGGGCACAAGCATGCCAGCTCGCCGCGATGGTCTCCCCGTGGGGACCGGCTCGCGTTTATCGCCGCGTCGAGCAACGAGAAAGATGCCACGCCGCAGATTTTCGTGTTACGCATGGACGGCGGCGACGCGCAAAAAATCACAGATGCCCCAGATGGAGTGGAGCAGTTCGCCTGGCGTCCCGACGGAAAAATGATTGCTTACGCGACGCCGGACCCGGCGGACAAAAAAGCAATCGAAGCCCACCATGACTCATTCGAAGTGGGTGATACGGATTTTCTGGAGACAGCCGCGGCGCAGTCGTCTCACGTGTGGCTCGTGTCGAGCGATGGAGGCGAGGCCAAGCGCGTGACGTCGGGCCCATGGAGCTTGCCGATTGTGTTTCCTCCATCGCCGCCGTCGTCACCGTTGTCGTGGTCTCCCGACGGCAAATCGCTGCTCATCACCAAGCAAGAAACGGCGGAGCCGGGCGATGGCGACAAGACCACGCTGCAAATGCTCGATGTCGATTCCGGGAAAATGACGAAATTGACTTCCCACCAGAATCTGGAAAGCGCAGGTGTGCTCTCCCCGGACGGCTCGCAGGTTGCGTATTGGTATGACAAAGACGGGGACGCGAACAACCAGGTGGAAATTTTTGTGGCGCCAACGAGCGGAGGCAGCGACGGCACGGACGTTACGCGGGAGATTGACCGTGACGTCCAGCGCGCGATCTGGATGCCGGACGGAAAATCACTCCTGGTGAGCGGCCACGACGGAGTTGGCACGTCGATGTGGCTCGTTACCCTCGATGGCCAAGCGAAAAAACTGAATCTTGGTGACCTCGAACCTTCATGGAGCTTTTGGGTGGATGCGATGGTGGGCCCCAAAGGCGATGTGGCGTTCACTGGGAGTTCAGCGGGCCATCCGGCTGAGCTTTACTACATGAGTTCGACCGAAGCAGCGCCGCAGCAGGTGACGCATTACAACGATTGGATTTCTTCGTTCACGCTGGCGAAAGTCGCGCCGGTGGAATGGCAAGGGCCAAATGGATTTCATGAAGACGGAATCCTGGACTATCCTCCGGGCTTCTCGAGCGGCACCAAATATCCGCTGGTTCTGCTGATACACGGCGGCCCGCAGGCGAGTTCAACGATTGGCTTTGATGTGTTCGGGCAAGTGATGGCGGGGCAGGGCTACTTGGTATTTCAGCCGAACTATCGCGGCAGCGACAATCTGGGCAATGCGTACCAGCGCGCGATTTATCGCGACGCGGGCGATGGGCCGGGACGCGATGTGATGGCCGGGTTGGCAGCAGTGGAAAAAATGGGAATCGTCGACACAAACAAAATCGCCGTTTCGGGATGGTCGTATGGCGGCTACATGACTTCGTGGATGATCGGCCACTACCACATCTGGAAAGCCGCTGTTTCGGGCGCCGCGGTAAATGATTTGACCGAGGAAGCTACCATTTCCGACTTTAATCGCAATAACTATGCGTCGATGGGTGGTTCACCGTGGGTCGACGACAACTGGAAGATCTATCGCGACGAATCGCCGATTACCTATGCGGCGCAGATCAAGACGCCCACTCTGATTCTGTGCGATGTAGGCGATTTTCGCGTTCCCATCACGCAGTCGTACGAGATGTATCACGCGCTGAAGGACAACGGCGTGACCGTCCAATTCTTTGCGTATCCTGTCACGGGGCATTTTCCCGGCGATCCTGTGCGGTGGCAGGACGTGCTCACGCGATGGATTGGCTGGCTGAATCAATATTTGAAATAGAAGAGGGCCGCCGCAATATAATTCTGTAAAGTGCGGTTGCAGCGCGGTTACTGTGCTGCGCATTCGACAACACTATGCCAACGATTCAGGAAGTGACCGACGAAGTTCTGCAGCTCGCGGCCGGGCAGTTCAAGGTGCCGCGGGCGGAGCTTTCGGCGGGCGACGACTTTTTCAAAAAATTGGGGATCGACAGCTTGCAGGCGCTGGCGCTGCTGTCGCACATTGAAAATCATTTTCACATCGAGCTTCCGGACTATGAACTCCAGGGCGTAACGGACTTTCGCACGCTCGCCGCGCGCATTCACGCGCGTCTGTGATGCTGGACCTGCGCGAATACTCCTCGCTGGGCAGCGCTTTGCGCGCCGCATTGGAACGCTGGCCCGATGAAACCTGCCTGATCGAAGCAGAGCGCGAGCGCGAGAATTGCCGGCTCACCTATCGACAATTCAAAGAAAAGGCGCTGCCGCTCACCAGAGCATTGCAGGATTCGGGGCTCGCTGCGGGCAGCCGCGCAGCGATCATCATGACCAATCAGTCAAAATGGCTGATTTCTGCATATGCGATTTTTTATTGCGGCGGCGTGTTGGTGCCGCTCGATTACAAATTGTCGGCGCGGGAACATGTGCAATTACTGGCGCATTCGAAGGCGGAATTTGCGATTGTCGAATATTTTCTGTGGCGGGCGATCATGCAAGCGGCTGGATTCTCAGGTTTGCAAGTGAAGACGGTGCTCGTTACCGAAGCTCCGGCGAACGCTGAACTGAACGGCGCGAAGCGCTGGGAAGAATTTCGGGACGGACGCGAGCCGACGTTCGTGGAACGACAGCGAAAAGACTGGGCGAGTATCGTGTACTCGTCGGGAACCGGCGGGCGGCCCAAAGGCTGCGTGATGACCCATGAGAATTATCTCGAGCAGTGCATCGCGCTGACTTCGCTTTTTCCGTTCTGGCCGGGCGCACGCTACCTCAGCATTTTGCCGACGAATCATGCCATCGATTTCATGGTCGGATTTATCGGGCCGTTTGTCTGCGGGGCCACCGTCGTGCATCTACGCACGCTGCGGCCCGAATTCATCCGTGACGCGTTTACGCGCTACCACATCACCTACATCACCGTGGTGCCGCTGATCCTGAAGAACCTGGAGCGGGGGTTGCGGGAACGATTCGCCGCGCTGCCGGCTGGAAAACGCAAAGTGCTGAATGGCTTGATTGCGGCGAACCGTGCATTCACGCGCAAACGGCCGCGGCTTTGGCTGAGCCGGTTACTCTTGCGCGACGTTCATAGCGCCTTCGGAGGCGAGCTGCGCGCGATGTTCGTCGGCGGCGCATTTACGGAACCGTCGACGCTGCAGCTTTTGTACGACCTGGGAATTCCCGTTGGAAACGGCTACGGACTGACCGAAGCCGGCACGGTGATCACGCTCAACGACTTCAAGCCGTTTCGCGCCGACACCGTGGGAAAAGCTTTGCCGGGAACCGAAGTGCGCATCGTGAATCCGGGCGTGGACGGCGTAGGAGAAGTGGCGGCGCGCGGCAAGACGATCATGTCGCACTATCTCGATGATCCGGAAATGACGGCCGCAACGATTGTCGATGGATGGCTGATGACCGGCGATCTGGGCAGACTGGAGCCGAGCGGACACCTGCAGCTTCTTGGCCGGAAGAAAAATATGATCGTCACCGAGGGCGGGAAGAACGTTTATCCCGAAGACATCGAAAATGCGTTTGATTCACTGCCTATAAAGGAATTTGGCGTTTTCGCGGCGAACTACGTCTGGCCGCAGCGAACCATGCTTGGCGAACAGCTTTTGTTGGTCGCGCATGTGGATGACGCGTCCCGAGGCGGCGATGAATTGCGCTCGCGAATCGCGGAGCGCAACCGGATGCTGCCCGATTTCAAACGAATCAGCGGGTTTCTGCTTTGGACGAGCGATTTTCCACGCACCGCGTCGATGAAAATCAAACGCGAGGCTTTGGCTGAAGAAATCCGCATCAAAACCGATCGCTCGGCCATGCTTTTGCTCTGACGGCGGCACTGTGGCGAAACACCTTTTCACAATTGTGAATCCAGCGGCGGGCGGCGGCCGTTGCGGCAAGCTTGCGCCCGCGGCGCTGGCCCGCGTGCGCGCGGCGGGCATCGAGCTCGAGCCGGTAGAAACGCGTGTGGCGGGCGATGCCACAGCGCTGGCGCGCGCCGCCCAGAGAGCGGGCGAACGCAATTTCCTGGCGGTGGGCGGCGATGGGACTTCTTATGAAATTGTGAATGGTATTTTCCCGCGGGCTGCGGCATCGCCGAACGAGCGCTGCACACTCGCTTTTTTGCCGCTGGGCACGGGTAATTCGTTTTTGCGCGACTTTCATGCAGAAAAACCCCCGAACGGTGCGGATGCCCTGGTGCAAACGATCTTGAATGGCCAAAAAAGAGCATGCGATGTCATCCGTTTGCAGCATTCGGCGGGAGAACTGTACTACATCAATTTGCTGACGTTCGGTTTCGCAGCCGACGCGGCGGAATTTGCCAACCGGCATCTGAAGAGCTTCGGCTACACGGGCTACGCAATCAGTGTGCTGGCGTGCCTGGCGCGCCTGGATCGCCGCGCTTTTCCGCTTCGCGCGGACAATGCTGGTGAGCTCGACCGGCGGCGCTGTCTGTTCCTCGCGTTCAGTAACACCAAATTCACCGGCGGGAACATGATGATTGCGCCAAACGCAGACTCTTCCGACGGGCTGATCGAATATGTTCGCTGGGGACCGATCGGCCGGCTTGGCTTGCTGCGCAACTTCCCCACGCTTTTTGACGGCACGCACATAAGCCACCCGATGGCGTCGCGCGCCGCGGTTCGCGAAGTGGAATTCGCGCTGGACGAGCCAGTCAACGTGATGGTGGATGGCGAAAGCCTGCGCCTGAAATGCGAGCGGCTGAGCATCCTGCCCGGCGCGCTGGACGTCATCGTATGAAGCGTGCCTATTTGAAAACGCGCGCGCTCGTCCTATGGGCCGTCAGCGGCGTCCATTTCTTTGTGCTCTGCACGCTTCTGGTGGGCCTGGGAGCGATTGTGGATCCGCGCAGGAACGACTGGGTACAGCGAGTTTTTTTTCGCAACATTCTTCGCCTGGCCGGTGTGAAGTTCGAAGCGCAGCGTTCGAGTGGATTCGACGCGCATCGCACCAGTCTTTTCGTCTGCAACCACGTCAACATTTTCGACCCGTTCGTCATTTATTCCGCGATCCCGCAATTCGTTCGCGGATTCGAGCTGGCGTCCCACTTCAAGATTCCCGCGTACGGGTGGATGATGGGCCGCTTCGGAAATGTCCCCGTGCCGGACGAAAACGACCGCAGCCGCGAAAGCATCGAGCAAATGACGCGGAAGGCCGAAGAGGCCTTCGCGGCTGGCATCAGCCTGATCGCATTTGCGGAAGGCTCGCGAACACGGGATGGCCACGTCGGTCCATTCCATAAAGGCGTTTTTCGGTTGGCGATTCGATTCGGCGTTCCGATCGTGCCGATGAGCATCGTCGGCTCCTACGAATTTCATCGCACGGGGGACTGGATGCTCAATCCGGGAAGAATCATCGTGTACCTGCACGATACGATTGAAACCAAGGCCATGCGGAAGGAGAACGCCACGGAGTTGAGGGACCGCGTTCACACCATCGTGGCCGCGCCGGTCGAAGAACATATCGTGCGACTGGAGAGCGCCGCAGCCACGAACGCCGGCGCGGCAAAAGCCAAGGCTTAATCAGAAAATCGTGCGATTCCCTGGAATCAACCGCCCTGCGCGAATCTCTTGCCACGTGAATACCACGCGATGAATCACAGTTAGCGTGGACAACGCCGCGATCACCCAGAGCACCGGCGCCATTCTCCAGAACGCGCCACCGATAATGAGAAGGACGAGCCGTTCGGGCCGCTCCATGAAGCCCACTTTACAGAGCGGAATCAGCGATTCAGCGCGCGCGCGCGAATAGCTCACCATGAAAGAGCTGGCCATTGCGACGGCCGCGAGCCCCATATAAAACGGACGGCCGATCAGCGTGTAGTGAACAACAAGACCCATATAGAGACCCAAGTCAGAGTAACGGTCGAGCGTTGAATCGAGAAACGCGCCAAAGGCCGTGGCCCGGCAGGCGCGACGAGCCACCTGGCCGTCGGCCATGTCCAGGAATCCGGCAAGAAAGAGAACCGCAGCTGCGCCGCGAAACTCGCCATACGCAAAAAGAAC
The DNA here is from genome assembly GCA_030037775.1 of Candidatus Acidiferrales bacterium. Lineage (GTDB taxonomy): Bacteria > Acidobacteriota > Terriglobia > Acidiferrales > UBA7541 > DAHUXN01. Next base: position 6,063 of record JASHQB010000098.1, read on the forward strand.
CGCGGCCCAAACATTGATAACCATTCCAACCACGGTCAAGACGTTTGGCGTGATGCCTGTCGCGGCCAACACTTTCACCACGCGGTCCAGCAGCCAGCCCGCGCCGGAACCAATCCAATGGGTTACCGGCTGCCAGATGGGCTTGGTATCGTTTTCCATGTTTACAAAATCATACGATAAGGCGCAAAAGCACCTCAAGCGCGATTCAACCAGCGCTTTCCGAAAAGAACGCCGGGCAGCAGCTTCGGATGAATCGCGCGGCTACTCCCTTCTCTACATCGAGCTTTGGTTCGACGCGCCGGTCGCCGGCGGAGTCACTCCGATGGCCGGAATATTCGCGTTGCGAATTTGATGGTTGAGGTCAACGAGGTCTTTGTCCTTCAACTGGCGATAGATCGCCAATTGCTCGTCGAGTTGTTTGTTCAGGACATCGAACACCTCCCGAGCGCTCTGCGTAGGCGCCGCATCGGTGCTATCCACGGTGCTGGTGAGCGCCAACATTTGATCGACGATCATGACCGGATAATTGAGTGGATCCTCGCCGGATTGCGATTTCGATTGAATCAGCGCGTCCTCGACTGTCGTAAATTTCTTGTCGAGCTCTTTGGCAGCGTCAGCCGCGTTTTTTGCCTTGTCGTTTCCGACAAGCCGCTTTTGGAGCGCATCCAGTTGCCCGTGAATTTCACGGATCTGATTCACCGCGTCGTGCGCTTCGGTGATGCGAGCATTGATCTGCAGGCTGAAGTCGAGCTGCTTCTGCAAATCGTCTGCGGAAACCTGGATGCGGGGATCCTCTTCCACGTGCAGCGGAGCCGTGTAAGCGTGCCCACTGACGGTAAGTTTCACCTGGTAATCGCCCGGCACGGCAAGCGGCCCGGTCTCGAACCCGCCCCACGCCACAGCTCCGGGCACTCGCGTAGGCGCTTCGTATCGCAGGTCCCATTGAAAGCGATTCAATCCCGCTTTTGCGGAGAGAGTCGCGCGGCCGCCGCCGAAGAAGGCGGCGAATGGACTTTCCGGCCCTCCCTGCTCGCTCTTGCTCGAATACTTGCGAATCACTTTGTCCTTCGAATCCAGAATCTCAAGGGTGATGGGATCCTTCGGGGCCGTCTTCAGCGTGTAATCGATAATCGCTCCTGACGGTGGATTTTCGCCTGCGGCGACGCCTCCCGGAAGGTGGAATCCGATCCCTCGGAAGCGATACGCCGTATCGGGCTTGAAGAGGTGTACGTCCTCACTCGCTTGTTCGGAAGTCATCTGGCGCAATGGCGAGATGTCGTCCAGGATCCAGAACGCGCGGCCGTGTGTGGCGACAATCAAGTCATTGCCGTGGACCGCCAGGTCATGAATCGGGACGGTGGGCAAGTTCGCTTGCAGCGACTGCCAATTCGCGCCGTCGTCAAAGGAAACCCAAACGCCTGTTTCCGTGCCGGCGAAAAGCAATCCCTTGCGATCGGCATCTTCGCGAATCGCGTGAGTGAAAACAGCGTCGGGCAAGCCATTGGTGATCTTGGTCCAGGTTTTTCCGTAATCCGTGGTCTTATAAAGATAGGGATGAAAATCATCCCAGCGGCTGCGGTCCGCGGCCAGATATGCCGTTCCAGCATCATGCGGAGACGGATCGATCAGGTCGATGCGGCTCCATGCTGGAATATCGGCGGGCGTGACGTCCGACCAAGTCTTGCCGCCGTCGCGTGTGACGTGAACCAGCCCATCATCGCTGCCCGCCCAGATCAGTCCCCGTTCGAGCGGCGATTCAGCCACGGCGAAGAGCGTATCGTAGTATTCCACGCTGGTGTTGTCCTGCTCGAGCGGACCGCCGGAGGAGACCTGTTTGCTTTTGTCGTTGCGCGTCAGGTCAGGGCTGATGATCGTCCACGTGTTCCCCTGGTCCGTGCTCTCGAACAGGACTTGCGCGCCGAAATAAATCGTGTGTGAATCAAATGGCGACATTTCAATTGGCGCAGTCCACTGAAAGCGATATTTCGTGTCGACGGCGCCATGTCCCATCGGATTCAAAGGCCAAGGTGAAATATCCCGCTCCGTTCCATTCGCCTTGTCGTAGCGTGTGATTAACCCGCTGTACGAACCGGCGTACACAACATTAGGATCCTTGGTATCAGGAATCACAAATCCGCTTTCGCCGCCGCCGACGTCATACCAATCCGAATCCGTAATCGTGCCGGAGTCGGTGCGGCTGGCGATCGCCACGGTGCTGTTGTCCTGCTGGGCGCCATAGACGTAGTAGTTGAAGCGCTCGTCGGTGGCCACGTGATAGAACTCAGCGGTGGGCTGATTGTCTTCCGTCGACCACGATTTTCCGCCATCCTCTGAAATCGTCGCGCCGCCATCGTCGCTTTCGATCATGCGATCGGTGTTGGTGGGATCGATCCACAGGTCGTGACGGTCTCCGTGCGGCGCGTTGATGTCGCTGAACGTTTGGCCTCCATCGGTCGAACGAGACATGCCTGTGTTGAGGATGTACAGCGTATCGGTCTGCTTGGGATCCGCGAAGATATGCATGAAATACCATGCGCGCTGCGTGAAATTGTGGTCGCCGTTGATGAACTGCCAGCTCTCACCGCCATCATCCGAGCGATAAAGCCCGCGCTTGTCGGCTTCGATTAGCGCGTAAACGCGCTCGCCATTCGCGCCGACGGCGATTCCGATTCGGCCAAGCACGCCGGTGGGCAGGCCGTTTCCTTCCAAGTGTTTCCACGTGGCGCCGCCGTCGATGGATTTGTAGATTCCACTGCCCGGTCCGCCACCGTTGAATCCCCACGGGGTGCGCTCTTCTTGGTACATCGCGGCGTAGAGCGTGTGCGAGTTGTCTGCCGCGAAGGTCAGGTCAACGGCGCCAGTCTTGTCGTCCTTATAGAGAACCTTCTGCCACGTTTTTCCGCCGTCCGCCGAGCGGAAAACGCCACGCTCCGCGTTTGGCCCAAAGGCATGGCCGATAGCCGCGACAAAAACGATGTTCGAATCGTGCGGATCGACCAGAATCTTCGCGATGTGCCGCGTGTCATCAAGACCGATGTGCGTCCACGTCTTGCCGCCGTCGACCGACTTGTACATACCGTCGCCGTAGGAAATATCGCCGCGCAGGCAAGGCTCGCCGGTGCCGACGTAAATCACGTTTGGATCGTTCGGATCCACGGCGATCGCGCCGATGGAGGCAACCGACTGATGCTCAAAAATCGGCAGCCAGGAGATTCCCGCATCGGTTGTTTTCCACACGCCTCCCGCGACCGAGCCGAAATAGAAAACGTTGGGATTGCCAGCCACGCCGGCGACCGCCTCCGTGCGACCTCCGCGAAATGGTCCGATCAGCCGCCATTTCATTCCCGCGATGGAGTCCTTGGTAAGCGTCTGGGCCTTCGCGGAAAGTCCCGCTACCAGCGTACCGAGCGTCAGAGTAACAACGGCAATCCAACGAACACGCATCCTTGCTCGCATCCACATCCTCCTAGAAAACATTAAACTCGAAAGGAAAACCGTGTACATTCGTTCGCGCCGCAACAACAACCCTTGGGCGCCGCACGGGACTTGCATGTATACCGCATTGGCGCGAAAAAATGAACGCAGAACTACTACCCAGCATCGTAGTTGAACATCCAAGTTTTTCAGGTGAACAAAGCATTGTTAACGTGTATTGCAGAGGGACGGCCTGTCCGGCGGCACGTTACGCAAATCTTGTGTCAGGCGGGAGCTGTGAAACGGGCGGCCTGCCCGGACCGTCTGTACCTGCAGTTTGCATGAATGCCGCCGGTTTCAGTACACTCCAGACCTTCGCCGGAGGATATTATGACGTCCATCGATTCTCGCAGCTTCGTCTGTCAGTTGAAGCGAGCCGCGTGCTGCCTGGCGCTCGCTCTGCTCGCGGCCGCGCCCAGCCTTCTCGCGCAAAGCACGTATCAGAAGCCATCAAAGGAAATCGTTGACGTCTTGCTGGCGCCCGCGCCACCGATGGCTTTCGTCAACCCACAAGGCGACGAAGTTCTTCTTGCCGAGCCGGTGCGCTACCCGCCGATCTCCGAACTTGCGCGGCCCATGCTGCGCATCGCCGGCGTGCGTATGGACCCGGCGAATTTTGGCGAGCACGACCCGCCGCGCTTCATCCATCTGTCGATTGTCAAAGTCTCCGACGGACGCGCGCGGCCGATTCTCTTCCCCGCAGGCGAGGGTTTCGGGGCTCCAGAATGGGGTCCGGACGGCAAACATTTTTTCCTGACGGTCACGGCAGATAAATCCGTCGAGCTCTGGATTGGCGACGCGGCCGCCGCAACGATTCATCGCGTCCCCGGAGTCGTGATTAATTCGACCCTGGTTGTGCCATTTCCGCCGACGGCCGCCCCGTGCACTTGGGCGCCCGGCAGCAACGATCTGCTTTGCCGGACGGTTCCCGCGAATTATGGCCATCCGCCTGCGGCTCCGCGTGTACCTGAAGGACCTATCGTTCAGGAAAGTTTTGGCAAGGCCGCGCCCGCTCCGACTTTTGAAGACTTGCTCACCAGCCCGCGCGATGAGCAGCTTTTCGACTACTACGGGATGTCGCAGCTGGCATTCGTCGACATCGCCACGGGCAAAGTGACGCCCGTCGGCAGGCCGGGAATTTACGAGACCTCAGAGCTCGCGCCGAACGGCCGCTTCATCCTCGTCTCGCGCATCCATCACCCATATTCCTACGTCCGGCCATTCAACGATTTCGCGCACAACGTGGAAGTCTGGGACCGTACGGGGCGCGTCGCGTACAAGCTCGCCGATGTTCCACTGCAGGAAACGATTCCCATCGCCGGCGTGGCCACCGGACCGCGCGATTATGAATGGCAGCCCAGCGCGCCGGCAACGCTCGTCTGGGTCGAGGCTCTCGACGGCGGCAATCCACGCACAAAGGCCGACCATCGCGACAAAATCATGTGGATTTCAGCGCCGTTTACGACCGAGCCCGCCGAACTGACGGAAATGCAGTTTCGCCTGACGCGAATTTTCTGGGGGGAACGCGGCGATTTGGCTATTCTGAGCGAACTCGATGTCAGCCGCTCGTGGGAGCGCACGTGGTTCCTGAATCTCTCAGACCCGTCGGCGAAGCCGCGCCTTGCCTGGGAGATGAATGAAGCTGAGCGCTACAAGAATCCAGGCCTGCCGCTTGCTCACTTGCTCGCGAATGGCCACGAGGCCGTCGTACAGCAGGGTGACAACATTTTCCTCGCTGGCGACGGTGCGTCGCCGGAAGGCGATCGCCCGTTCCTGGACCGTTTCAATACGCAAACGCTGCAAGCCGATCGCGTGTTTCACTGCGACGACAAGAGTTACGAAACCGTGGTGGCCTTGGCGTCGCCCGACGGCTCAAAACTCATCACCCACCACGAAACCACCACCGATCCTCCGAACTATTTTCTGCGCACCGCGGGAGAAGATTCCGCACGCGCTCTCTCGCATTACGCCGACCCCACGCCGCAGTTGCGCAACATTCACAAGGAGATCGTCACCTACACGCGCGCCGACGGCGTGTCGCTTTCCATGACTGTTTATCTTCCGCTCGATTACCAGCAGGGCCAACGCTATCCCGCGGTTGTATGGGCCTATCCGCGCGAATATACGAACGCGCAGGTGGCGGGTGAAGTGGAGGGCTCGCCGAATCGCTTCACGGAATTCACCGGGCTTTCGTCGTTGTGGTTCTTGCTTGACGGCTATGTGGTGCTCGACGGCCCCACCATGCCGGTCATCGGTGCGCCGCGAACCGCCAACGACACCTACGTCGAGCAAATCGTCTCCAGCGCCAAGGCGGCCATCGATAAGGCTGCGGACATGGGAATCGTCGATCCTGACCGCGTCGGCGTGGGCGGACACAGCTACGGCGCATTCATGACCGCCAATCTGCTCGCGCATTCGGATCTATTCCGCGCCGGCGTCGCGCGCAGCGGCGCGTACAATCGCACTCTGACGCCGTTTGGTTTCCAAAACGAGCGCCGCTCGTTCTGGGACGCCTCCGACATTTATTTCAAAATGTCGCCGTTCATGTATGCCGACAAACTCCACGCGCCGATTCTGCTGATTCACGGAATGGCGGATAACAATTCCGGTACGTTCCCGATTCAGTCGGAGCGAATGTACATGGCTCTCAAGGGCAACGGCGCGTCAGTGCGTTATGTGCAATTGCCCGATGAAGCGCATGGCTACCAGGCCCGTGAGTCCATTGAGGACATGATCTGGGAGATGCTTCGCTGGTTCGACACGTACGTGAAGCCGGCGACGCCAGTGACGCCCGCGACTCCGACCCAGTAGCACTGGCCGGAGATTGGCTCTTATTCATGCAGGGAAGGTATGGCCGTATCGGGAGGAATGACCGGCGGAATGATGAAGACAAGACGAGTTTCGGGTCTGCTTGCGGTATTGATTCCCGCGGTATTTTGCGCGGCGTGTTCGCGGCCCACAACGAAGCTCGCTGATTCGTGGAGCCCGCAGGCAGCCGCGGCCTATCTCGACAAACGTGAGAGCACTTGGTCGGCATGGCCGCACGCGGCGCGCGATCGCGGAACCTTTTGCGTCTCCTGTCACACCGCGATGCCGTATGCCTTGGCCCGGCAGGCCGTCGACTCAGCCCTCCGTAGCACAAACCCTTCGCCAGATGAACGCACACTCGTCGACGACGTCACGAAGCGTGTGCGCCTTTGGAAGGAGATCGAGCCTTACTATAAGAGCCAGCCGGACCAATCTCGCGGAACAGAGGCAATCCTCAACGCGCTGATTCTGGCGAACAACGACGCCCGCAGCGGAAAGCTCAGCGAGGACGCGCAACTCGCCTTCGACGAAATGTGGTCCTTGCAGCAAAGCGCCGGCCCCCAACGCGGCGCGTGGCAGTGGATTGAGTTCAATAACGAACCTTGGGAAGCGTACGACTCGCCGTTCTACGGCGCCACGCTCGCGGCGATTGCCGTCGGCTCAGCGCCAGAGGATTACCGCTCCGCTCCGCAAATACAGCAGAATCTCAAACTGCTGAGCGAGTATTTCGATCGCGAATATCAGAAGCAGACACTGCTGAATCGAATTTCGCTGTTGTGGGCGTCCGCGAAGGTTCCGGGCATCTTGAACGCCGAGCAGCAACAATCCATCGTCGGCGAAATTTTCGGTAAACAGCAGGCGGATGGCGGCTGGTCCGCTTCTTCCTTGGTCGGAACGTGGAAGCGCAAAGATGGGACGCCGTTGGTCGCGAGCAGCGACGGATACGCAACTGGATTGATCACTTTTGCGCTGCAGCAAGCGGGCGTTTCGCGCGACGACGTTCACGTGAGCGCTGGCCTTTTGTGGCTCGCGCGCAATCAGACGTGGTGGAACGGCGACTGGAAAGCCTCTTCTCTAAACAAACGGCGCCTCAACCCATTTGCGAATCCAACCAGCTTTATGGACGACGCAGCGACGGCCTACGCCGTGCTTGCTCTGACTCAAGCCGATCTTCAGTCTCACGCGGACATTCAGCGCGCCACGAGCGACGGCCATGTGCAGCTGGTTCAGAAGGACGACGAGGGGATTGTTAAGAAATAAAAAAGATCGGAGAGGACCATGCATAAGGAAATTCTAGTGCCTCTGAATGAACTAAAATCTATCGAGGTAACGTGCCCACATTGCGGTGTGAAATTCTGCTTTGACATGCACGCCAAACAGTTTACGGGAGTTCCTTCGACGTGCACCCGATGTAATCGAGATTGGTTCCCCGGTCAGGGCAAACCGTTGCTACTTGCCAATTTCCGAGACGCAGTATCTCAGTTAGATAGCCTCCGGGCATGTTTTCGGATCGGCGGACCGCCCGATCTGATTTCCCAGATCACGACGATGGCAGAGGGAGATTGAACATACGATCGCATCGCTCGATTGCTTCAGACAAAACTAGAAGTACAAAAAAGTGACACGGGAAGGACCGCACCCTAATTGACTGCAACTATCTGGAAAAGTTGGCACTCGGGCCTTGCGACGCTCGAATACTCGCTACTTCGATCTGATGACCAAATGCTTTTCCAGAATCCACGCGCATTCAGGCTCCTGGCATTAGATGAAGTTCATACCTATTCCGGTACGGTAGGCGCGGAAGTGGCGATATTTCCTCGGCGGCTCAGAGCACATCTCGTAGAGGAGGCCAAGGAGCAACTGCCGTCTCCAATCTTTGTTCGTACGAGTGCGACGGTCGGTTCAGGTCCTGATGCCGCAAGGGATATGGCGCGGTTTGCGTCCAATCTTTTCAATACTCCGTTCAAGACCGAACAGATTCTTTTGGTCAAACCACGCAAGCCCTAGCCAGAAATGGCGCTGGCGTCGTCGATCAACTTGCGGAAGTGTCGGTTGGGCTTGCCAAATATGCAAAGAGACGCGGCTGCGAGATCTAAAGCCGAATGGCCGAGAGAGACAAAGACCATGAGGAGTTGCGCAGCTTCACCAAGCTACTCACAAAGCTGAACGAACGGCGGCGGCGAATCCTGCTGGGCACGGCTCCGTGGATGGTAAAACAGACGGAAGACTGATTAACGAAGTTGTGTTTCGCCAGTATTGCCAAGGTAGGGGAAAATCCCATTAACTGGTTGTGGAGAAAAATTCGGCTACACCCTTGGCAGAGCGCTATGTATTTCCGGTGATTCTTCGGCTTCTTTCCTGCCGTCGCGCTATAATTCCGTCGCCTTATGGCCCTCGCTTTCGGCACACACCTCGGCCCCTACGAAGTCCAGACCCCTCTCGGATCCGGTGGCATGGGCGAGGTCTATCGCGCCCGTGATACGCGGCTGGGGCGCGACGTTGCCCTGAAAGTTCTGCCTGAGACGGTCGCGCGTGACGTGGAGCGACTGGCGCGTTTTCGCCGCGAAGCGCAATTGCTGGCTTCGCTCAATCATCCGAACATTGCGGCGATTTACGGCTTCGAGGATTCCGGCGCGACGCATGCATTGGTGATGGAACTCGTTGAAGGGCCGACGCTTGCGGGGAGAATCAACGGCAGCGCGATTCCCCTCGATGAAGCGCTGCCGATTGCAAAGCAAATCTCTGAAGCGCTGGAATATGCGCACGAGCATGGCATTGTTCATCGCGATTTGAAGCCCGCGAATATCAAAATCGCACAGAACGATGCGGTGAAGATTCTCGATTTCGGCTTGGCGAAGGCCCTGGAAAACGACGTTGCGTCGATGGACATTTCCAGCTCACCAACGATCACGCGGATGGCCACGCAGGCGGGGATTATTTTGGGCACGGCGGCGTACATGTCGCCGGAGCAGGCCAAAGGGAAGTCCGTGGATCGGCGCACGGACATTTGGGGATTTGGGTGCGTGCTGTATGAAATGCTGACGGGGAAGCAAGCGTTCACAGGCGAGACGGTGACAGACACGCTGGCCGCGGTGATTCGCGCGGAGCCGGAGTGGAGCGCAATCCCCGCAGACACGCCAAACGCGATCCGCAATTTGCTCCAGCGCTGCTTGAAAAAAGACCCCCGCCAGCGGTTGCAATCGATCGGCGATGCGCGCATCACGCTGGAAGAAATTCTTTCGAGCGCGGCGACGCAATCGGAATTGGGGACAACCGCGGGCGGGATAAACCCACCCCTACAGACGGCCGCACCACGGTGGCGAACTGCGCTGCCGTGGGCCATTGTTGCGGCGCTGGCGATTGCTTTTGCGTTGTTGGTCGTGACGGATTTGACGAGGAAGCCACCGGAACTGCACGCGATTGTCGCGGGAATTCCGCCACCGAAAGGAGCGAGTTTCGTGCTGAGCAGCGACTTAGGCGGTCCGCCGGCGATTTCTCCGGACGGGGCGGAGATTGCATTCATTGCGGCCGACTCGAACGGCAAGCCGAAGCTGTGGGTTCAAACACTAGATTCCGAAACTGCGCAGCCACTGGCTGGAACAGAGGGCGCCAGGTTTCCTTTCTGGTCTCCCGACAGCCACTCTATCGGTTATTTTGCGAATGGCATGATGAATCGCATAGACGCATCGGGAGGACCGTCGGTGAGCATTGCAACGGCAGAGAACGGCCGCGGAGCCACCTGGGGAAAAGATGGCACCATCCTATACACGCCTGGCGCAGAAGGTGGGCTCTATCGAGTTTCCGCGTCCGGTGGAACTCCGGAGCAGGTGTCAATGGGTACGCCACCTGGTCTTAGTGAGCGATGGCCGCAGTTTCTGCCCGATGGAAGGCACTTCTTGTTCTACTCCCAAAATTCGGCGTTGCACAACGACGGAACCTACGTAGGTTCGCTCTCGGGAGCGAAACCCACATTGCTGCTTCGCGGTGGCTCGAACGCGATCTATGACCCAGGTGGTTACATGTTGTTTGTGCAGCAAGGAACATTAATGGCGCAGCGGTTCGACGCGAAGTCGCTGCGGCTGATTGGCGGATCCATGGCACTGGGAACGGATGTGAGGGTTACCGCCGTTCTTTCTCTTGCCGATTTTTCCGTTTCTGAGACAGGAATATTGGGCTACGCGCAGGGGAGCACCGCCACGGGAGATGATGAGCTACTGTGGTATGACAGGCATGGCAAGCAGATTGGCCAAGCCGGAACGGCTGAGGTATACACATGTATGGCTCTCTCTCCGGATGGCCAGAAGCTCGCTCTCACGCAAGAACAGCCAGGGTCAGTCAACGTGTGGATATACGATTTGGTTCGCGGGACAGACACCAAACTGACTTTTTCTTCCCTCGACGTTGAGCCGGCTTGGTCGCCGGATGGAAAAATGATCGCGTTCGCTTCGGGTCAGCAGCGGCAGAACTTTTTTCATCTATACGAGAAAGCAGCCAACGGATCAGGCGAAATCAAAACGCTCGTGGCTGATGAAGGGACCGAACTTTGGCCCGTCTGGACGCCGGACGGACGATATCTGCTCTTTAGTCGCACGCAAACTCAAGGTCATTGGGAGATATGGGCCCTGCCTCTCAGTGGAGGAGCGAAGCCGTTTGCCGTGCTACAAAATCCGCAGTCTGAACCGGATTTTCATCTTAATGCGCCAGCGGTTTCTCCGGATGGGAAATGGGTGGCGTATGTTTCCTCGCAATCCGGGCGGCCTGAAGTGTACATATCGCCGTTCCTTCATGGCGAAGGGCTTTGGCAAGTTTCGGACGGAGGCGGAGAAATGCCGGAATGGCGGCGGGACGGGAAGGAACTGTTTTACATCTCGCCGGATCACAAGATTATGAGTGCAGACATTTCCGAACAAGGCTCAGGAATTATTATTGGGAAGCCCACCGCGCTTTTCAGTGCGAATCTTGCGACAACGCCAGGCGGATTGACGTACGCCGTCGGATCCGGTGGGCAGAAATTTCTCATGATTACCAGCGCACCGGAGGCAAATTCGGAACCGGTGACCCTCGTGGTGAATTGGCCGGCGCTGCTCAAAAAGTAGTGACTTGAAGATCGGACGATTTGCGTGTGTTCGCTTGCGAACTTGTCGGCGCACCTGGAGCGAAACAGGGCCACGATCGAATTGTAGGTGGTCAGTTAGCTCTGATGTACCCGACCGGTTCGCTCCTCAACGTCGCCTTGGCTGAGTTTCTTTGCCTCGCGAATTTCGCGGAGTCGTTGTCCAACTCACATGGCGGTAGAAGGTGATTCAGACAGAAGAGAAGGCCAATCTCCAAATGCCCACAAACGGGCTTGCCGTCTGCGGAAAGGAAATACCCCGGCATTCACTTCTTGTCTCTCACACTATGGGTCGGTCCGGGTTAACCCTGCACGTGTTCCCAGTGTCTTCGCGCCGCTCGATATTCGACTGCACAATACAACGCTTGACAGGCCAAAAAGAGGTGCCAAGATACACGCGACGTTGGCTCTGAAGCCCGGCCAAGTCAACCTCAAAACGCAAAAGTAGTGAACGGCAAAGCGCAGTCCAAACGCCACGACTCCCGGGCAACAGCCAAGTGAGGCAGCCGATGGGTACTCTATGGCGAGACCGCGATATGGCGCAAGGCTGTTGTGCAAGAATCGGACTCTTACGGCCGTATCGCTGATAACGCTAGCGCTGGGGATCGGCGCAAATATAGCGATTTTCAGCGTAGTCAATGCGGCCATTCTGACGCCAGTTCCCCTCCCTGCACCGGACCGGGTAGTGATCGTGTGGACGGACAATGTTGCGATTGGAGCGCAGGGCTTTCAACTTCTCCAAGCGCTCTAAAACCGCCTCATCCTCTTTCGTCATAGGACGCTTCCCCCTAAGAGGTTGTAACAAACGCTGGGAATTCTACTTAATTATCCTGAGATTGTCTTTCCTAGACGAGCGGTGACGATCTCGGCAGCTTCCATCAAAAGATTTCTATCGAAGTCTTGAACGTTTTTCGACGACTCATCAACCTCACGAAGCTTCTCCTACCCCAAAAACCGAATCACCTCGTTCAAACGCAGACACGGTTCGGAAAACGGAGGGCGTCTCAACTCTTCAAACACCTTTCTTCTCCTGTGCTCCGACGCGATGATGAACAGAGGACGCTCCGTGGGTTCGCG
>JASHQB010000099.1 GCA_030037775.1 Candidatus Acidiferrales bacterium
ACGATGAAGAAAGTGGTGACGGGAGTGGAGATGTTCCGAAAGCTGCTGGATGAAGGGATAGCGGGCGACAACGTGGGATTGCTGTTGCGAGGGACGGAAAAAGAGGAAGTGGAGCGCGGGCAAGTGATCGCGAAGCCCGGGTCGATCACGCCGCACACGAAGTTCAAGGCGGAAGCGTACGTGTTGACGAAGGAAGAGGGCGGGCGGCACACGCCGTTTTTCACGGGGTACCGGCCGCAGTTTTATTTTCGGACGACGGATGTGACCGGAGACGTGGCGTTGCCGACGGGAGTGGAGATGGTGATGCCGGGAGACAACGTGAGCGCGGAAGTGAAGCTGATTACTCCGGTGGCGCTGGAGAAGGGATTGCGGTTTGCGATTCGCGAAGGCGGGCACACGGTGGGAGCCGGCGCCGTGACGGAGATCGTCGAGTAAACATGTCCACCGGAGAAAAAATTCGCATTCGTTTGAAGGCTTACGATCACCGCATTCTCGATCAATCGACGAAGGAAATTGTCGAAACCGCGCGGCGCACCGGCGCGGATGTGGCCGGGCCGATTCCTTTGCCGACAGTGGTGAACCGATGGACGGTGTTGCGTTCGCCGCACGTGGATAAGAAATCGCGCGAGCAGTTTGAGATGCGCACGCACAAGCGGCTGATCGACATTCTGGGGCCCACGCCGGACACAGTAGACGCGCTGATGAAGCTCGATCTGCCGCCGGGAGTGGACGTGGAAATCAAAGCCTTCGGGCGAGAGCACGCTACGAAGTGACAAGGCGCTGTTGGCGTTGTCATCCTGAGCCTGCCTGCGGCAGGCGGGCGTAGCGAAGGATCTGCTGTTCGATAGATAAAGGGAAAAGCGAGAACCATGGCGGTCAACGGAATTTTAGGAATCAAGCTGGGGATGATGCAGGTGTTCGGCGACGACGGCACTTCCATTCCGTGCACTGTGCTGCAGGCCGGGCCGTGCGTCGTGGTCGACCGGCGGACAAAGGACAAGCACGGCTACGACGCGGTGCAATTAGGATTGGTGGAATTCATCAAGCCCCAGCGCGTCAACAAAGCCATGACCGGGCATTTCAAGAAGGCCGGCGTGGCGCCGATGCGTTTCCTGGGCGAGTTTCGGCTGGAAGAGTCGAAAGACGAGACCAAAGCGGGCGACCGCGTTCTGGTCGACGGATTTACAGTGGGGGAATTGGTGGACGTGGCGGGCGTGAGCAAGGGCCGTGGATTCGCGGGCGGCGTGAAGCGCTGGCACTACGCCGGAGGCGACGCTTCGCACGGGTCGATGTTTCATCGCGCGCCGGGCGGAATCGGCGCCAGTTCGTTCCCTTCGCGCGTGTGGAAGAATCAGCATTTTCCCGGGCATTTGGGAAACGTGCGAAAGACTTCGAAGAATTTGAAAGTCGTGAAGATCGACGCGGATGAAAATCTGCTGTTCGTGCGCGGAGCGGTTCCCGGAGCCACCGGCGCGTACATTTACGTGAAAAAAGCGAAGAGTGGGAAATAGCGAGACCAATATGGCCGTCGTGGACATAACCAATCTGAGCGGTAAGACAGTGGGAAAGCTGGAGCTGGCCGACGATGTTTTCGCGGCGCGCGTGAATCCGCATCTGCTGCACGAGACGGTGCGGCACTACCTGGCGGCGCAGCACCGGGGAACGCACAAGACCAAGCAGAAGAGCGAAGTCAGCGGCGCGGGCCGGAAGCTTTGGAAGCAGAAGGGCACGGGCCGCGCGCGCATCGGCTCGATTCGCTCTCCGCTGTGGCGCCACGGCGGCACAGTGCACGGGCCGGTGCCGCGAAGCTATGCGTACCGTATTCCGCGCAAGGTTTTTACCGGCGCGCTGCGCTCGGCGCTTTCGGCGAAGCTCGCGGAGAAGAAGCTGTTCGTGATCGAGAATTGGCAGCTGGAATCGCACAAGACCAAGCCGTTCCGCGAGGCGCTGTCGCGCGTGGATGACGCCAGCCGCACGCTGCTGCTGGTGGACGGCGGAGACAACGTGAATCTGGAGCGCGCCAGCCGCAACCTGGAGGGTGTGAAGCTCGTGCGCACCACGGCGATCCAGCCGTACGACCTGCTGCGGCATGAGTCGGTGCTGCTCTCGCGCGAGGCGGCGGAGAAGCTGAGCCGTGGACTGAGCCAGGCGGGAGCAGAGCAAGCTGCTTCCGAGCGCGTGCAGATTCAGCCCGCGCCGAAGGAAAAGGGCGAGCGCGCGGAAAAGCCGGCCGCGAAGCACGAAACCAAGCACGCGGCGAAGGCGCATGACAAGAAGCCGGCGAAGAAATCGGAAAAGAAGCCGGCCGCGAAGGCGTCTTCCAAGCCGAAGCCCAAGGCGAAAAAGGATTAAGCCATGTCCATGCAGCCCTACGAAATCATCCGGCGGCCGATCATCACGGAAAAGGGTTTGGGCGTGAAAGAGAACCACCAGACCGCGGTTTTCGAAGTGGCGCGCGAGGCCACCAAGACGCAGATCAAGGAAGCGGTCCAGAAAGTGTTCAACGTGAAGGT
>JASHQB010000100.1 GCA_030037775.1 Candidatus Acidiferrales bacterium
GAGAAGGATATTCGCCAGCTCTTGCAGGCCTCCAGCCTTCCGGAGAACGGCAAGATCACGCTCTATGACGGAATGACCGGCGACGTGTTCTCGCAGCAGGTAACCGTGGGCTACATTTACATGCTGAAGCTGTCGCACTTGGTGGACGACAAGATCCACGCGCGTTCCATCGGCCCGTATTCGCTGATTACCCAGCAGCCGCTCGGCGGAAAGGCGCAGTTTGGCGGCCAGCGCTTTGGAGAAATGGAAGTGTGGGCGCTCGAGGCGTACGGCGCCGCGCACATTCTCCAGGAGCTGCTCACAGCGAAATCGGACGATGTTTATGGGCGCGCCAAGATTTACGAGGCCATCGTCAAAGGCGAGCCGGGAATCGAGCCTGGCGTGCCGGAATCTTTCAACGTGCTTGTTCGTGAATTGCAGTCGCTCTGCCTGGACGTGGAATTGATGAAGCGTCAGAAGCCGCAGATCGAGCAGGCTGCAGCCGATTAATCGCCCCGGCTTTGCCGGAGCAGGAACGCGAATTTTATTGTCCTGGCGTTGCCGGGACGGGAGGTTAGCCCTTGTATCGTTCTAGCCCGTATGATCGCGCCAGTCAGATTGCCGATTTCGATTCGATCCGCATCAGCCTGGCAAGTCCGGAAAAAATCCGTTCGTGGTCGCACGGTGAAGTAACCAAGCCGGAGACCATCAATTACCGCACCTTCAAGCCGGAGCGCGATGGTTTGTTCTGCGCGAAAATCTTCGGTCCGGTGACGGACTGGGAGTGCTTGTGCGGCAAATACAAGCGCATGAAGCACCGCGGCGTCATCTGCGACAAGTGCGGCGTGGAAGTTACGCTGAGTAAAGTGCGGCGCGAGCGGCTCGGCCATATCGAGCTGGCGTCGCCGTGCTCGCACGTCTGGTTTTTCAAGGGGTTGCCGAGCCGCATCGGCTACCTGCTGGATATTTCCATGCGCGACCTCGAACGCGTCCTTTATTTCGAGGCCTTTGTGGTCACCGACGCGGGCGAAGCTCCGGGGATCAAGGAAAAGGAGCTGCTGCTCGACGACAAGTACCGCGAACTGCAAAAGGAGTTCGCCGGGAAATATCGCGCAGGGATGGGTGCGGAGGCCATCAAGGAGTTGCTGCGGCGCGTGGACATCGAAAAGCTCTCCGAAGAGCTGCGCGAAAAAATGAAGGTCGATCCCAGCCTGCAGAAGCGCATCAAGTACGCCAAGCGGCTGAAGGTGGTGGAGTCGTTCCGCAAGAGCGGTAATCGTCCGGAGTGGATGATTCTGGACGTGATTCCGGTGCTGCCGCCGGAGTTGCGGCCGCTGGTGCCTCTGGACGGCGGGCGTTTTGCTACGTCGGACTTGAATGATCTCTACCGGCGCGTAATCAACCGCAACAACCGGTTGAAGAAACTGATGGAGCTCCATGCTCCGGACGTGATCGTACGCAACGAGAAGCGCATGCTGCAGGAAGCTGTGGATGCGCTCTTCGACAACGGCCGGCGCGGCCGCGTTCTGCGCGGGACAAACAACCGTCCGCTCAAGTCGCTCTCGGATACGCTCAAGGGCAAGCAGGGCCGCTTCCGCCAGAACTTGCTGGGCAAGCGCGTGGACTATTCCGGACGCTCGGTCATCGTGGTGGGGCCGGAACTCAAGCTGCACCAGTGCGGCCTGCCGAAGAAAATGGCGCTCGAGCTGTTCAAGCCGTTCATCTATCACCGGCTGGAAGCGGCGGGCCATTGCACGACGATCAAGCAGGCAAAGGAGCTCGTTGAGCAGCAGGAATCGATCGTTTGGGACATTCTTGAAGAGGTGATCCGCGAGCATCCGGTGCTGCTGAACCGCGCGCCTACGCTGCACCGTTTGGGCATTCAGGCATTCGAGCCGGTGCTGGTAGAAGGCAAGGCCATTCGCATCCATCCGCTGGTGTGCACGGCGTTCAACGCGGACTTTGACGGTGACCAGATGGCGGTGCACATTCCGCTGTCGCCGGAAGCTCAGGTCGAGGCCTCGGTGCTGATGCTCAGCTCGCACAACATTCTGTCGCCCGCGAATGGCGGGCCTTTGGCCGTTCCAACACAGGACATGGTGCTGGGAATCTATTACCTGACCAAGTCCAAGCCCGGTGCGAAGGGCGAAGGCCGCGCGTTTGGCACGATCGAAGAAGTTCTGATGGCGCTGGAAACCGGTGAAGTGGAGCTGCTGACTCCGATTCGTCTGCGCTTCACAGGCGAAGTGGTCGATATGACCACCGCGTACGACGACCAGGACGTAACGCACACGGAATCGGTGACGCTGAACAAGCAATTCCTGCAGACGACCGTCGGACGCGTGATCTTCAACGATCACCTTCCGACCGAGATGCCTTTCATCAATGGCTTGCTGAAAAAGAAGGGCACCCAGCAGCTGGTGCAATACTGCTATTTGCGATTCGGCCTCGAGCGCACCGTGAAGATGCTCGACAAGCTGAAGGAATTGGGCTTCCTGTACGCGACCAAGGCGGGAATCTCTATCGGCATCAGCGACATGTTGATTCCGGGAGACAAGGCCAAGCTCGTGGACACCGCCGAGCGCGAGGTGGTGAAGGTGCAGCAGCAGTACCTGGATGGTGCCATCACCAACGGCGAGCGCTACAACAAGGTGATCGCCATTTGGAGCGACGTCACCGAAAAAGTGGCGGACGAGATGTTCAAGGCGCTCGAGAACCAGGACCGGGAAGGCACCATGAACCCGATTTACGTCATGGCCGACTCGGGCGCTCGCGGATCAAAGCAGCAGATTCGCCAGCTCTCCGGCATGCGCGGGTTGATGGCCAAGCCTTCGGGCGAGGTTATCGAGACGCCGATCACGTCGAACTTCCGCGAAGGCCTCGACGTGTTGCAGTACTTCATTTCGACGCACGGCGCACGTAAGGGCTTGGCGGATACCGCTCTAAAGACCGCGGACTCCGGCTACCTGACCCGCCGGTTGGTCGACGTAGCCCAGGATGTGATCATCAACGAATTCGATTGCGGTACCGCGGATGGGATTTATGTGGAACCGATCCTCGAAGCCGGCGTCGAGGTTGAGCCGTTACGCGACCGCGTGATTGGCCGCGTCTCGCTCGAAAAGATCAAGGATTACGAAGGCAACGTGATTGTCGAGATCAACCAGGAAGTGACGGAAGAACTCGCCAATGCGATTCAGGCGGCCGGCATCGAGCGCGTGAAAATTCGCTCCGTGCTGACCTGTGAATCACGCCGCGGAGTTTGCGCGCGCTGTTACGGCCGCAATCTCGCGACGGGCCGGTTCGTCGAGATGGGCGAAGCGGTGGGCGTCATCGCGGCGCAGTCGATCGGCGAGCCCGGCACGCAGCTTACCATGCGAACCTTCCACATCGGCGGAACTGCGACGCGCGTTACCGAACAGTCCAAGGTCGACGCCAAGAACAACGGCTTCGTGAAGTTCATCGATCTGAAGGTCGTGGAAGGCCGCGGCAAAACGTTCATTTCGATGAACCGCTCCGGCCTGATCGCCGTGGTCGACGAAAAGGGCCGGGAAAAAGAGCGCTATCACGTTGTTTACGGCGCACGGCTCAAGGTTGAGGATGGCCAGCCCGTTACCGTCGGCCAGACCATGGCTGAATGGGATCCGTACACCTTCTCCATTCTCACCGAGACGGGTGGCACGGTGCAGTTCAAGGATTTGCAGTCCGGAATCACCATCGAAGAGCAGGTCGACGAAGTCACCGGGCTTTCGCAGTTGGTGGTCACTTTGCCGCCGGGCGACGAAAAGCACCAGCCGACGATCCATATTCGCGATTCGGCGGGACGCGTGCGGAAGAAGTACCTCATGCCGTCGCGTGCTCACTTGATGGTTGCCGATGGCGATGAGGTGCATCCGGGCGACGTGCTGGCGAAGATTCCTCGCGAAACCACGAAGACCAAGGACATCACCGGCGGTCTGCCGCGCGTTGTGGAGCTGTTTGAGACGCGCAAGCCGAAGGACCCGGCGGTCATCAGCGAAATCGACGGAGTGGTGAAGTACGGCGAGATCGTCAAGGGCATGCGCCGCATTTATGTGGAGAGCGAGGACAGCAAGACCGTCAAGGAATACTCGATTCCACGCGGTGTGCACATCAACGTGCAGGAAGGCGAACATGTTCGCGCTGGCGAACCGCTCATCGATGGCCCACTCAATCCGCACGATTTGCTGGCGGTGCTGGGCGAAAAGTTCACGCAGGCTTACCTGGTGAATTCCGTTCAGGAAGTCTACCGTCTACAGGGCGTGAACATCAACGACAAGCACATTGAGACCATTGTCCGCCAGATGATGCGCTGGGTGAAGGTGGAAGACGTGGGCGACACGCCGTTCCTTCTGGAAGAGCAGGTGGATAAGTTCCGGTTCCGCGAAGAGAACGACCATGTGATTCACGATGGCAAGCGGCCCGCGACGGGACGGCCGCTGCTGCTCGGAATCACAAAGGCTTCACTCTCGACGGATTCATTTATTTCCGCCGCGAGCTTCCAGGAAACGACACGCGTTCTGACAGAAGCGGCTATTTCCGGCAAAGTGGATTACCTGCGCGGCCTGAAGGAAAATGTGATCATGGGCCGGCTAATTCCCGCCGGAACAGGACTGGACCGCTACCGCGGAGTGCAGTTGCTGACCGAACTGCCCAAGGAAGAGCCGGAGGCAGAAGAGCCTCAGCTTACGGCGGAGGAGGCAGCAGCACTGGACTTCCTGCGAAAGGATAG
The DNA here is from genome assembly GCA_030037775.1 of Candidatus Acidiferrales bacterium. GTDB lineage: Bacteria > Acidobacteriota > Terriglobia > Acidiferrales > UBA7541 > DAHUXN01. Next base: position 4,727 of record JASHQB010000100.1, read on the forward strand.
CGATACGGTCGCCGAAAGCTAGATTCAAACTTACGTACAACAGAAGGGCGGCGCGCGAAGACAGCGCGCCGGTTTTCTTTTTTGGCCCATCACTTTTCCTTAGCTCCGCGCTCACAGTGAACCTCTGGAAACTCATTTTCTTTCCGATTTGTCGTCGCAATCGCGCAGCCGCTACAATGGTTTGAGTAGGAATGCGGCGTTCCGCCGGTCTTGCAGTGGCGAGCATCGGCTTATATGGCAAAAAAGAAGAAAAACGGGGGCGATGTTCCTCTACAAAGCGAATCCAGCGCACAGCCTTGGCCGCCGGAGAGTGCCCGAAACCAAGAACTCTTTGAAGTCGTGGCGCGCTCGCAGCGCGGTTTCCGCGAGCTGATCGACAGCTTTGACCGCATCGCCTTCAACTTGTCTCTCGACGGCCGCATCCAGGTCATCAATCGCCGATTCGCAGACGTCTTAGGCCTGCCCTTCGCCGCTATCGTGGACCATCCGCTGGATGAGTTCGTCGCCGAGCCGCAGCGCGAAGAACTCGCGCGGGCCCTGCCCCATTTTCTCGAGAAGCGTTTCTGGGCCGGCGTCGTGCCGGTGCGTTGGAAGTCGCAACCGGAAGTGCACTTTTACGATTGCACGCTCTACGCCGTTGTAAAAGACGGTAAGGTGACCGGCGTCAGTGGTCTGGCGCGAGATATTTCTCTGCAGAAGGAAGCAGAGTCGCGGTTTACCGATCTTTTCGAAACGTTACACGAAGGAGTTTACTTCGCTGCGCCCAGCGGAGAGCTCCTTGACGTGAACCCGGCTGCGGTTCGCATGCTGGGATATGAAACCAAGGAGAAATTGCTCGGGCAGCCCGTCGAACGGCATTTTCTCACGGCCGCGGAGAGCGCCGCGTTGTGGGAGGAGTTGCGGAGATCGGGTTCTGTCCGTGACCGCGAGCTGACCTTGCGGCGCAAAGACGGCTCGCTGATTCGGGTGCTCAATTCCAGCGTGGCGATACGCGACGCGTCCGGTGAATTTGTCCGCTTTCAGGGCTCGCTCGTGGACATTACCGAACGCGGCCAGATGGAGCGGCGCCTCCGCGAGGAACAGGAGTTTGTGCGCCGGCTGGTTGCCTGCTTTCCGGATATTATTGTGGTGCTCGACAAGAGCGGACACTACACTTTCGTGAGCCCGCGTGTTCAGGAATTCCTAGGCTATACACCGGATGAGTATCTTGGGGCCAGCATCCAAGACCGTCCGCACCCGGATGATCGCGATTCGCTTCTCAGTTTCTTTCGCAGCCTCACGAACGGCGAAGTCAGCTTTGGCGCGGTGGAATATCGCACGGCACACAAGAACGGGGGCTGGCGAACGGTACGCGCGAACGCCAGTCCGCTCACCAACGCCGAGGGGCAGATTATTGGAGTCGTCGCCTCCGCCAGGGACGTCACCGAATCGAAGCGCTTGGAGCAGCAATTGATGCAATCGGAAAAGCTGGCGGCCATCGGGCAAATGGTTTCCGGCGTGGCGCACGAGCTGAATAATCCGCTCACGGCCATCCTCGGCGTGAGCGACTTGGTGCAGGAGCGCACCACGGATGAGGCCTCGCGCCGCCAGGTGCAGCTGATTCACAAGCAGGCGCGCAAGGCCGCGGAGCTTGTACAAGGATTGCTGATGTTCTCCCGGCCATCCCTGCATCAGAGCCAGCACGTTCGCGTAGCGGACTTGATCGCTCGCGCGATCGAATTGCACAAAGCGGAATTGGAGGCCCGGCGCATCACCGTGAGCGTGGATGCAGCGGCGGGCTTGCCGTTGATTGAAGCGGATCCCCAGCACATGACCCAAGTCTTTGTTAATCTGCTCTCGAATGCCGAACAAGCGATCGCATCGGTGAGCGATCATGGCCGGATTTCTATTCACATCAACGCTGTAGACGGGCAACAGGAAATCCTCGTCGACGACGACGGCCCGGGCATTCGGCCGGACATTCGTTCAAAGATATTCGATCCATTCTTTACAACCCACCGAACCAGCGGTGGCTCCGGGCTGGGCCTCACAATTTGCCTGGTCATCGTCAAGGAACACGGCGGCACCATTGAAGCGCAAACGTCCGCGACGGGTGGCGGCCGTTTTCGCGTTCTGTTGCCTTCGGCGAAGGGGGCGGCGGTGCCTCCGAAAATACCGGAGCGTTCCAGCCGCGGTGATCTGAAAAACCGGTCGATTCTCGTGGTCGATGACGAGGCAGGGATTCGGGATTTGGTTCGGCAGGGCCTGGCAACGCGGGGAGCCGCGGTGGATGCTGCTGAAACGGGAGAAGAGGCGTGGGATCTACTGATGTCTCGGTCGTATGACCTGGTGCTGTGCGACTGCAACTTGGGAGGCGAAAGCGGATCCGGACTCTTCGAAAGAGTCACAAACAGCAAAGGCTCTCAGCCTCCGCGATTTGTGCTGATGACGGGCGAGTTGTTCGATGCCGAGCAGGTATCCGCCTGGGAAAAAAAAGGACTGAGGGTGCTGCAGAAGCCGTTTCAGATTTCGGAGCTTGTGGCCGTACTCGAAGGGATGCTTTCTGCCCCTGCACCAGAATTAAAATCCATCGAGCGCTAGATCACCGCGTCACTTCTTCCCGGTCTTGTCGGTTCGGTGTGCATCGACGCCAAAATCCCACAGGAGCAGGCTTATGCCCTCCTCGGGGAAAAACTGCGCGAGGGCGTACTCTCCGGGCGCAAGCGATTTCCCCAGCGTGAAGCGATACAGACCCTTCGCCACTTGCCATTCTTGCAGGGAGACCGTCTTGCCCTTGTTGTTTTGCTGTCCAAAGAACGTGTCGATGTTTTCGATGTGCCTTTTGTCACCCTCTGACCGCGCTACCAGGAGTTCGATCTGCGGTTCGCCGAGGTCCGCAGTGCGAAAATAAAACTCGGGGTTGGGATTGGTGATTCGAAAGGCCGCATGCCTGCCCGGCAGATCCACGCTGGTGCGCGTCGGTATGACGGGCAAGGGAACTACGACTTGTTCGACGAGGTGACCCTTGTTCAGCTTCGCGGACGCAGCCGATTGCTTCAGAGGAGAAATGGCCCGGCCATCGAGGAGGAAAAATCCCTGGCCTGGCGGCAGAAGAACGCCAGGAACGACTTCGAAACTAGCATCGACGTCAAGCGGCGCTGTTTTTGCGGCGTCTTCGCCAGCCTTGATCTGGTTGGTTAGGGCTGCATCTGCCTTCCGTCCGGCAGCCTCGGCCTGCTTGGTAGCTGCCCAGTCAACCAACGAGGCCGGGATTTCTTCCCATTCGGAACGCTCTACACTGAAGTAGCGAACCCGGTCTCCATCAAGCTGATAGCTGCTTACGACTTGGAAAGTGCCGTCCTTCATCACCAGCTTCTTTCCGCGCGGCACGGTTGCACCGGATGCCTCTTGCTGTGTTGCGCCGGGAACAGGGCTGGGTCGCGGCGCTGTGGAGGCAATCGGGATGGTAAGAAGCGCCGCAAACCAGACAGACGCGGCAAAAAACAGGAATCGGAAAGGGCTGTGCTTGTACATTACGGAAGTGGCCTTCGCTAACTGCGCCGGAAGTTTAGGACGCTCTTCGCGGCGGAGCAGTTTGCCAAGCCGGTTCAGTTTATACCTGGGAAGTGAAAAACAGCAATGGCCCGTTAGTGCGTCGCAAAGCGAACCAGGAACTGGGTCTAGTGGTTGCAGCGGGGGGAAAGCACGTTGAGGATCATCAACTCCGAGTTCGTAAAAAGCCACTTTTCTGCCTCAGCTCCTGCCGCTCCAGCTGCGCGCACCAATGAGCCGATATGCTTCAGTTGAGCCAGCTTTCGAAGATGATCGAGGCAGATTCCCGTAATCCGAGAAACTTCGTCCTCGGTGAAGAGCTTTTGATTCGAGGGAATGTAGGACAATTCTTTGATTCCTCCCGATTACTCGTTTCTGAGATATCGGCAAACCGCGAAGATACTTGAGCATGTGTTGTGCCAATCTTTGGCATCCGCTACCGAAGCCCAGATCTATTTACCAAAGCCTTGACAGCCAATGATTTACGGAGCCGAGCGCGGAAGGGAGAGCCAACGTGAGGTAGGGAATGTGTATTGCGGCGAAGGAAATATTTTACCCATCTTGCGGATTTGGCTACAGTTTTTGGTACAAGAGCCAACTAAGAACTGTCACCAGTTGCTCCCTCGAACGCGCGCGCCAGCTGCAAGATGCGCGCTTCCATGAAGGCGGGAGCGAATATTTGCAGGCCTATGGGTAGCCTGTCGGATGTGACGCCACAGGGGATGGAGATCGCGGGAACGCCGGCCAGGTCTCCTGTAACTGTATAAATATCAGATAGATACATCGCTAGCGGGTCGTCGATACGTTCGCCGATCCGGAAGGCCGGTGACGGCGATGTGGGCGTCACGATCACGTCTGCTTTCTTGAATGCCTCCGTGAAGTCCCGGGTAATCAAAGAGCGTACCTTCTGCGCGCGGAGATAATAGGCGTCGTAATAACCCGAAGAGAGGGCATATGTTCCGAGCATGATCCGGCGTTTCACTTCAGTGCCGAACCCGCGGCCGCGGGTATTCTCATACATTTCGCGCAGACTGCTGCCATCCACGCGCAGTCCGTAGCGAACGCCATCAAAACGGGCCAGATTGGAGCTTGCTTCGGCGTTCGCGACGATGTAATAGGTCGCGATTGCGTAATCGGTGTGGGGCATGCTCAGGTTGACCGTGCGGCAACCCAGTTTTTTGAGAACCTCGATTCCGTCCTCAACCTTCTGCCGGACTTCTGGATCCATTCCTTCACCAAAATACTCTGCTGGAATACCGATGCGCATGCCTTCAACAGGTTTTTGCATCTCAGCGAAAAAGCCGGGCACGGGGACACTGGCAGAGGTCGAGTCATTTTCATCGCGTCCAGAAATGACCGCCAGAAAGGCTGCGATGTCGCTCACCGTGGTGGCAAAGGGGCCGATGCGATCGAGAGAAGAGGCGAAAGCGATGAGCCCGTAGCGTGACACGCGGCCATAGGTGGGCATCATTGCCGGAACACCACAGAGTGCGCCTGGCTGCCGGATGGAGCCGCCTGTGTCTGTTCCCAGCGCACCCACGGCCAACTGCGCGGCCACCGCCGCCGCTGAGCCACCGCTCGAGCCGCCAGGAACACGATCGAGCGCCACCGGATTGCGCACCGGGCCGAACGCCGAATTCTCATTCGAGCTGCCCATAGCAAACTCGTCGCAATTCGTTTTTCCCAGAATCACTGCGCCGGCATCCTCCAACCGCGCGACAGCGGTGGCATCGAAAGGTGGGACGTAATCTTCGAGCATGCGCGAAGCGCATGTGGTGCGGATGCCTCGTGTGCTGATCACGTCCTTGATGGCCACAGGAACGCCAGCGAGCGGCGGCAGCGGCTTCCCGCTCGCGCGCATGGCATCGACGCGATCTGCTTGGGCGTAGGCACGCTCGGGCGATAGCGTCAGGTACGCATTCAGCTCTGGATTGCGTTTTTCGATGCGAGAATAGAATTCAGCGGTTAGCTCGCGCGCGGAAATCGTCTTCGCGTCGAGCGCCGCGCGTACCGAGAAAACTGTCCATTTCTTGACGGCGCTCACCGTTCGATGACCTTGGGGACACGAAAATAAGGAGCTTTGGCGTGCGGCGCTTGCTCCAGGATCGCCTTTGAAACGTCGCAGGTGCGCACGATGTCGTCGCGCAGAGTCGTTTCCGGCGCGGAATGCGCCTCCAAGGCCTGCGCCATCGGTTCGACGCGGGACACGTCCAGTTCCTTTAACTTATCGATGTAGCTCAGAATGTCGTCGAGCTGGGTGCGGAGCCTTTCCACTTCTGCTTCGGTGAGTTCCAGATGCGCCAGTTCGGCGACGTGCATCACTTCTTCGCGGCTGATTTTCATAGCTTCGGCTTCGCGCGCTTGCGCAGGAAAGGCACGTGATCGTTGTCGACTTCGTATGCCAGGCGTTTACCTTGCGGCGCCAATACGACGCGCACTTCTCGCGCGAGCGTTCCACCCCAGGCCTGATTGACCCGCTCCCGCAATTGCTGCTCCATCGTTTCGGCCTGGTTCTTCCATGCGCGCGAATCCGCTTCCAGGTACAAAACTCCCTTCCCGTAACCGGTCGGGCGAAGATGGGCCGCCATCGTCTCGCCCATGAGCGCCGGCCATCGCGCCCGCAACCACGCCGCGGCAGCGTTTGGATCTCGCATGCTTCGCAGCGCAACGCCCAGAAAATCGCCCGCTCGCTCCATGGAATTTCGATTCTAGCACACGGCTGAAGTCCGATCGGGCTTTCGGCTCGCGGAGCGCAAGCGTGAATCACGCCAGGCCCAGCTCGTTGGCAATGCCGCGCATCGCATCGATGCAGGTCGCGATGTGCTCGTCGAGAGGTATGCCAAGCTCTTCCGCGCCTTTGTGCACGTCCTCGCGACTGACACCTCGGGCGAACGCCTTGTCCTTGAGCTTCTTTTTTACCGATGCGGCTTCCACGTCTGCAATTTTCTTGCTGGGCTTGATCAGCGCGCACGCGGTTAGGAAGCCGGCGAGCTCGTCGCAGGCAAAAAGCGTGCGATCGAGGGCAGATTCGCGCTTCACCCCCGTGTAGTCGGCATGGGCAAGGATTGCATGGATCATTTCCTCCGGATAGCCATGCTCGCGCAGGATGCTGGAACCCTGCGCGGGGTGCTCCTTGCCGGCATGATGCTCCGCATTGGGCCAGCGCTCATAATCAAAGTCGTGAAGCAATGCCGCACGACCCCACAGTTCTTCGTCCGCACCGTTTTTGCGAGCGTAGGCGCGAACGCAGCCCTCCACGGCCAGCGCGTGCTTCCGCAGATTCTCGCTTTGTGTGTACTCGCAAAGCAATTTCCAGGCCTCTTCCCGGCTTGGCAGGTTGGCCATAGTCGTTTCCCCCGGTTCGTGAGCCCACTAGCCTATCAAAGATGGCGTTTACGCGGGGCGGCTTCTTCGCTGCCTGGAAAGATTGATTTTCCCGTCATGCCAGGGCTAGAATCTTGGTCGCGTTCTGGAACAAGGAATTAGGCAAAAAAAGACTTGACTTGGGTTAGTGCGCTGGAGAGAATGCCGGTCGCGCCAGTTTCTGCCTTCCCTCTGTGATACGTTCCTCCTCTCCGCACCGCCGGAAAAGTCTGTGAGGATGACCGGTGGGAGAAAAGAAAGCTGAGGAAGTCATTTCGGACATGGACCGAGAAGTAATCCGTTGTGGTGTCTGCGGCCTGGTGCAATACCGTACGCGAACCGACAATTGCCGTCGCTGCTTGCGCTTGCTGCCTCCGAAGGTGACTTTCGTGATTCCCACGCCGTCGCCCGAAGGGGTGGCTGGCGCCGACGCGCAGTCGGCGAATGAATGGCCGAACCGCGAAACCGTAGAGAATATCGGCCAGCGGATTCGCCAATTGCGCGAGTCGCGCGGAATGACCCAGAGCCAGCTTCAGGCGCGCTCGCGCGTCTCGCGTTCGTATCTCTCACGTATCGAAAGCGGGCAGATGACGCCCAGCCTCGGTACCCTGGAGAAAATTGCCGAAGCCTTGGGAGTCGGGTTGAATCGCTTTTTCGTTCCCGAGTCTACCGGCCAGACGCTGCTCGAGGATCCGTTCATTCAGGGATTGCGGCCATTCCTGCGCCAGCTCGATTGGGCGCAGTGGCAATCCATCCTTAAGCGCCTGCAGGCCATCAGCGACCACGTGAGCAGCAGCGTCATGCGGCCGCAGGTGCAGCCCATACTGGAATCGAAGATGCCGCATATGTCGCCCCGGCGGCATACACCGTCCATGGCTTCAGCCCATCGCTAAACGAGTTTCCGATGAGAATTGGCTCGACGACGCCAGGCGGCGTCGTCGAGTGCCCCCATGCCCACTGTAACCTACCGAGCAGCGGAGAAATCCGACATACCTGCCATGGCGCGAATCCGCGCAGCAGAATGGGAAACCGAAGACTACTGGAGGAAGCGCATTGCCGGGTACTTGGACGGTGAGCTTCACCCGCAGAAGGCGCTCAAGCCGCGTGTCAGCTACGTTTCGTATGAAGGCGATTCGCTTGCGGGATTTATCGCCGGGCACCTCACGCGCCGCTATTCTTGCGATGGGGAATTGGAATGGATCAACGTCATTCCCGAACGGCGGGGAAGCGGAATCGCGTCGGAGTTGCTTCGGCTGCTGGCGGCATGGTTCGTTGCGCAGAAAGCGCTGCGCATCTGTGTGGATGTCCAGCCAACCAACGCCGCCGCACGACGCTTTTACATGCGCCACGGCGCCGAGGAGTTAAACCCGCAGTGGCTAGTTTGGAATGACATCAGCGCGGTGCTCGGGAAGCATGGCCGCTAGGGCCGGCCAATAACCATCGTTACGATCCAGGCCAGGAAGACGCACACCAGAACTGCTCCCAAAATGATTAACCGCTTGTTCGACCGGCCGCCACTCTGTGTGGATTGCGGCTTGGAAAGCTCCGGCATCTGCGCAGCCCCCTGACGCTTCTGAATTGAACGAGCATGGCCTGGCAATACTGAGATGTTCCTAGAGTACCGTTGATGTTAGAAAAAACGAACCTTGGCGTCGGGACGTTTGTTCAAATGGACACTGTCGATAAAGCGCACTTGGCGGTTGTCGTAGGTGAGCACCAGCGAGTGGGTGCGGACGCCCTCGCCAAAGAAGCGCACGCCGCGCAGCAGATTGCCTTCGGTGACTCCCGTACATGCAAAAATGATCTTCTTCCCGGGGGCCAGGTCGTCGGTCTTGTAGATTCTCTTCGCGTCCGTCACGCCCATCTTGGCCAGCCGCTCGTGCTGTTCCGGCGTCGAAACCACCAGCCGCGCAGTGATCTCGCCGTTCAGGCACTTGAGGGCCGCCGCGGTAAGGACTCCTTCCGGCGCGCCGCCGGTCCCCATCACCGCGTGGACGCCGGAACCCAAGACTGCAGCGGCGATTCCGGCAGAAAGATCGCCATCGCCGATCAGCCGGATGCGTGCGCCGGCGCTCCGGATTTCGCCGATGAGCTTTTCGTGGCGCGGACGATCCAGCACGATGACCACGAGGTCTTCGACCAGACGGTCAAGCCGGCGAGCAATGGCCTTCAGGTTGTCTTTTACCGGGGCATCGAGTTCAACGGCGCCCCGGCACGTAGGCCCTACCACGATTTTCTCCATGTATAAATCCGGCGCGTGGAGCAATCCGCCTCTCTCGCTGGCGGCCAGAACCGTGATGGCGTTGGGTTCCCCCGTAGCGCAAAGGTTGGTGCCCTCAAGGGGGTCGACGGCAATGTCCACTGTTGGGTAACTGTCTTTATGCTTCGCGGCCAAACCGACTTTTTCGCCTATAAACAGCATCGGCGCTTTATCGCGTTCGCCTTCGCCAATGACGATGGTGCCGTCCATGCCGACGCTATCCATTTCGCGACGCATGGCTTCCACGGCGACCGCATCGGCTTTATGCCGGTCGCCCAGTCCCATGGTGTGCGCCGAGGCAATCGCCGCCTGTTCGACGACGCGAAGGAACTCGAGGCTAAGTTTGTCTTCCATGTTGGCTCCCGCGGGCCCGCTCACTTCGTTCACCGAATCGGCTGGATTCTCGCGTTTACCAGGAATGGGTCTTGAAATTCTGTTTGCTCGCCCACAGCTTTTCCTCTCACCGGAAGCAAACGCACCGCGAGCGGTTTGTGCCACTTGTAGGCGAGGCTCGCGACATCCTTGAGGATCGGCGCGATTTCCGCCTCGCTGGTATCGCCCGGCATGGGTATCACATCAAGGCCGGTGGCGCACACCGAGGAATAGAGCAGCAGAGAATTGAGTGAAAGCCGGCCTTCATTCCATCGGCGCGCAATCACGGAATCCTCCAGAACTGGCAGCATCAGCCCTGAATAACCTGTGCGCATCACGGGAATACTCTTCAGCGCGCTCGTAATAATAGCGACGGCGGAAAGCGTGCCATTGGAACCCAGCGGTTCCCCGGTGAAGTTCTCGATCGCCCCGCCGATGGAAACCTCCTTCAGCGGAGCCGGTGAGAGATCGATACCCGTATACTTCCAGCCGGTATCTTGCGCGGCGCGTTTCCCGATGGCTTCGATTTGTTGCGCCCATCTTCCCAGCGAATCTTCGATGGCGCGCTGCGCCTGCCCGGGATCGCGCGTGGAAGCCATCGCGGCCGCGACAACGTTGGCGGACTCCAATCCGATCGCGAACGTATGGTCGCCATTGAGTTCATAGGAAGCGGGATAGAACGGAGCGTTCGCTGGGACCATCGCGGCTGCCGCGAACCGGAAATTCCCCAGGCTGTTTGGACTGTTCCCGGCGAGGTCATGAATCACTTCCGCCGCGGATTGGACGGCATTCCAGCGAATGCCGTCGTCGGAGGCAATCACGATGCTTCCTTCCAGGATTTTTGTGGATGCGATGATTCGCGCAAGCAGATGAGCTTCGCGGGAGTCGTCCTGGCGCGACGCGCCGGGTCCAATCGCGGGGCCGATGGCTGCGTCAAAACCGTCCTTCTGGGCAAGTTGGTCATACTTACGGAAGAAATCGAGAGCTTGCTGGTCAGAGAGATTGCGGGTGTATTCCGGAAACGGCTGCGTGGTAATGCGCACCGTTTCGACCGTGAAACCTGCGCGCTCGCAGGCAGATTTGATTTTCTCGAGCGCCGCGAGTGTGGCAGAAATCTGACTTTCATAGCGGGACGGGTCCAGTTCGATGAACGCGGTGACGGTGCGAACCTTGGGGCGGTTCTTTCCGGGCGACGAGACCGTTTGCGCGCTGGCAGCCGAGGCCGCGGCTGAGAAAATCGCCAGGCCGAAGAAAAGCGCTGCCACAAACGCGCAGATGGGCCTGCCATTCACCACGCACGCCTTGTTCGCCACGGAGGCAATCATTCGAACGCTGCAATTCCGGTGATGCGTTCACCGATGATCAGTTTATGGATGTCGTGCGTGCCTTCGTAGGTGTAAACCGACTCGAGGTTCATCATGTGGCGCATGATGCAGTAATCGTCGACGATGCCATTGGCGCCGAGGATTCCGCGCGCCTTTCGCGCCGTTTCCAGGGCAATCGCGACATTATTCATTTTCATCATGGAAATATGCGAGGGATGCACGCGTGACTTGTCCTTGAGCCGGCCTACCTGCAGCGCCAAGAATTGCGCTTTTGTGATTTCGGTGATCATCCATACCAGCTTTTCCTGCACCAGCTGGTGGGAAGCGATCGGCTTGTTGCCGAATTGTTTGCGCTCTTTGGCGTAGCGCAGGGCGGTGTCGTAGCAGGCCATCGCTGCCCCGATTCCTCCCCATCCTATTCCATAGCGTGCTTGATTGAGGCAGGAAAGCGGTCCGCGCAGGCCTTCCACGTTGGGAAGGACATTCTCTACGGGGATTCTGCAGTCGGTCATGGCCAGACCGGAAGTCACCGAAGCGCGCAGCGACCATTTGCCGTGCACATCCCAGGCTTTGAATCCCGGCGTGTCTTTTTCGACCAGGAAGCCGCGAATCTTTTCGTCTTCGCATTTGGCCCAGATCAGCGCGACGGCGGAAAGCGAGCCATTAGTGATCCACATCTTTTCGCCATTGAGGACATAGCTGTCGGCCTTGCGCACAGCTCGCGTGAGCATGCCACCGGGGTTCGAGCCGAACTGCGGTTCGGTGAGCCCGAAGCAGCCGATTGTTTTTCCGGAGGCCAGTTGCGGCAGCCATTTTTCCTTTTGCGCCTCAGAGCCGAAAGTGTAAATGGGATACATCACCAGCGCGGATTGCACCGACGCGAAACTCCGCAGGCCGGAATCACCGCGTTCGAGCTCTTGCATTACCAGGCCGTATTCCACATTGGACATGCCCGCGCAGCCGTAACCTTTCAGGTTCGCGCCAAAAAATCCCAGATCGGCAATCGTCGGCAGAAGCTGCATGGGGAATTTGCCTTCGCGGTTGTACTGCTCGATGATCGGCAGGACTTGGTCATCGACGAATCGGCGGGCGGTCTGGCGGGCGAGCTTTTCTTCGTCGCTCAGCAGAGAATCGAAGTCGAGAAAATCGACTCCGGAAAAAGCGGGCATGCGGCTCTCCTTTGGTCGGTAAAATACGGGCAACAACAGGCGAACCAGAATAACATTCCTGCGAGCCATGGGAAACGATGGGGGCCACAAAACCGCAAATCGGACAGGCGGTGCAGCCGAACTACGCGTTCAAAGGGATTTTGAGCTCGTCGGCGAGCTGATACGGATCGAACGGGCTGACCGAGAAGTAGCGGCCGCCCACTTCGAACGTGGGCACCTTTCTGCGGCCGTCATTGACGCGAATGACAAGGGCTTCGGCCTCCGGCGATTGTTCGATATTCACTTCACGGAAGGCAACGCCGCGCTCCTGCAGAAACAGCTTCGCCCGACGGCAATCGCCGCAAAAGGGAGTGGTGTACATCGTAATCACAGGTGCCGGCAAGATTCCTCCGTGTTCTTCTCCAGGCAAAGATGCTTGAGAATCTGCGCAGATTCAACCGGCTGAATCGGACGGAGGCTCAAAGAATCACCAGCGCATCAGAAATCATCGGTGAGTAGCAGCACCCGAAACGGAGGCGCCGGCTTTGGAAGCGGCTTCGATGCGTGCCACAGCGCGGTTCATGGCCAGAGTTACTTCGGCTGCATTCTTATCGGCAGAGCCGGCCTTTGCGAGGTCGCTCTTGGCTCTTTCCAGAGCGGCGCGGGCGCGCTCGACATCGATTTCGCCAGCCCGCTCGCAAGCATCCGCCAACACGATCACGCGGCCGGGAAGCACTTCGACGAAACCGCCAAGGGCGGCGAAATACCGGACTTCAGCGCCCTTGCGATAGAAAAGCGTGCCCATGCCCAGTTCGCTTAAGAGCGGCGCATGGCCGGGAAGAATGCCCATGTAGCCTTCCTGGCCGGGCAGCTCGACGTAGTCGACCGTTTCGGCGAGCATGTGCTTCTCGGGAGTGACAATTTCCAGTTCTAGATGTTCCGGCAGCATTTTCCTGCGATCGCTCGCTTCCGTTCCGCGTTAGGCCGTGGCCGCTATTTTCTCGGCCTTCTCTTGTACTTCCTCGATGGTGCCAACCATGTAAAAAGCCTGCTCCGGGATATCGTCGTGTTTACCCTCGACGATTTCCTTGAAGCCACGGATTCCGTCTTCGACCTTGACGTACTTCCCCTCAAGACCGGTGAACTGCGCCGCAACGAACATCGGTTGTGACATGAATCTCTGGATCTTTCTCGCGCGCGCGACGATGAGCTTGTCTTCCTCGGGCAATTCTTCGATGCCGAGGATGGCGATGATGTCCTGCAGGTCTTTGTAGCGCTGGAGAGTCGATTTCACCGAGCGTGCGACGTTGTAGTGTTCCTCGCCGACGATGCGCGCGTCGAGAATGCGCGAAAAGCTGGCAAGCGGGTCGACGGCGGGATAAAGCCCCAATTCCACGATCTGGCGGCTGAGGTTGGTGGTTGCATCCAAGTGTGCGAACGTCGCCGCGGGAGCGGGGTCCGTGTAATCGTCCGCAGGAACGTAAATGGCCTGCACCGAAGTGATGGAGCCTTTCTTTGTGGAGGTAATGCGTTCCTCGAGTTCGCCGATTTCGGTGTTCAAGTTCGGTTGATAGCCGACGGCTGACGGCATGCGGCCGAGCAGCGCGGAAACTTCCGAGCCGGCTTGCACGAAACGGAAAATGTTGTCGATGAAAAGCAGCACGTCCAAGCCCTCAGCGTCGCGGAAATACTCGGCAACGGTCAAGCCGGTCAGTCCAACGCGGAGGCGGGCGCCGGGCGGTTCGGTCATCTGCCCGTAAATCAGCGCCGCACGGGATTTCTCGGAATTGCCGGGGACAACGACTCCGGATTCGGTCATTTCGAGCCACAGGTCGTTGCCTTCACGGGTGCGCTCGCCAACACCGGCAAAAACGGAGACGCCGCCGTGCTTCATGGCGACGTTGTGGATGAGCTCCATGATGAGCACGGTCTTGCCGACGCCGGCGCCGCCGAACAAACCGATCTTGCCGCCTTTGAGATAAGGCTCCATCAGGTCGACGACTTTGATGCCGGTCTCGAACATTTCGAGAGAAGTGGACTGCTGATCGAGCGCCGGCGCGGGACGATGGATCGGCCAATGCTCTTTTGCTTTCACCTCGCCGAGCTTGTCGACCGGTTCGCCCAGTACATTCAGGATGCGGCCGAGCGTGCCGCGCCCCACAGGGACGGAGATCTCTTCACCAAGGTCGATCGCGTTCATGCCGCGGACAATTCCTTCGGTGGGCTTCATGGCAACACAGCGAACGCGGCCTTCGCCGAGGTGCTGTTGCACTTCCGTGATCAGATCAATCCGCTCGGCGACGTCGAAGCCTTCGCTGGTGACGCGGACCGCGCCGTAAATCAGCGGAAGGTGCCCTTCTTCAAACTGGACGTCGACGACCGGCCCTATCACTTGGACGACGTGGCCCTTCTTCGGGTCTTTTTTCTCGGTTGCCTGGTTTTGTGCCATCGAAAAGCTCCCTTGCCTATGAGGATGCCGCGAAAGAGGCGCCGCTTACGATTTCAATAATTTCCTTGGTAATGCTGGCCTGACGAATCTTGTTCATCTCAAGCGTCAATGAGCCGATGAGTTCGCCGGCGTTCGTGGTGGCAGCATCCATGGCGGTCATGCGCGCGGCATGCTCCGCGGCGGCGGATTCCAGCAGGATGCGAAAAACTTCCGTTTCCAAGTAACGCGGCACGAGCTTTGCGAAGATTTCGTCGGGCGGTTCTTCGTAGATGTAATCGACAGTTTCGGCGAGCTTGCTCGAATCCAGTTTCTCGCCGCCCGTTTCGTGCTGTCCGTATGCTGCTGATTCCGCCGCAGAATCGGCGGCAAATGACTCGGGTTTGAGTGGCAGGAGTTTTTCCAGCCGGAGCCGCTGGACCATAACGTTCTTGAACTCGTTATAGATTGCGTACACGGCGTCCACTGCTTTCGAGACGTACAAGTCCGAGACGCGCTTGGAAATCTCCTCGGCGTGGTGAAACTCAACATGCATCGAAACGTTCAGATACTCGGCGGCAAGTTTCCACTTCCTTCGCTTGAGGCCTTCGATGCCTTTGCGGCCTACGGCAATGGCCTCCACTTCTTTTCCTTGCAAAGTACGGCGGTATTCGATGGCCCGCCGCAAGATATTTGTGCTGAACGGGCCGCAAAGGCCTTTGTCTGAGGTGACCACCAGAACGAGGATGCGCCCTTCCGGCCTGACCTCGAGTAGGGGATTCTGCGGTTCGGAGATGCGTTGCATTGCCGATTGCAACACGCGGCGAATTTCCTTGGCGTACGGCCGTGCGCGGAAGACAGCCTCCTGCGCGCGGCGCAACTTCGCCGCAGAGACGAACTTCATGGCGCGGGTGATCTGCTGCGTGTTCGTCACGGAGCGGATGCGGCGTCGATAATCGAGCAGAGTCGGCATGCGAAGATCGAATCAGAACTAGCTCGCTGCAGCCTCCGCGGTCTTGCGGTCTGCAACGAAGCGTTTCTTGAAGTCGTCGATGGCCTTCTTCATTTCGGCGCGGAGCCCGTCGTCAATCGCCTTTTTGTCGGCGAGCGTTTTGAGTACGGCGTTGTAGTTGGTCTCGACGAAAGTGTAAAGCTCCCTCTCGAAGCGTCGCACATCCTCGACGGGAATATCATCCACGTAACCATTCGTGCCGGCGAAAATGCCGAGAACCTGTTTCTCTACGGGAAGCGGCTGGAACTGGTCCTGTTTCAGCAGCTCGGTCAGGCGCTGGCCGCGGCCGAGCTGCGCCTGCGTGGCTTTGTCCAATTCCGAGCCGAACTGCGCGAACGCGGCAAGTGCGCGGAATTGCGCCATGTCCAAGCGGAGAGAGCCGGCGACCTGGCGCATGGCCTTGATTTGCGCGTTTCCGCCGACGCGGCTGACGGAGATGCCCGCGTTGATGGCAGGTCGTACCCCGATATTGAAAAGATCGGACTCAAGATAGATCTGGCCGTCGGTGATGGAGATGACATTCGTGGGAATGTAGGCGGAAACGTCGCCGGCCTGTGTTTCGATGACTGGAAGTGCGGAAAGCGAGCCGCCGCCGAGATCCTGGTTCATTTTTGCCGCGCGCTCGAGCAAACGGGAATGCAGAAAGAAAACGTCGCCGGGATAAGCTTCGCGGCCGGGTGGACGGCGGAGCAGCAGCGAGATTTCCCGATAAGCCTGAGCATGTTTGGAGAGGTCGTCATAAAAACAGATGGCATGCTTGCCGTTATCGCGGAAAAACTCGCCCATGGCGCATGCCGCGAAGGGCGCGATGTACTGCATCGTGGCAGGCTCAGAGGCGGAAGCGGCGACGACGATGCTGTGCTCCATCGCGCCGCTGTCTGTCAGTGTCTTGATGACTTGCGCGACCGTGGAGCGCTTCTGGCCGATGGCGCAATAGATGCAGATCAGGTTGCCGCCGCGCTGATTGATGATCGTGTCGAGAATGATGGCAGTCTTACCGGTCTGGCGGTCTCCGATGATTAGTTCGCGCTGGCCGCGGCCGATGGGAATCATCGCGTCGATGGCCTTGATGCCGGTTTGCACCGGTTCGCGAACAGGCTGGCGGTCGATCACGCCCGGCGCCAGGCGTTCGATGGGGCTGCGTTTGTCGCCGGCGATGGGACCCTTGTCATCCAGCGGCTGCCCCAGTGGACTCACAACGCGGCCAATGAGCGCTTCGCCCACAGGCACGGACATGATTTTCTTGGTGCGCTGGACGGTGTCGCCTTCTTCAATCTTGGTGTAGTCGCCAAGCAGAACAGCGCCGACCTGATCTTCTTCGAGGTTGAGGGCGATGCCGACAACGTCGTGAGGAAAAGAGATCATCTCACCGGCCATGACTTTGTCGAGGCCATGAATGCGCGCGATGCCGTCGCCGACGGAAATGACCGAGCCGACTTCCTCTACGGCCATCACCTGCTGGTAGTTTTCGATCTGCTCGCGAATGATTTTTGTAATCTCGTCAGCCTTGATTGTGGCCATTCCCGCTCCTATTGCGATTCCAGCTCCGCGCGCAGCCGGTTGAGCTGGTCGCGCACCGATGCATCGTAAATTGTGGAGCCGATCCGGACGGTCGTGCCGCCGATCAGCTGGGAATTCAATTGATACTGCGCCTGCACTTTCTTGCCGGTGACGCGCTCCAGCGCTTGGGTTAGCTGGGATTTTTCCGGCGCGGAAAGCTCGCGCGCCGAGACGATCACGGCGTCAACAATCCCAGCGCGGCGGCTCATCTCCGACTCGAATGCTTGCTGAATTTCGCCGGCGATGCCGGTGCGGCCGTGATCGACCAACAGGGAAATGAAATTGCGCACCTCGGTGTGCGTGCCCATTTTCTCGGCGATCTTGCCAGAGACCGATTTTTTTGCGTCCGCGCTTACGGATGGATTGGACAAGAGATTGCGCAAATCGGCGGAGTCGGCGAACGCTTCGAGGAAGTCTGCCAAATCCTGGCGGATTTTGTCCGCGTCCTTGTGTTCTAAGGCCACGTCGGCGAGCGCGGCGGCATAGCGTTGCGCGATGGCGGTCAATTCGATGCTCCTTGGAGAGCCGCAACGAATCCGCGAAACAGATTCGCATCGGCCTGGGAGTTGACTTGGTCGCGAAGGAGCTCTTCGGCGCGCTCGATGGCAAGGCGCGCAGCGATGGCCTTGAGCTCGGCTTGCGCGGCGCGTTCGGCGGCACGAATCTCCATTTGGGCGGCCTGCTCGATGCGCTTGACCTCCTCTTGCGCGAGCGTGCGAATGCGCTCCGCTTCCACGGCGCTTTCTTGCTTGGCACGCGTGCGCAGGTCGGCGACTTCGCCATCGAGGGAGGCCATTTTTTGTTCCGCGGCACGCTCCTGGCGCCCAGCTTCTTCCCACGCGCGGGTGCTTTCGGCGATGGCGTCAGCGATGGCCTTTTGGCGGCTGCGGAAGTACGTGGGAGTTTTCTTCGCGAATACCCACACGAGGACGCCGAAAAAAATGAGGAAGTTAATCCAGCGATAAACCCAACCGGTGGTCGTGCCTGCCTCTTCTTGAGGGTTTGTGGCGGCAAAAACAGGGGCGGCAAAGACGGCCAGCCCGAAAGCGATCGTGCAAATGCTGCATAGCCAGCGGCGAACGTGAGTAATCACCGCGAGCCTCCCAGAAGTGCGGCGGGGCGCTCCAGAATTCGTTGTGCAATGCGGCTGGCAATCGCGGCGGTCTCGCTTTCGAGTTGTGTCCGGGCGGCAGCGAATTCGCGGCTGATGCGTTCCTTTTGGGCACGAACGGTTTCCTGGGCGGCGCTGCGTGCTTCACGAAGGATCTTCGCGCGCCCTTCCAGAGCCACCTGGCGAGCGGTTTCCTGCTCAGCAAAGACGCCCAGGCGGGCCTTGCGCAGCGCGTCTTCGTAGGATTGAGTCTTGTCTTTGGCGGCAGCTTGAACGGCTTCCGCTTCCGCGCGCGCTTTTTCGATGCGGGCCTTGCGCTCGGCTAGGGTGCGCTCTAACGGTTTGAAGAAATTGGCGCGCAAGAACCAATAAAACAAGAGAAAAAGAATAATCGTGGGAACAGACTTGAGAAACAGCCAACCGAGCTCTCGCAGAATCTGCATCGCACACTTATCGCGACTGCCGCATGTCCTCCGTGGATTTTCTTGCTGCTCGGCGGTTCGTCGCCGCCACAAGGCACTTTCTCACGCACCAGAAAGCCAGCAATTATCGCATCCCTTTTTTCCGCCGTCAACCGGCGTCCAGGCGACGAGAATCCGTTGCAGCATACCTCGCTAAGAGAGCGCAGCGCCTCGCACAAAGACATTGGCAATTTTCAGTTCCGGGCTCAGGAGGATCAGGTCGGCGTCGGCTCCAGGAGCCAGCACGCCCTTGCGCGACTCCATTCCGACGCGGCGAGCTGGATTATAAGTGGCCATGCGGATCGCTTCGATGGTCGGCACGCCAAGGCGAACCATATGTTGCACGGCCCGGTCTAAAGTCAGCGTGCTGCCCGCAAGTTTCCCCTCGCGATTGCGGCTTACGCCGTCCGAGACAGTCACGTCGAACGTGCCAAGACGATACGAACCGTCACGCATGCCTGTTGCTGCGGTCCCGTCGCTGACCAGCAAAACCAAGTCTGTGCCCTTGGCTGCCAACAGGAGTCGAATTGCCGGGTCATCCACATGGACGCCATCGGCGATCACTTCTGCGGTGACGTTTGGATCGGTCAGGACGGCGCCAAGCACACCAGTCTCGCGGTGCGAGAACGGCCGCATGGCGTTGAAGACGTGCACGGCATGCCGCGCCCCACGGACGATTGCCGTCCGGGCCTGCTCGTAGGTAGCGTCCGTGTGGCCAAGCGCGACGACCAGACCTCTAGCATAACCGCGTTCAACAAGCTCCATGGCGCCGGGAATTTCGGGTGCGAGAGTCAGAATCTTCACCGTGCCTGCGGCAGCTTCGAGATAACGGTCGAGAAGGGTAACCGAGGGATTGGCGATCGCGCCGGCCGGATGCACTCCGCGCCGCGTGGGACTGATGAATGGTCCTTCCAGGTGAATGCCAATGATTTCCGCGGTAGCGTCAGCAGTGCGATTGGCGGGGCTGAGGATGCATCGCGAAATGCCTTCAAGGCTGCGGCGCGTTTCGTCGGGCGGCGCGGTCACCGTGGTGGCGACGAGAGAGGTCGTACCGTGGCGGGCCACTGTGCTCGCGATCGTTGTAAGGGCTTCTTCGGTGGAGGACATCACGTCGTGGCCGCCCGCGCCGTGCAAGTGGATGTCGACGAATCCCGGCACGATGGTGGCGTCGCGCGCGGAGATTTCTCTGGCGCCCGCCGGCGCCACAATCCCGGCTCGCGTTTCGACTGCGGTGATCCGGCCGTCTTCGAAGACGATGGCGGCGTCAGCAATCTCTTGAAGCGGCGTGAGCGCGCGCGCAGCATGGACGATTGTCGAGCTCATCGCGGACAATCCTACTCGAAGGCCAAGCGACGGAGCGGAAAATCATAATGCGCGGTTGCAAGAATGGCACACTCGGCTACAATTGATGGGTTCCTAAGCGACCGGAGGCCATAGATGGCAAATGACAAGCGTTTCCTGGCGTGGAAACGCCACCACCGCAAGCGGAAGTCAGCGAAGGCTAAGGTGAAGCTCTACGAGCAAGGGAAATTGCCGCACGACAAACTGCCCGCTCTGGCCAAGATATTCCTGCAACGAAAGATGCGTTCTCTGTCCAAAGCAGAATAAATCCTCAACAACGAAAAAGAGGGAGGCGCCCTCAGAACGCCTCCCTCTTGCCGCCCAGTCCCGTTGGGACTTTAGCTATCCTGCGACGGACCTACTGCCCCGAGCCGGTGCCGCTTGAGCCACTCGCGGTCTGCGGTGGTGTGGCTTCCTTCGGCACGCTCAGGTAACCGCTTACCTTGTTTTTCCCGACCTGGTTGATCACCATCTCGAGAGGAACCTGGTATTCGTGGGTGTAGAAGTAGATCGGCTCATCGACAGAGCGGTTGTTCTTTTCGAATCGTTTGTCGTCGATGAGCAGATTAACCGTGAACTGCTGCTTCTTCGGATTCGTTCCGCGCAACTCAACGGTCAGGTCGCCGACGCGCTTCTTCTCGCCCTTCTTATCAACGGTGAACTCGTAGATATTGCGCTCGCCCATCCGGCGCAGTGTCTCGATTTCATCGTGATTCCGAGCGATCAGGTTGCCGAACTGGTCGCGGGCCATCTGCAGATTCTGCTTGGTCGCGTCGAGGTCGGTCTTGACGCCGTTGACATCGCCGCTCACTTTATTGAGATCATCGGAGCTGGCCTTGGTTGCCAACTGCGTGTTCATCTGATCTTCCTGCTGTTGCACTGCGGCAAACTGTTTTGCATCATCTGCCTTGATAGCCTTAGCCTGGCTGCGGGCGCGCGCCAATTCGCCCTGCGTCAGCTTCAGGCGGTCCGTGATGACGTTCAGTTCGCCCTGCACTTGAGCATTGGCTTCTTCGCTCTGCTGCAGCCTTTGCTCAAGAACGCTCTGCCCTTGCTTGGCGGCCTGAACCTGGGAAGCCAGAGCCGTTTCGTTATCCTTGGAAGCACGCTCGGCGCTCCAGCCAACGCCCAGAGCCACTAAAGAAACCACCGCAATCAAAACCACAACAATCCCAACCCAACGGGGAGTGGCCGCGTCGGGCGGCGCTTGATTTCGCTCTTCGAAAGTCATTTTCGTGTCTCTCCTTGAACCTGAATTCCCCCTGCGGAGGACCTGAGGAGCACGGTCCGTGCCAATCCTCCATTTCGGACAATATCACTCTAAGTGGTTTATTAGTCAATTGCTTAAGGAACCCTGACCGTTGGTACAGGCTTTATCCAAGGAAGCCTTACCCTGAAATCTTTACCTGTACACTGTTGTTTCTGCTCTCGGCGTAAACCCTACGCCGCTCTGGATGGCGTTTCTAGCGGGTGATTTGCATGTTCTTGAGGATCTCGATGCGCTCATCAAGCGGCGGATGGGTGCTGAATAAATTGGCCAGCATCTGGCGCGCTTGCAGCGGCGCAACGATGCACAGCGCTGCTGTGGAAGGCGAGATTTGCATGGGGATTTTCTTGTTGTAGCCCTCCAGTTTCTCGAGGGCGCTGATCAGGCCGTAGGGATGTCCGACCATCCGCACGCCCGAGGCGTCGGCTTGATACTCGCGCTGGCGGGAAATGCCCAACTGCAACAGGACGGCGGCGAGGGGCGCGAGGATCAACATCAAGATCGCCGTGATGGCGTTGCCTTCGCCTTCTCCGTCGCGGGAGCCACCGTAACCCCCGAAGATCAGTCCCCAGCGGCCCATTTGCGCAACCCAGGTAATTGCGCCGGCCAAAGTGGCAGCAATGGAAGACGTCAGAATATCGTAATTGCGAACGTGCGAGAGCTCATGGGCGATCACGCCCTCCATCTCGTCGTCGTTCATGATTTGCATCAATCCTGCCGTTACGCACACCGCGGCATGGTGCGGATTCCTGCCTGTGGCGAAGGCGTTGGGAGCGGCTTGCGGACTGACGTAAAGCCTTGGCATGGGTAGGCCGGCTTTCCCCGCAAGTCGCTCCATAACAGCGTAGAGACGCGGGGCTTGTTCGCGTGTCACGGGCTGCGCCCCGGCGGAACGCAACGCAATCTTGTCGGAGAAAAAGTACGAGACGGCATTCATGACCACGGCAATGACGAGGCCGAAGGTCATCCCCCGGGGCCCGGCGATGGCCCGGCCGCCTATGACCAGCAAGAGCGTAAGAGCCGTGAGTAAGAATGCCGTCCGGATCGTTTTCATGGTTTCCCCGTCAGTCTCTAAGCAAACAGTCTAAGTTGACCGCGCCCGAGCGTCAAATCAGCCTCGTTGGGCGGCACCGGCCTTCGGTTTCTGGCGCTCGAAGCGCATTTCACCCGTTTTCGAATCCACATCCACAAGTACGTTGTCGCCGGGCAAAATCTTACCGTCGAGAATGTCGAGCGCGAGCGGATCCTGCACCAGGCGCTGAATCGCGCGGCGCAACGGCCGAGCGCCGTAAGCGGCGTCATACCCCTCGCGAAGCAACAGCTCGCGCGCCGCGGGAGAGAGCCGCAACGACACGTGCTTGCCTTCGAGCAGCCTTGCCACCTGAGCGAGTTGCAAATCGACAATGTGATCGAGCTGCTCTTTGCCGAGCGGCAGGAAGATCACGATGTCGTCGATGCGGTTCAGAAACTCCGGCCGGAAAATGTGCCGCAGCGCATCCATGGCCTCGGCTCGCGCACGCTTGGGATCGGTGGCCGCCAGTTCAAAAATGGCCGATGAGCCTGCATTCGAGGTCATTACGATGACCGTATTGCGAAAATCGATAGTGCGGCCTTTCCCGTCGGTGAGCCGTCCATCTTCCAGAATTTGTAGCAAGACGTTGAAGACGTCAGGATGAGCCTTTTCAATCTCGTCCAGCAGCACCACCGAATAGGGATGCCGGCGGACTTGCTCGGTCAGCTGGCCGCCTTCTTCATAACCCACATACCCCGGAGGAGCGCCGATCATGCGCGCGACCGAATGCTTCTCCATGTACTCGGACATGTCGAGGCGAATCATCGCGCGCTCATCGTCGAACAAGAATTCTGCCAGCGCGCGGGCTAGTTCCGTCTTCCCCACGCCAGTGGGCCCGAGGAAGAGAAACGACCCAATCGGCCGCCGCGGATCTGCCAAGCCAGACCGGCTGCGCCGAATGGCGTTGGCCACGCGGCTCAGAGCGTCATCCTGTCCCACGACGCGCTGGCGCAGTCGTTCTTCCATATGCACGAGTTTTTGCACTTCGCCTTCGAGTAAGCGGCCGACCGGAATGCCCGTCCATTTGCTGACGATGCGTGCGACGTCTTCCTCGCCCACTTCCTCCTTCAGCATGGCGCGGCCCTTCTGCAATTGGGCCAGCGCTTCTTGCGCCTTCTGCAGCTCGCGCTCAGCGGCGGATAGCTTCCCGTAGCGAATCTCGGCCACTTTCGCGAGTTCTCCAGCGCGCTCCATGCGCTGCTCTTCGGTTTTGAGCTGGTCGATTTCGCCTTTGATTTTGCGAATGCGCGCGATAGCATCTTTCTCGACCTGCCATTGCGCTTTTAGGGAGCTGGACTTCTCCCGCAAAGAAGAAAGCTCCTTTTCAATCTCGCGTAAGCGTTCGCGCGAATGCGCATCAGATTCCTTCGAGAGCGCCTGACGCTCGATTTCGAGCTGCAAAATACGGCGCTCCACTTCATCGATTTCGGCAGGCATGGAATCCAATTCCATGCGCAGGCCGGCTGCCGCCTCGTCGATAAGGTCGATGGCTTTGTCAGGCAAGAAGCGATCGGCGATATAGCGATGAGAAAGCATCACGGCGGCGACGATCGCGGCGTCCTGAATGCGCACACCATGATGCACTTCGTAACGCTCTTTAAGGCCGCGCAGGATGGCGATGGCGTCTTCCACGGATGGCTCCGGAATCATCACCGGTTGGAAACGGCGTTCGAGCGCAGGGTCCTTTTCGATGTACTTCCGATATTCATTGAGAGTTGTGGCGCCAATGGTGCGCAGTTCGCCGCGAGCGAGCGCTGGCTTAAGCATGTTCGAGGCGTCCATCGAGCCTTCCGCTGCGCCGGCTCCGACGACGGTATGCAATTCGTCGATGAACAGGATGATTTGGCCTTCGGATTCGGTGACTTCCTTGAGTACAGCCTTCAGGCGATCTTCGAACTCGCCGCGGTATTTCGCCCCGGCAACAAGTGACGCCAGGTCGAGCGCCACGATTCTCTTCGGTTTCAAGACTTCAGGCACGTCGCCAGCAACGATGCGCTGCGCCAGTCCTTCGACGATGGCCGTTTTGCCCACGCCCGGTTCGCCGATCAGGACGGGATTGTTCTTTGTGCGACGCGCGAGAATCTGCATCACCCGGCGAATTTCCTCGTCGCGGCCAATCACCGGGTCGAGCTTTCCCCGGCGCGCCAGTTCCGTCAGGTCTCGGGCGTACTGTTCCAACGCGCGATAAGTCGTCTCGGGATTCTGGCTGGTTACGCGATGGCTTCCACGCACGCTGACCAGCGCTTGCAGGATTGCGTCGCGGCTAGCCCCGTTTCGTGCCAGCAGAGCCCCAGCGGGATCACCCTGCAGGCTCGCGATGGCCAGGAGAATATGTTCCGTAGACACATACTCGTCCTTAAAATGTGCCGCTTCGTCGAACGCCTTGGACAGCACCTCGTTCGACGCTGGGCTCAGAAACTGTTGCGCCGCCCCAGAAACCTTGGGTAAGCGATCAATCTCCCGGCGAACTTCCACGCCAACTTTTTCGGGAGAAGCTCCCAGTTTGGCCAGCAGGGGCGCGACGAGGCCGTCGCTTTGGGTGAGAAGAGCGGCCAATAGATGCACCGGCTCGACCTGCTGCTGGTTGCCGCGAGCAGCGATTTCCTGGGCCTCCTGGAGGGCCTCCTGGGCCTTTACGGTTAGCTTGTCATAGCGCAACATGCGATTGTCCTCGCACTCGATATTGTAGGCCTGGCGAAGACGGAAAAGGGGCCGAAATTCTGCGGCCCCTTTCTTGCCAGAGCTGAGTTAGTTCTTTCCGTTTGTAACGTTGATCTTGACCTGCTTCGGCTTCGACTCGGCGCGCTTCGGCAGGGTGACGCTCAACACACCATCCGTATACTCGGCCTTGATTGCCTGGGTATCGACGGTATTGGGCAGCGAGAAGCTGCGGCTGAACGACCCATAGGAGCGTTCCATGCGGAGGTAATTCTCTTCCTTTACCTTCTGCTCGAATTTCCGCTCCCCGCGAATTGTCAGCATGTTGTTCTCGACCCTTACATCGATATCCTTCTCCGGAACTTCAGGCAGATCGGCCTTAATCACCAGTTCGTTCTCTGTCTCATAGACGTCTACAGACGGCGCCCAAGCGGTCAAGGTCGAGGTATCCCCGTTCGAGGAGAATTTGCCCTCAAAGAGCCTGTTTAGCTGCTCTTGCAGCGTAGAAACGTTGCGAAAAGGGTCCCAACGTGTAATGCCGTTCATTTTGAGCCTCCTAGCTCGATAATCTACTTCGCTACACTTATATAATATGAGCGTTATGCTGTCAAGTTAATTTGAATCCTAGAAGTGTGTTATATCGCTCTTATAATAAAGCACTTAAGATAGTGTGTCTCGGGCATCGTTAGAAGAATCGGATGATCCCTTGCCTGGGTGCGCCTCTCGATTACCTGAGTTGCTCGCCGGGCGTCATTTGCAGCCTCGGCGATTACGTTGAGGAATAGCGCCTCCGGAATGTGATAGGAGCAAGAGCAGGTGACGAGAGTGCCTCCCGGCTTCAGGATCTTCAAAGCGCGCAGGTTGATTTCTTTGTAGCCACGGACGGCTGCGGGCACGCTTTCGCGGTTCTTGGCAAATGCCGGCGGGTCCAGAATCACCATGTCGAACTTGCGGCCGGAACTGTCATGGGCCTTAAGCGCGTCGAACGAGTTCGCTTCGCTGAAAGTCACGTTAGCGATGTTGTTCAACTGTTGATTCTCCCGCGCAATGGTGATGGCGGCGCCGGAGAGATCAGTCGCTTCCACGCGGTCTGCTTTCGCTGCGATGGTAAGCGCGAATCCGCCGTGATAGGTGAAACAGTCGAGGACCTGTCCGGAGGCGTATTTCGCGGCGGCGCGGTGATTTTCACGTTGGTCCAGGAACCCTCCTGTTTTCTGGCCGGTGTGCAAGTCGTGGACGAAACGGATGCCATTTTGCGCGGCCACGATCTTGTCCGGGACTTCCCCGTAAAGAATGGAATTGCGCCGCTCGAGGCCTTCGAGCTCGCGCACGCGAGGATCGTTTCTTTCCAGAATGCCGCGTGGTGAGAACTCTTCGACGAGAAGTGAGACGATCTCTTCCTTGCGCGATTCGGTGCCCTGGCTGAGCGTTTGCAGCACTAGCCAATCTGCATAGCGATCCACGATAAGCGACGGAATCAGGTCGGATTCGCCATAGATGAGCCGGTAGGCCTCCGTGTCGGAGACGACGCGCCCGCGGTATTCTGCGGCTGTGCGGATGCGAGACTTGAAAAATTCCCGATCAATGGGGATGTCATCGCGGGTAAGAAGGCGAAGAGCAATCTGTGAACGGCTGCTGAAGAACGCCCGTCCAACGAAGTTATCATGCTCGTCGGTAACGCGAACGGCGTCACCGCTTTGGGCTTCCGCGCTGCGAACGTCGCTGCGGTAAACCCACAGATGGCCGGAGCGAATTCGATCGGCTCCTCGCTGGCTGATTTTGACCTGCCCTTCAGCCATCGTTCATCCTCAAGAGAAGCATCAGGCCGGAAGCTTCGCTACAATGGGAACGTCGCAGCTGCGCAACGCGGCCATCCGGCGGTAAGGCACGCAGCCGGTTGAATTTGAATGTTGTCATAGCATAGTTTTCGCCGAAGTACCATCCTGCGCGGAAGCGCGGGCGATGGAAAGCCTGGGAATTGAACGTCAGCGAATTCGATTACGAATTGCCCGCCGAGCGCATCGCGCAGTGGCCCCTCAAGGACCGCGACGCTTCCCGCATGCTCGTAATGTGCCGCGCAACGGGCTCGCTGGAAGACCGTACGTTCAGAGAATTTGAAGGGCTTTTGCGAGGAGACGAGCTGATCATCGTGAATAATACGCGCGTGCTTCCCGCGC
Source organism: Candidatus Acidiferrales bacterium (assembly GCA_030037775.1). Taxonomy (GTDB): domain Bacteria; phylum Acidobacteriota; class Terriglobia; order Acidiferrales; family UBA7541; genus DAHUXN01. Next base: position 31,810 of record JASHQB010000100.1, read on the forward strand.
GCCTCTGGGGCCGCCGCAAAGGGCTGAACGCGCAGCCGGTTGGCAAGAACAGCCCCATTCGCCTGGAAAACCTGACATCGCCGATCGAAGTGCTGCTCCTGCGAGCCGTGGGCCGGGACGAATGGGAAGCCTTGGTTCGACCGGGCCGCAAGATTGCGGTGAATGAGACGATCATTTTCGGAAGTGGCGAGCTGGAAGCTAAAGTAATTGGCCGTGGCACTTATGGCCAGAGAAGGCTCAGGTTCTCTGGCCAGGGAGACCTGCTTAGTTCCGTCGAGCGGCTTGGCCATATTCCGCTGCCTCCTTACATTAAGCGCGACGATGAACCCTTGGATCGGGAGCGCTATCAGACGGTCTTTGCGCGGCAGGGAACTGCCGTTGCCGCTCCCACTGCGGGATTGCACTTCACGCCGGCGATCCTTTCGCGCTTGGCGGAGCGGGGCGTAGAGGTTCGCGAAATCACGCTCAACGTCGGTCTGGGCACATTTGAGCCGATTCGCACGGAGCAGCTTGAGGAGCACCGCATCCACCAGGAGTCCTACGAGATTTCCGAGGCAACGGCTGCTGCGGTCGCTCGCGCTCGCAAGGATCAGCGGCCGATTCTCGCGGTTGGCACCACGGTGGTCAGAGCTCTCGAAGACGCCGCCCAAAAATTTGCCGCGCTCGGAAGCGGCGCTCGTCACCATGGGCCCGTTGCACCGGGGCAATTTGAAGCGGACATTTTCCTTTTCCCTGGAAAGCCTTTTCGCGTTGTGACTCAACTGCTGACAAACTTTCATCTGCCTCGTTCGAGCCTGCTCGCGTTGGTGGCCGCCTTTGCGGGACGGGAGAATGTCCTTCGAGCGTATCGGCACGCTGTCGATGCGAACTATCGTTTCTACAGCTACGGCGATTGCATGTGGATTCGCTGAGGCCAACTTCGTGTCACGGGTGTCTAATGATTCCAGGCCGTGCAAGGGGCAAGTCCATCGTCTATAATCTGGCCGTTGCTCTGGAGCGCATTTCGTGAGATTTCTGATTCTTAGTGACATTCATGCGAACTTGACGGCGCTACAGACATCGCTGGCGGAATCAGAAGGCAAGTGGGACAAGGTTGTTTGCCTCGGCGATATCGTCGGCTACGGACCGGATCCGAATGAGGTGATTGATCGCGTGCGCGCCCTAGGCGCGGTAACCATTCGCGGAAATCACGATAAGGTCGGCAGCGGGCTTGAGAGCGCCGAGGATTTCAATCCCGTGGCTCGCGCCGCGGCCATGTGGACGCGCGAGCAACTTCGTCCGGAAAACCGCGAGTATCTCGAAACCTTGCCGCTCGGTCCGCTTTCGATCGACGGATTTTCCCTGGTTCACGGCGCGCTTCGCGATGAGGACGAATATGTGGTCGCGCCTGCGCAAGCGCTCGAGTCGCTGCTGGAGGCGCCTTCGCAGGTGACATTTTTTGGTCATACCCATCTGCAGGGCGGCTTCTCGCTCGGTCCGGATAATGCAATAGCGGCGCTTCGTTTGCGTCCCGCCAATGGCGAAAAATTCACCAAACTGGAAATCAAGAAGGGCACGAATTACCTGCTGAATCCCGGATCGGTCGGCCAGCCACGTGACGGCGACCCGCGTGCCGCCTTTGCCATTGCCGATGTTGCTCACAGCGAGGTCGACTTTTGGCGAGTCCCCTACGAAGTAGAATCGGTGCAGCAGCGCATGGAAAAGGCAGGCCTGCCCGAGCCGCTCATTCTACGGCTTTCGTTTGGCCGTTAGCGACGGCGCTGGGCTTCAGTTTGGCGTCAGGAGAGCAGCTTGGAACGTGATGATCGCAGCCGGATGGGTGGTCCCTTTCTGGTGGGGGTCATCGTCGTGCTCATCGCTTTTGGTGTTTTTTATCTGGCGATGCGGTTCTCGGGCGGGGCGGCATCCACGGTTCAGAAGCCTCTTCCGTTTGGCGCTGCCGAGCAGGCCTATGTGGCTGAGATCACTTTTGACAATTTGAACCTGTCTGCTTTCGAGAATATGCTGCATCAGCAGGTCACCTACTTGAATGGAGATATTTCCAATAAGGGCGCTCGCACGATTCGTGCCGCTGAGGTCACCGTGGAATTCTACGACCAAGAGAATAAGCTCGCGTTGCGGGATACGCGCCGGATTATCGGAAACAACGCGGAGCCGCTTCAAAGCGGCGAGACACGCGATTTCCAGATCGGATTTGAGGCGATACCGGATAAGTGGAACCACAAGTTCCCGGCGATTCACATAACGGGCCTCGATCTCGAATAGGTTCATTTGGTTTTCCCAGTTCCATGGACCAATGGAAAAATCTGGAGGAGGTTCTCGGGCAGCTCGTCTCGAAGGGGGCCGTCGAGGTTCACGAAGACGGTGAGTGGCTGGCCTCGCTAGTTGGCTTCCGCAGTGAAATTCGAACGCAGGGAAAGCAAACCCTGATTCACCTCTGGTCTCCCAAAACCAGCTTTGTCCGCAGAATCCTGCGAGTCTCCGCTTGTGAGTCCGATCACATTCGGCTCGAGGTGCAGAGGTTTGGCCTCGCAAAACCGGCGCGCCTAGAGTTTCTGGGCGCCCCCCGTCCTAGAACCGCGGCGCGCATCGGGCGAGAACAGTTCAAGGCGCGATTTGCGCGCATGCTGGCAGAGCAGTTTCCGGATGCCCACGTTGAATCTCTGACCACGGCCCCCGATTTGAAGCGTTCTTTTTCCGCGGTGTACACACGAGCTCTGATGAGCGAGGGCCGTTCCTGGTGGGCGGTAATGGCCGCCGCACCATCCGAGAACTCCGTCGCGTTCGACGGGATTCTGAGCTTCGGGCTCCTATGGCTGGATTGGACGCGGCTACATGCGGAACGCCGCACGATCCAAGGCCTCCGGTTGTTTCTTCCGGAGGGCCAAACGCGGGTCACGATGGAGCGCGCCCGCGCGTTAAGTCCCGCGGTGGGCTTGGAAGTCTTCGAGTTCGCCGAACCCAGCTTCCAGGTTCAGCGCGTGGAAGCTTCCGGTCGCGGCAACGTGGAAAGCTGGCTTGTGCCCCGCCGCGACGCGGAGTTTGCTCTTGCTGCAGCGAGCGAGACGATCCATCGCGTGCGAGCGTTGCTGCCGCAGGATGCAGAGGCAGTCGAAGTTTCCGTGCCGGCCGGCACGCGTGATATTTGTTTCCGTTTCCGTGGTCTCGAGTTCGCGCGCCAAAGCGAGGGCCAAATGTATTGCGGCCTGGGTGATGAACGCCGACTGGTCAATGGCCCAGAAGCGCCGGAACTCGTGCACCTGCTCGCAAGACTCGCGCAGAGACGCGACTGCCTCAGCTCCGGGACGAACGACCCCCTCTACCGCGCCGCACCCGAACGTTGGCTCGAGACCATGGTGCGCGCCGAACCAACCAGATTGGATGCTTGCCTGGATCCGGGGCATCTTTATTCGCAGGTCCCGGCACTGGCCGCCGGCGAGCGTGGCATCATTGACCTCCTTGGCGTAACGCGCGCCGGCCGGCTCGTGGTCATTGAGCTGAAAGCCTCAGAGGACTTGCAGTTGCCGCTGCAGGCGGTCGATTATTGGTTGCGCGTTCGCCGGCACTTGGTGGAAGGCGATTTCCAGCGTTATGGCTATTTCCAAGGTGTTGAGCTCCGGCCCGACGCGCCGCTGATCTGGCTGGTGGCGCCGAACCTGCGTTTTCACCCCGCAAACGAAGTCCAGCTTCGCTATTTCTTGCCAGACGTATGGTTTGCCAGGATCGGGCTAAACGAGAACTGGCGCCGTGGTCTGCGGGTTGTTTTCAGGCAATGAACAGGCATCCAGCAAAAAAGAAGGGAAGCAGCTTAGGTTTCCCTACGCCACTTCCCGGGGTGTGTCCTAGATGTGATTACTGAGATAGATGCCATATTTGGGGAAAGGTTGCAATGGAAGAAATCACTTAGAATCGAACGGAAAGACTCCCGACCAAGTCCTCAGTAGAAAAGGTACTTCCGCCATTTCTCGTCTTTGTGGCCAATCAGGCGCATGAGCTGCCGCGACGTGTGCAGCGTGAAGGGTCGGGGCCTTCGCGCCAACTGGAGTCCAGCCTCTTCCGGAGTGCGGTCACCCTTCCGATTGTTGCACTCGTAACAACATGCTACGAGGTTCTCCCACGAAGATCGGCCTCCGCGTGAACGAGGCAGGACGTGATCCAGAGTAAGCTCGGAAGTCGAAAACGTACGCCCGCAAAACTGGCAGATATTCCGATCCCGCAGCAGGATATTCTTCCGCGAAAGAGCACGGCTCTGCTGCGGAATGTGGCGATAACTGAGCAGCCGGATCACCGACGGCACGGGAACGGCCTTGCTTGTCGAGTGCACCTGCGAGGCTTGTGTCTCTTCCGCCTGGGCAACGCCCTTGAGCATGAGTACCAATGCGCGGCGAACCGCGGTCACGTTAATTGGCTCAAAGGTGGCGTTGAGCACCAGGACCGGCGCCTGCATCAGCGACGGACGGCGAGGTGCACACTCAGGCAGCGCGCTCGCTCCGGTTAGAGGGTGACTCCCCGCTACGGAAATCTTCGGCCGGGGCCGCAACATATTCGGTTTGTGACGGCTATCCATAATTGAGCTCGAATCCGGTTACGATGCTGGCCATGGACCCTAGCCGTTCTCTCCCTTAGATGCAGATTCTACCCGGAGCGGCCTGATTTTCTGTTTAAATGCAGTAACATCCGGACCGGCCTGCGAGATGGCCCGTGCAACCGTCAAACCAATCACGCTCTTGGCGCCCGCTTTCTTCAAGGCACGAGCGCACGCGTCGAGCGTCGCGCCAGTCGTAAATACATCATCTACCAGCAACACGCGCAGATTGTCAACTCGCGCCCCTTTTCGCATTTCGTAAGCGCCACGTACCGTTAGCCAGCGCTCCCTCCGCGAGAGCAGAAGACGGGGTGGCCGAGGCTTGGTGCGCACCAGGAGGTACGGTCTCAACGGAAGGCGCAATTTGCGTGCCAGCGGCTTGGCGATCAGTTCGGCTTGGTTGTAGCCGCGCTCGTGCAGGCGCGAGGGATGGAGAGGAACGGGCACCACCACGTCCACAGGGCGCAAAACAGGATCCGCATCGATGATTTGATGCAAACGTTCAGCGAACCAACGTCCCAGGCGGGTCAGCTTCTCATACTTGAGCAAGCTGACGGCGCGAACCATCTCGTCGGTGTAAGCGCCGAAGCTTCGGGCGTACTCGAACGCGTACGCTTCGCGCCTGCACACAAAGCATTTCGGCGCCTCGGCGTCGAGCGTCGCTTCCGAAACGAATGGCCGTCCGCAGCATACGCACATCGGGCTTCGCATTGGTTGGAAGGATTGGAAGCAGGCTTCACAAATCGGCAGCATCCCCGCGCGCGCGAGTACCGTGCCGCAGATGCGGCACGGCGCCGGGAACAACACCGAGGTTAGGGCGTCGGCGACTCCGCGAACGATGGAGGTCTTCATTTACCGAAGAGGGACTTCCATAACCTACACCATTTTGTGTCCTGTGAGGAAGCGCGCTTATGCTGCCGGCGCTTCGGCGCTGGACACACGCCCAGCACACTCATTGAGGAAGATTTCTCGGCCTAGAGAGGATGCTACAGAAGCCCTTGCTCTTGCTTTTCCTGGCAGGTGATGCAGTAGCGAGTCCACGGTACAGCTTCCAGGCGCTTCTGTTGCAGTTCCTCTTGACACTGCACGCACAAGCCAAACGTGCCTTCGCGGATGCGCTCGAGGGCTTCGTCGACCAGTTGCAACAAAGCGCGATCGTTATGGGTCTGGCCGAAAAGGAATTCCTTGGTGTAGGAGTTCGCGGCCTTGTCCGCGAGGTCTACCGTCGGATCCTCATCCGCCTCCCGGCCTTCCTGGCCAGTGCGAACGATGGCCTTCACCAGCTCTTCGCGCCGGGCCTGTAACTTCTTTTTGTAATAATCCAACCTCTTCTTATCCACAGTCATGACCCTCGGAAAGCTTTTCGCCTTCCACAAAATCCAACGATTGTAGCGGCGTGCTTTACGCTTGTCAATTCACGGGGCGCCGCGTCCCCCGCAAGCCCCCATTAGATGTAGGTCATATCGGAAAAGTTACCTGCCGTCTTCAATCGACAAACGAGCGGGGAAGCAGAAGTGGAAGATCAGAAACAGCAACCCAATGACCATAAACGCCGCGACGCTCGCTTCGGGTCCAACCGCACCTCCCGTCAGCCACCTCGGGCCATGAAGCGAGGAATTCAGCAAATGTCCGGGCGCAGGCAGGCCGCTGTCCGGGACTCCGTAAATGAAGGTTTCGCCGTAGTCCCAGGCGGCGTGCAACCCGACCGCGAACCATAGGCTGCCAGTCCGGCTCAAAGTAAAGCAGAAAAAGAATCCGATCAGCGCCGCGCCCAGCGCCCCGGGCAATGCCTCGCCCGAGTTGTTCATGTGCCCGGCGCCGAAGAGAATCGACAGGAGAATCGCTGCGGGCCAAAATCCCATTCCCGTGGCCAATGTGAACTGGCTGTAGCCGCGGAAAACGAATTCCTCGAAGAAGCCGGTCAGCAGAAATCCAATTCCCCACAACGCGGCATAATGAATGAGCGGGTGGCCGGAGAGTGCCACTTTTCCGAAGTTGAATCCGTGCAGCGCTGCGATCAGCACCAACGTGGCCGTAATTGCCACAAATCCCCAAAGGATCCCCAGCCAGAAGAGCCGCCCGAACGCCTGGCGCAACGGCAGGCCGTATTGCCCCATCGGTCGTTTCTCAATCTTCGCCATAATGGCGGCCGCAATGAACATCGAAATCACGAAAATGGCTTCTTCGACGGCAACGGTCGGTGCAGTGAACACCGCACCAGTCGCTTGCCCGCCACGCAAGTTCAGAAGGCCTATGGCAGTGCAAATGATCACCAGTACAGTTGCGCATCCGAAGAGAATCGCGAGGAAAATCAGCCATCGCCACCCTGCACGGATGCCCCGCGGACCCGCGAAAGCGGAAGCAATGCGGTCCTCGACACCGTCGATTCTCGGGGCCGGTTGCTGAGCCGGGACCGGACTCTCGTTTTGCGCATTCATCGGTGGCAACCCTCTTCTTTTCGAACGTTTGTATTCGTCTGCGCCCTGCCGCCGGCTCCTGTTGCCGAATCGGCATCATACGCGAATCGCCGCGCGCCCGACGATTTTTCGCGATTTGCTTGCGAGGTTGCGACGCCTTGGCGTGGCTGATAGAATCGATAATTTGCGCGCGGCAGAATGGGAGCCGCTGTGCACAAACCTTTTGCATTTCCTGTGGAAGGCTGGGCTGGACGCCCCGGCGAGGAGAGCGAGTTTGGCCAAATACGATCTTGCGATTATTGGAAGCGGGCCGGGTGGATATGTAGCGGCAATCCGCGCCGGACAGTGGGGCTTGAAGACCATCGTTATCGAGAAAGACCCTTTTCTCGGCGGCACCTGCCTGCACGTGGGCTGCATTCCAACGAAAGTTCTGCTCCACCACGCTGAGATTTACGAGGATTTCAAACGGGCGGCGGAGTACGGCCTTGAAGTCAGCGACGTCAAGGTGAACTGGCCCGCGATGATTGATCGCAAGAATAAAATCGTAAACAAGCACGCCAAAGGAATCGAATTCCTCTTCAAGAAAAACAAAGTGGAATGGATGCAAGGCTGGGGCCGCATCGCTGGGCCGGGAAGAGTTTCCGTCGAACAAAACGGCAAGAAGACCGAAATCGAAACAGCGAACATCATACTCGCGTCGGGTTCCAGCGCGCGGTCGTTACCCGGGGTAGAAATCGACAACAAAAGTATCTTTGACAACTGCGGCGTGCTGGCGCTACCCGCGATACCGAAGTCGCTGGTGATTGTAGGGGCAGGAGCCGTGGGTGTGGAGTTCGCGTCGATTTACGAATCCTTTGGCACGGAAGTCACCATCCTCGAAAAGCTGCCGAGAATGGTTCCCCTGGAGGACGAAGAAATCTCGGCTGAACTCGCTAAGACCTTTCGGAAGCGAGGCATTCGCTTCGAGCTCGAAGCGGGAGTGGAATCGGTGAAGAAAGACGCCAAGGGCGTCACTGTTATGTTCAAGGACAAAGCGGGGGCAGCGCAAACGATCGCTGCCGAGGGAGTTCTCATTGCCGTCGGGCGCAAGCCGAAGACCGAGAATGTGGGGCTCGAAAAGACCGCGGCGAAATTGGACCGCGGGTTCGTAGTCACCTCGCCGTATATGGAAACAGCTGAGCCGCATCTATATGCGATTGGCGACATTGTGGCTGGCCTGCCGCAGCTCGCGCATGCTGGTTCGATGGAGGGTATCATCGCCGTCGGGCGTATCGCCGGAAAGCCGGTGCAGCCGTTTGACCGCAATCGCTGCCCCAATTGCACGTTCTGCGAGCCGCAGATTGGCTCGGTGGGACTAACAGAGAAGCAGGCGCGCGACGCGGGTCACAAGGTGAAAATCGGCAAGTTTCCATTTCTGGCCAACAGCAAGTCCTCGATTCTAAATCGTCACGAAGGATTCATCAAAGTCGTGGCCGATGAGAAGTACAATGAAATACTGGGAGTGCACTCGATCGGGTCGCTCTCGACGGAGATCATTGCCGAAGCCACCACCACGCTTCAGCTGGAAGGCGCTGTCGACGACATGATGGCCATGATTCACGCCCATCCGACCGTCTGGGAAGCGATGGGCGATGCATTCAACTCCGTGATGGGACTGGCGATCAACGCATAGCGCGCAGATGGAGTCTTTGCCAATTACCGATAACACTTGTTGGGTCGTCGACGCGGGTTTCATGGCTTACCGGCCGGCTTTCGAGCTGCAACGCCGCTTGGTGGCCGCGCGCAAAGCCGGAACCGTCCCGGATGTCCTGCTTCTCTGCGAGCACCCGCACGTGATCACCCTCGGACGCAACGGCCGCCTGGAGCACCTGCTGGCGTCGGAGCATTTGCTTCGGCAAATGAACGTCGAATTCCACTCCACCGATCGCGGCGGAGATATCACCTATCACGGGCCGGGACAGATTGTCGGCTATCCGATCTTGAATCTCGCGGCCATTCGGCGCGACGTCGCCTGGTACGTGCGGCAACTGGAACAAGTGATGATTCGCGCCACGGCGGAGTTCGGCATTGAGGCGGGCCGCAAGGCGGGCATGACCGGCGTTTGGATCGAAGCGTCGGCCGATGGCGACCAGCCCGCAACCGTCGAAAAGCTCGCTGCCATCGGCGTGCACCTCAGCCGATGGGTGACTTCGCACGGATTTGCATACAACGTCTCAACCGATTTGCGCTACTTCGATTTGATCGTTCCCTGCGGAATCCAAGGCAAACGTGCCACCTCGTTGGAAGCTCTGTTGGGCCGCGCCGTTCACCGCGAAGAGGTTGTCCCGCGCCTCCTGCGGCATTTTGCGGCAGTACTTGGCCGGGAGATGCGCCCTGTCTTGCTGGGCTGGCTCGAAGAAACTTTGCATGAACATGAACAAGCGCGGGAGGTGCCCGTTCATGCCGCGCCCTGATGAACGGCGCCCGCCGGCGAGAAGGCCGCAGCTTCGCGCAGCGATTTGCCGTAGAATGGTGGCATCTTGCGCAGGGAGCAACAGATGAGCTATCCGCTCACCAGGGATCAGCACCTCGAACTTTACTACTTCATGAAATTAAACCGCGCGCTCGATGAGCAGCTGGTGCGGTTGTTCCGCCAGAATGTCGTCGTGGGCGGCCTCTATTCGAATCTGGGGCAGGAAGCCACTTCCGTCGGCACCGCCTACGCCCTGGAAAAGCGCGACTGGATCGCGCCGATGATCCGCAATGTGGGCGGGCTGCTCGTCAAGGGCTTCAAACCTCGCGACATTCTCATGCAATACATGGCGCGCAAGGACTCTCCCACGATGGGCAAGGACGGCACCAGCCACTTTGGCGATTTGAAAGTTCGCCACGTGGTTTCGCCAATTTCCATGTTGGGCGATTTGGTCCCCGTGATGACCGGCGTGGCCATCGCCGGCCGCTATCTCGGTCAGAACATCGTCGCCATGACCTGGGTGGGCGACGGCGCCACGTCGACCGGCGCTTTTCACGAAGGCTTGAACTTCGCGGCCACGCAGCGCGCTGCGCTTGTGCTGGTGGTCGAGAACAATCAATGGGCCTATTCCACTCCCGTGGCGAAGCAAGTGCCGCTTCACAATCTGGCGGATCGCGCCAAGGCGTACGGCATCGCCAGTTCCATCGTCGACGGCAATGACGTCGTGGCCGTTTACCAGACGGCCAAAGAGGCCGTCGACCGCTGCCGCGCTGGCAACGGCCCCGTGCTCATCGAGGCGAAAACGATGCGCATGAAAGGCCATGCGCAGCATGACCCGGCCGAGTACGTCCCCAAGGAGATGTTCGAATATTGGGAAGCGCGCGACCCGATCGCGCGCTATGAAAAATATCTCACCGAAAACAATATCTGGGATGCCAAGTCCAAAGCGGGTCTCGACGCGCGCATCGACAAGGAATTGAAAGAAGAGCTGGAATTTGCGGAGAAATCTCCGCTGCCTCCCCCGGACCTTGCCGAGCAGGGCGTCTACTGCGAGGGTTGCCACACCGTCGAAGCGGAATGGAAGCGCTCGAAGAAGGAAGTGACCCCGCCGCAATCCTCCGTAAAGCCCGAGTGGGAAGTCGCCGATTTTGGCGGCTTCGATTTGGCGTCAACGATTTCAAGCAAGGCCGCCGCTGCCGCCGGCAATGGCGGGAAATCCGCGGCCTCCGCGCCGTCAGGCAAATCGATGCGCAATTCGCCTGAGCCCAAATCCAATGGACAGAAGGCCAGCCTGCAAAAGCCCAATGAGCGTCCGGAAAAATCAAGAATCGCGGAAGCCGAGAGGGTGCCCTTCGGCCGCGGCCCCAAGGGCAAGGCAGGGAGGAAGTAATGGCTCCGGTTACGATGCTGGAGGCGATTCGCCAGGCGATCTTCGAGGAGATGGAGCGTGATCCTTCCGTCGTCACCATCGGCGAGGACATTGGTGTTTACGGCGGGGCCTTCAAAGTTACCGCCGGGCTGCTTGAGCGCTTCGGCTGGGAGCGGGTGATCGATACCCCGATCAGCGAAACCGCCATTATCGGCGCCGCCGTGGGCATGAGCTACCAGGGTTTGCGGCCCATCGCCGAGCTGCAATTCATCGATTTCATCGCCTGCTGCTTCAACCAGATCACGAATTTCGTCGCAAAATCCCACTATCGTTGGGGTGCTCCCGTGCCGATGGTAATGCGTGGGCCCTCCGGCGGGGGAGTGCACGGCGGGCCGTTCCACTCCGCGAACCCGGAAATGTATTTTGTGCACACGCCCGGATTGAAGGTGATTTATCCCTCGACGGCCTATGACGCCAAGGGGCTCCTGAAGTCCGCCATTCGCGACAATAATCCGGTTCTCTTCTTCGAGCACAAATTTCTCTACCGCCGCGTCAAGGAAGAGCTGCCCAGCGACGATTACACCGTGCCCATCGGAAAAGCCATCGTCCGTCGCGAAGGACGCGACCTGACCATCGTCACCTACGCCGCCATGATGCATACCTCCCTTGAAGCCGCTGACGAACTGGCCAAAGAGGGGATCGATGTGGAAGTCGTCGACCTGCGCACCCTGCTTCCGCTGGACAAAGAGACAATTCTTCACTCTGTGAAGAAGACCAATAAGCTGCTCATTGTCCACGAGGACACGCGCACCGGCGGTATCGCCGGAGAAATTGCCGCCGTGGCCTGCGAAGGCGCATTCGAGGACCTCGATGGACCGATTCTGCGCGTCACAGCGAAAGATTCGCCGGTGCCGTTTTCACCGCCGCTCGAAGAGCGTTTTTTGCCGAATAAAAACGACATTCTTTCCACAGCCCGCGAACTGGCAGCGTACTGAACTCCTAAGGAGAGAGCAATGGCCACTGACGTAATCATGCCCCAGATGGGGGAAAGCATTTTCGAAGGCACCATCACCAAATGGCTCAAGAAACCGGGCGAGAAGGTCGAGCGCGACGAGCCGCTCTTCGAGATTTCGACCGACAAAGTCGACGCCGAAATTCCTTCCCCGGCGGCGGGGGTGCTAAAAGAAATCAAGGTTTCCGAGGGCCAGACAGTCCCCATACAGACGGTTGTTGGCGTGATTGACGGCGCGGGAAGCGCTGTGGCTTCAGCGCCAGCGCCGGCCAGGCAAGAAAAGCAAGAGCCAGCGAGAGTGGAGGCACGCGAGCGCGCGGACGAAAAACCCGCGCCAGCGTCCGCTCCGACCAGAGCTGAGGCGGCGAAGGCCGACGCTCAGCAGCCAGCCTCCGCTCCGCAAGCTGCACCGCGTCCGCTTGCCGCAACGGGCGCGTCCGCTCCGCCGCAGCGTCCCGGCACGGAGAAAGTACGCAGCTCCCCGCTCGTGCGCCGCCTGGCCAAAGAAAACAACATCGACTTGACGCAAGTGCCCGGCACCGGCGCCGGCGGCAGGGTAAGCAAGAAAGACATCTTGTCCGCGATGGAAGGTGGCGCCGCCGGTCGGCAAGCGCCTGCGGCTTCCTATGCGTCTCCAGCGCAGCGTCCTGCGGCTGCTCCGCCACCGCCGCCTTCAGGTGCCCAGGCGCACGCCCTCCTCGAGACCGCCGTTCCGCGCGAACGCATGTACTTTGGAAATTACAGCGTGGAGCCCATGTCCGTGATGCGGCAGAAAATCGCCGACCACATGGTCATGTCCAAGCGTGTTTCGCCGCACGTATATTCCATCGATGAGGCCGACGTAACCAATCTGGTCAAGCTGCGCAATCAGAAAAAGGAGGAGTTCGAGCGCACCACCGGCTCAAAGCTCACCTTCATGCCCTTCTTTATTCGCGCCGCCGTCGAGGGTCTGCGCGCTTTCCCCACCGTGAACTCCTCGGTGGACGGCACCAACATCGTGTTCCACCGCGAATGCAACATCGGCATCGCTGTCGCGCTCGATTGGGGCCTGATTGTCCCGGTGGTGAAGAACGCCGAGGAGAAGAATTTCCTTGGCCTGCAGCGCGCCATCAACGATCTGGCGGAGCGCGCCCGCTCGAAGCGCCTCAAGCCTGAAGAAGTCCAGGAGGGCACATTCTCCATCACTAATCCTGGCGTGTTCGGCGGTTTGATGGGATTGCCGGTGATCAGCCAGCCCAACGTCGCGATTCTCGGCTTGGGCACCATTGAGAAGCGGCCGGTGGTGGTGGACGACGCTATTGCCATCCGCTCCATGGTCTATCTGACGCTCAGCTACGACCATCGCGTCGTGGATGGCGCCATCGCCCACCAGTTCATGGGCAAGATCAAGCACTTCCTCGAGAACTGGACCGAAAGCATTCTGTAAGAGTTCCCCAGCCGGTCTCTCCAACGGGGCGGGATCGCTCTCCCGCCCCGTTTCTATTTTCAGGCCGCTGGCGGCGAGCCTCCATTTCACGCGGGCGGGCAGCTTTATTGCAGGCGCACCCGCAGCCGCTCGGCGAACATTTCCACTTGCGGCAGAGGAACCACGCTGATTTTCTGTTCGTTGAACAAACTCACGATGAATTGATGCCTCGGATTCTGAGGCAGGGGCGCAACCTCGGTGATTGCCGCAAACTCCGCACTGGCGTGCCGCGCGCGAATGCATTCCGCGGTGTAGGCCAGCACTTTGGCCTGCGCCGGGTCGCGTGCCAGCGACAGCGCCTGCACATATCCATGCGTGCCGTTGAACCGGTAGCCGTAATCGATGCGCAGGGGATCCCCGGGTTGCGTGAACTGTTCCGCCCGCACGCTTTTTTCCATTTTCGCCAGGATGCGGTGCCTGCGGAACACATCGTTCAGCTTCAGGCGAATCCATGCGCGGGTGTTTTCCAGAATCGTTGCGCCGCGTCCCATCCGGGACGGCACGGCCACGTGGTCGCGATAGAGCCGCTCCAGTTCGGCGTCGAAGTCTTCGCTCATCACCGCCTTGCGCGGGCCTAGCTGCAGCGTATTCGAGAGCGTCTCTTCCATTTTCTCGATCCACGCGGCGCTCGCGCCGGTGGAGGCCAGTTCCGCCTGAAAGGAGCCGGGAAGCGCGCGCAACAGCGCGTCATCGGCGTTCGGATGCAGCCGGCGCACGCGCAGAATTTCCGCTTCATCCTCGATGAGCCGCGCGCGAGCCACCTGCTTTCGCGGATCCTCGAGCACGATCCCGACGTTCACCCATTCGTCGCGGATCAGATTCGGCGTGTAGCGCAAAACGCGATAGGTCAGCGTGTTTCGGTGCGATTCGCTCATGTTTCACGTCCAGTGGGGAAAGGGCATTCGCGAAGAGTTCTTCGCGCTCAGAACCAGCTCCCGCACGAGCTTGCGCCTACGAAGCAGTTGCTCCAGCAAGCGATAGAGGGCGTCCTGGTCGAAATTGTACCACTCGGGTGGAATCTCTCGCGCAACCTCGTCGAGTACGTTTTCATCCATCCGTTTTTCCACGCGCTCGATCCAGGGCTCGAAGGCCTCCCAGCCGTGCGCTTCTTCGTACACCGCCGAGCGCGCATAGATGCCGCGCAGTGGCGCGTCCGGGAAATTCCATTCCGAGGCGTTGAAGCAAAAGCCGTGGTCGATCATCACCGCGCGATAGCGCTCCCCATCCCGCGCGCGCAAGAAGATCGCCTGCCTGCCATTGGTGTTGCAGGTCCACTTGTCGAAGACGAAGATGCCGCAAAAGTCCGGTAGGTTTTCGACCCGGCGCAACTGTTCATCCGGCAAGAAGTCGTATACCGCCGTGGTCGCGGGATGGCCGGGATATTGTGACCCGAATTCCAGACCCGCGACGCAAGGCACTCTGCCGCGGCCGAGCTGCACCACCAAATCCTCGGTCAATTCCACCATCTGCGAGCGTACTTCAACCACCGCCGCGCCCGCCACCGACACCCCCATCCTCGCCGCTAACCTTGTCCCCAGCAATTCATTCACCAGAATTCGCGTCCCCTGCGGATTGTTCTGGAATTTGACGATGTAGAAGTTTTCGTCCTCGCAGCGCATCAGGTGAGACTGCGCGCCGCCGCGCATTCGTCGGATGTGTTCGGTCGCCAGCGGCATCGCGCCGCTATGCTAGCCAGCGTTGTCACGCGCCGCAAGAAAAACATTTCCAATTTGGGAACGAGTACTGACTGGATAAGATGCTGACGATCGCGCCCAGCCGAACTGTTTCAGGACGGCACATGTGCCCAATGCCTCCTTCGCACATTCACACTTTCAACCCGATCCAGCGCATCAGTTCCAGAGCATTGCTCTTCGGCACGATTCCATCGCGCAGTTTGTAATCAAAGCTCATTTCGCCGTTCACAATCTGATCCTCGAAGTGAACGTTGCGGACGTTTCCGTTGAGCGTTGCCTGGATGCGCGTCAGCGCCAGGTCGTGCGTGGTCACGATTCCCGCCGTGTCCCGCCCCAGCAGCGCGCGCAGCAAGGCTTCCGAGCCGACCTCCCGGTCGTGCGAATTCGTCCCTTCCAGCAATTCGTCAAACAGAAAAAGCAGCGGGCCGTCCTTTTCGGAAAGTGCCGCCACCTGCCGTATGCGCAGAATCTCCGTGAAGAAGTTCGAGCGCCCCTCCTGCAGCGAATCCGTGCTGCGAATCCGCGTGCCCAGCGCCATCGGGCGCAAGCGTAGAGATTTTGCGCGCACCGGAGCCCCGGCCATCGCCAGCACAACGTTGACTCCCACCGTCCGCAACAGCGTGCTCTTCCCGGACATGTTCGAACCGCTCACCAGCCACACTCGTGTCCCCTCGCCGAGATGCACCGTGTTCCGCACGCATTTCGCAACAGGAATCAAGGGATGCCCGAGCTCCTCGCCGGCAAAAAAGGCGCGCACCTCGCCGGCCTCTCCGAATTCCGGAAAACAATCATCCGGGTGCTCGTAAGCGTATGCCGAAAGCGACAGCAGGGCTTCGAACTCAGCGACGGCGTCGATGCAGAACTGCGCTTTGGGGCCTTCCCGTTTCCTCCAGGAGTCCGCCGCAAGGCCAAGCTGAATTGTGTACAGCAAAGGCAGCTCAATGACTTTCATCAGCAAGCTATCCCGCGCGTCAATCCAATTCACAAGGTGCGCGAGCTTTTCCATGGCCCGCGACGCCGGTTGCCGCCCGTCTCGCAACTCGCCTTGGAAACGGCGCAGTTTCTCCGACGTAAATCGCTCCGTTTCGATCTGCTTCAGTACTTTCGAAAAAATCAGCAGCCCGTCCTCATTGCAACCAATCCCGTTAATCGATGCTTCCGCACGCTTTCGAAGCCACGCATAGACGCCGATATTGATGACCAGCACGATGAAAAACGGCAAATAGTGTGACCAGTCGCTCGACACCCACACCACGGTGGCGGCAACCTGAAGCAGTGCCAGCGCTACGGCGGCAGCTCTCAGGAGGGAATTTGCCAGCTTGGGAGGCGTCTCGGCCCAACCGACCAGCGCTTGCGCATCGACCGCCCCTACCAAGCCGGCGCTCAGGAGCGACGTGTTTTCGCGGAGATCCAGTTTTTCACCCAGTTCCTTGACGATGCTCTGCCGCTCGCGGATCTCCGGCACGGACGCCGCCGACAGTAGCCAATCGGCCAGGCATCGCTCGCCCATCGGCGTTTGCGCCGATGACAAAAGCTCGAACAGCCCGCCGTGTCCAAAAATATCCAGGTCATCTGCGTAGACGTGGCCCGTGTCGCGAAACCGCTCTCCGGTTGCTCCGCTTCCGCTCCAGCGATCCTCGATACGCGCCAAGCCGCGTTCGTAAAACGCCGCCGCGTGCTCTGCACGAGTGCGCGCGCGAATGGTAAGTTCATGCCATACCGCCAGCGCGATGTATGTGACGGCCGGAATCAAAAGCCAGTACGGCGATGCGCGATGCCGGACCAGCGCATACCATGCCAGCGCCAGTCCCGCGACGATCACCAGCAATTTGCAATTGCCGATGCGAATGTGCATGCGTTCCCGCTCGGCGCGCACCTGCATCCGAGCTGCCTTTCGTGCCGCATATT